>JBCBZL010000291.1:0-6322 GCA_039815385.1 Cyanobacteria bacterium P01_A01_bin.114
GCTGGTGTGTTTAAGCCCTGAAGATACGATGTGGAAAGCCCATCAAACGATGGCCCGCATGCGGGTAAGGCGTTTGGTGGTCACTAATGCGCAAAATACCCTGGTTGGCATTATCACCCAAACCAGCATTCTGGCATCGCTGGATCCTGTTGAGATGCAGAAAACCATTGCCTGTCTCAAGCAACAAGTCGAGGAGTTGCAAACTGAACGGATGCAGTGGTTACACAACCGTGCGGTTCAACTCAAAAACCAGGTGCAGAAGACAGAACAGCGTTTTCGAGCTATTTTCAATCAAACCTTTCAATTTATCGGCTTGCTCGAACCCGATGGCACCTTGATTGAAGCTAACCAGACGGCCCTCGATTTTGCTGGTCTGCAGCGCGAAGCCGTCGTCAATCGACCCTTTTGGGACATTCACTGGTGGACGATTTCGACTGAAACCCAGGCCCAATTGAAAAATGCGATCGCACGAGCCGCCCAAGGCGAATTTATCCGCTATGAAGTAGACGTATTGGGGGTCGATCAGATCGCGACCATTGATTTTTCCCTGCGTCCGATCTTGGACGAATCGGGGCAGGTCAAACTGCTGATTCCAGAAGGGCGCGATATTAGCGATCGCAAACGGGCCGAAGCTGCCCTCCTTGAGAGCAAACAGCACTATGCCAACTTAGCCAAAGCCGCCCCGGTAGGGATCTTTCAAACCGATGCTGAGGGTCTCTGTCTGTATGTTAACGAGCGCTGGTGCCAGATTGCAGGGCTCAGTCCCGAAGCCGCCATGGAGACTGGGTGGCTTCAAGGAATTCATCCCGAAGATCGAGAAATCGTGGCTGACAAATGGTACGCTGCTGCTCAAGCCAACCGGCCTTTTCGGCTGGAATATCGCTTTCAAACCCCGACTGGTGAGGTCACGTGGGTCTTTGGTCAGGCAGTCGAAGAGACCGGAACCGGCGGACAAATCAGCGGCTACATCGGCACGATTACAAACATCACAGAGCGTAAACAGGCTGAGCTGAAGTTAAAACACCTCAATCAAGAACTCGAAGCCAGAGTTGCCCAACGCACCGCAGAGCTAGAAGCGAGCAAAGAACTGGCTCAGGTCACCCTGCACTCGATTGCAGATGCTGTGATTACGACCGACGCCTTCGGGAAAGTTGAGTATTTCAACTCAGTAGCAGAGAAGTTGACGGGTTGGCAAGCAGAGGATGCCAAGGGCCGACCGTTGGCGGAAGTGTTCGAAATCATCAACGAAATTACTCGAGAGCCTGCTGAAAACCCGGTTAATCGTGTTTTATGCGAAGGCTGCGTAGCTGGTCTGGCCAACCATACGGCTTTGATTTCTCGAGATGGCACAGAGTACAGCATCGAAGACTCGGCTGCGCCGATTCGCGATCGCAGCGGGCAGCTGATTGGCACGGTCATGGTCTTTCACGACGTCACCCAAACCCGTCAGCTAGCCCATCAGCTCTCGTGGCAGGCCAGCCACGATGCCTTAACCGGCTTAGCCAATCGACGGCAATTTGAGCAAGATCTCGCCGAGACGTTGCAAAATTTTCAGCAGGTAGATCAGATACATGTGGTTTGCTATTTAGATTTAGATCAGTTCAAAGTCGTCAACGATACCTGTGGGCACATGGCCGGAGATGAGCTCTTGCGCCAGGTAGCGGGCCTGCTGAAGGGGCAGGTTCGGGCCGCAGATACGCTGGCTCGGCTAGGCGGCGACGAGTTTGGTATCTTACTGAGGCAGTGCCCCTTAGATAGGGCTGAACTGATTGCCGAAAAGCTTCGTAAAGCGATTCAAATTTTTCGCTTTCTTTGGCAAGATAAAACCTTTAGCATCGGGGTCAGCATTGGTTTGGTCCGTTTAGGGGCTGATAGTGATAGCAGCACCCTAGCTGAGGTGTTGAGTGCTGCTGATGCCGCCTGCTATATGGCCAAAGACCAGGGCCGAAATCGTATTCATGTCTACCAGGTAGACGATTCTGAGTTAGTCAAACAGCGAGGCGAGCGGCAGTGGAGCGTGCAGATTCGGCAGGCCTTAGAAGACAATCGCTTTTGTCTGTATCGTCAAGCCATTGCCGCCACAGCCCAGCCAAGTGGGGCCGCCCACCTTGGTTATGAAATCTTGCTGCGGATGGTGGATGAGCAGGGCGCGCTGATTGTGCCAGGCAAGTTTATCCCCGCCGCAGAGCGATATGATTTGATGCCAGATATTGATCGCTGGGTCGTTCAGACATTTTTTGACTTTTTTGAGCGGGCTCAACAGCAGAGCGCTCAGGAAATGTCTCCAGAGGTTTTGTACCTGATCAACCTCTCGGGGGCTAGTATCGGTGATGCCAAGTTTCTCAACTTTTTGAAGGCGCAGTTTGCTCGATCCGAGATTCATCCTCAGGCCATTGGGTTTGAAATTACTGAAACAGCTGCGATCGCAAATCTGGAGCAGGCTACTCACTTTATTCGTGAGCTAAAGCAGCTGGGCTGTCAATTTGCTCTGGATGATTTTGGCAGCGGCATGTCTTCGTTTGGCTATCTCAAGGCCCTACCGGTTGATTATCTGAAAATCGATGGCAAATTTATTCAAGCCATTGTCGATGATTCTGCCACCTATGCGATTGTGGAATCGATTAACCACGTGGGGCATGTGATGGGGCTCAAAACCATCGCAGAGTCGGTTGAAAATCTATCGATTCGACAGCAGTTAGACAAGATCGGCGTTGACTATGTCCAAGGGTTTGACATTGCTCATCCCTGTCCTTTATCGCTTATTCCGGTCTCATCTAGCTGAGGTGTGACAGCTGAGGTATGACAGCTAGGTATGACTTTGTATACAAGGGTTTCAGCGCCGCGTCCGCGCAAAGCCGTTGAGCAAAAAATCTGGGTTTTGAAGCGGTCTTGAATATGCCTTTGGGTGGCATCGCTAATCAAAATCTGATAGGTGGCGGTGCCTGACAACGCTTTCGTCATTTTCTCGATGCGGGCGGCCACATTTACGGTATCGCCAAACATGGAATAGTTCATCCGGTAGCGATTGCCAACGGTGCCTGCCACCAGTGCCCCGGTGTGAATGCCGATGCCAAAGGCAACGGGGGGACGATGGCTGTTGACAAAGTGCTGGTTTAGCTCAGCCAGCTTTTGATGCATCTGGACACTGGCCTGGATGGCTGCGATCGCATCCTGCTGTATCTGCTCGGGGCGGGTGCGGGGAAACGGCGCACCAAACACCGCCATAATCGCATCCCCAATATATTTATCCACCACGCCACCGTGGGCCATGATGCAGTCTGTCATGGCTTCAAAATATTCGTTTAGCCACCCCAATAACGCCTTAGAGGGCAGCTTTTCGGCAATGGTGGTAAACCCGCGAATATCCATAAACAGCACCGTTGCCGTCAGCTCCTGCGCCGCCAGTTCGCCCTGCTCAAAGATTTCTTGCTTGCGCTGCCAAATCAGCTGGGCGGTTTCGGGGGCCACGCTCATTGCCAGCAGATTCATCAGCTGCTGTTTATCGTGCTGGGTTTGCAGCTGCCGAGCTATACCTGGCACCGACGGGCGTAAAGTTTTATGCCCCTAATCGTCTCCAATTCTGAATCGGGGTGCTTCACTCGGATTTGGGTATTGCCCAAAATGGCCGCTTTTCATTATTAAATGGCCGCCTTGCATTGCTGCAAAGCGGCCATTGTAGAGGTCATCAACTCAGGAACACACGATCAGGCGGGAGCCCTCACGTTTATTTGTCATACCCTTTCATCCCATTCCCGATGTGATCCGTAAATTTACCCAAATGATCCGCCAAACCGCTTAGCCATAGCCGTGAGTCGGCAGCTTTTTCATAAGTTTTCAACTGAAACCATAGAAAAACCATAGGGTAGCAGAAATGACATCAAGCGTGACTGGGGGGCTGCTCATCTCTTTGTAATCGGCTACTGATGTCTGGATACAGGCCGTTTGCGAACATCCAATTGTTGGTCACAAAACCGAGCCCTGGCATGTGTTCAGCCATGACGCCCATCACTTTCTGTTCCATCTCCGAATTGTGATCTCTGTACAATTCTCCCCAGACGGCAATCCAGTTCACAACCTCAACCCCGTGACTTGCCAGACGGATCATCGTGGCCTGAGTTGTTAACATGTCCCAGTTTCCTGAGGCATCCACGACAGCATATACGTCATAGCCTGCAGCCGACAGATTTAATGCGGGTAGCGCGCAGCAGTAGTCAAAGGTACAGCCAGCCAGAATGAGCTTCTTGCGGCCTGTTGCCTCGATAGCAGCTCGAAAATTGGGGTCATCAAACGCGTTTGGGTGATGCCGGTCGATAATCGGCGTGTCAGGAAAAATTTCGGTGAGTTCGGCAATCAAAGGCCCCCCAGCATTCAGGCCTCCATAGCCACCCTGGGTTAGCACTGTCGGTAGATCAAAAAGTTTGCCAATCTGCGCCAGGCCGACGATGTTATGGCGTAAGCGTTCGACCGGAATGTCTGTACAGACAGACAAAAGGCCGGTTTGGTGGTCGATCATCACCAGGGCTGCGTTGTCCTTTGACAGGCGATCTTCGCTGCTGTATGGTTTTGAGTTCAAAATGTGCTCCTGTCTAACTCAGATTTCTCCGATGAAATTACAGGATTGGTCTGAGATTAGAATCTGTCTGCTGACACATACACCGATGTGCCTAGTTTGAAAACTGATGCCCGACGTCAACCCAAATCGCAGCATTCTCGATGCCCAACCCTATCTCAGACAAACCCTTGAGCTGGTTTCTGACAAGTGGGCAACCTCTGTCATCTATGTTTTGACGTTTGGGACGAAACGCTATTCTGACCTCCAAAATGATATTGGCGGAGTATCGCAGCGAATGTTGACTAGAACCTTGCGAAACTTGCAGCAAGACGGCTTAGTTCAGCGCACGGTCTATGATGAACAGCCCCCTCGGGTCGAATACGCTCTGACACCGTTAGGACAATCTTTAGTGGACCCGCTGAGAGGGCTGTGTCAATGGGCAATTGCCAACTTCGATGCAGTAGAAGCGGCCAGGAACAAACCCAGCGAATCGGATGATTGAACGCTTAAGTCAAGGCACAGACTGCCCCTCTCTCTACCGTCGTCTGACCTTGCTAACCATTTTGCGAGAGAGCCTAAGTTTGAGATCTTCCTGCTCGGCCCACTCTTGCAGCACCCGAAAAAAGACCTGCCGATCCAGACTTTGCAACACCGCTGTTTGGTCAGCGGTCTCGATCGCGTAGGGATAGCCGCCGCCGACGATCACCTCAGCGCGCACCCAGTTGATCACGCGATCCACGATTCCAGCGTCGTGCATCCACAGCGGCATTTCTAACCGGGCGGGGTAGCTTTGATTGGTTTTGAGATAGACAAAGCCCAGACGCTCGGCCTGTTCTTGGTAATCGCTGAGGATGCCGCTGCGATCGCACCGAAACAATGGCGTACAGTCCCCCCACTGCATAAATCGATTCAGAAGCTGGGCGTCATGAATCGTGGTAGCAGGCTCTAGACCCTGGTAATGCTCTAGCAGGGTCGTCAAATCATGGGCATAGCTGGTGTCGATGTAACCCACCAGCGGCACCCGATGCTGCTCGCTAGCCCGCAAGAGGGCTAAAATCGGCTTTAAATAAGCATTGCGAGCAGCCTCCTCAAAAGCTTCGGCAAAGGTCAATACCAGCGAGCCATCAAAAAACACCAGACACTGCTCCGGCGCTTCAACCTGCTTTATGTAGCTAATTAAGCGCTGTACCTCCATCTGAAACCGACGAATATTTACCCGACGTTCCACCGGCTGACTCGGATCCCACACGTGCAGATCCGCTGGGGTCATCACATCCATCGCAATATCTTTCACATATCGACCATCCGCCGTGTGGGGATTCTCAAACCAGCCAATCTGCACCAGCGCGATCGGAATCGAAATATCTTTACTCGGGAAAATCTGGGAGCCGTCTACGGCAAAGGTGGTAATGCCGCTAAGCTGCGCCTTGACCCATAACATACTCGCCTCTCGGTTTTCCCACTGAAGCTGAGCCCGACAGATGCCCCCGTCGAGCCCGTCAAAATCCTCCAGCAGTCTCGCTCCGACATTGCCCGATTGGGCTGCAAACCATGCCCACAAAACCTCAATCGGCTGCTGGCTCAACTCTTGCCAGGCAGTGCAATAAATCTCTAACACCGTTAGCGCAGAGCGATCAAAGCGGGTAAAGTCGTCCCGTTTTTGATGCAAGATGGCGTGAATTTGGGAAGGTTTGATTGGCATAGGGGGGCAAGGGCGAAGGGGAAGATACTGTAAAAATACAGTATCTTCCCCGTCGCCCCCAATGACCC
>JBCBZL010000371.1:0-4283 GCA_039815385.1 Cyanobacteria bacterium P01_A01_bin.114
AGGATGACCCACAATCAGGGCTGAGGTGGCGTCTGGTCTGTTTTCTTGCAGGCGCGACGCAACGTTTTTGGGGGTGCCGATATAGGTGATGGGCTGCTGAGTGTAAAAAACCAGACTAGGTTTCATAAAGCCCACCATAATAGCCGGTTCAGAAGGCTGGCGCTGGACAACAATGGCGCTGGCAATCTCGCGCAGCGGCTGTTGCCGAAGGCTATCGGTTAGCCGATAGGCAGGGATGAGGGTGAAAATTACAAACGCAGCAAACGCAGCCAGGTTGATGCCCCAGAGCCATTTCACCCGCTGAACGAGCATCAACCCAACCGCAGCCAGAGCGGCCAGGGTCCAAATCAGGACGGCGTGGGCCATGATGCCTGAGTTGCGGACTAACTCGGGCAAGTCAGGCATGGCCGGATCGTCTCCCATCCAGTTTGGACTGTAGTGACAAACCCAGGCCAGGACCGCAAAAATGACTCCGTTGAAGCCAGCACTCAGCCAGAAGCCCCAGTCAGGCTTTTGAGCCGCTTTGGGTGTTGTCAGTCGTTCGCTCCAGAGCAGACCCGTGAGAATGCCAGCGGCAGGCATTAGCGGCAGCACATAGCTGGGCAATTTAGTGACTGCCACGGTAAAAAAGACAAAAATGGTCGTAAACCAGCTTAGGGCAAAAATCCCCAGATGGTGGCTGCGGGGCTGTCGTCGCCACAGACCGACTTTCCAAAACTGGAGCCGCCCGATGGCGTAGGGTAAAAACGGCGACCAGGGCAAAAAACCGACAAAGACTACTAAAAAGTAGAAAAACCAGGGGGCAGCATGGCCGTTGACTACGTCGGTAAAGCGATCAAAGTTGTGGTAGCCAAAGAAAGAATCAAGGTAGGTTTGGCCGTTGGCCATGATCACTAGCACAAACCAGGGAATGGCGATTGCCGCAAACAGCAGGCCCCCCTTCAACAGCTGAATTTCTTTGAGCAGCTCGCGGACTTTGCCGACATAAACCGAAAAGACGATCACAGTCAGCCCTGGAATGACAACGCCCACGGGGCCCTTATCAAGTACGGCCAGAGCCATAAATACGTAAAAGGCCCTGTACCAGCGAACCTGGCGTTGGGGGGTCTCAGGCTGGGCATAGCCGATAAAAAAGGAGAGCAAGGCCGCACCGATGCAGCCCGACAGCAGCATGTCAGATACGCCAATGCGTGCCCAGACGATGGTCTCGGGGTTGAGCGCGATCGCAGCTGCCCCAATAATTGCCGCGTACCAAAACGCTTTGAAGTCAGGCTGAAGCGTTCCGTGGGGCCGTGGAAACCCAAACCGCCTCAGGGTATAAAACCCGAACCCGGTGAGTCCAGTTGCCGCCAGCACTGAGGGCAAACGCACCGTCCACTCGCTGACCCCAAACAGGTGAAACCCGATGGCCATTAACCAATAGACCAGCGGCGGTTTGTCAAACCGAGTCTCCCCGTTAAAGTAGGGTGTGATCCAATCCCCGGTTTCATACATGCCGCGGGCAGCCTCAGCAAATAGAGGCTCGGTTTCATCCACAAGGCCAGTACTGGCCACCTGCCATCCAAACGCTAACCAGCTAATGGTTAGCACAATCGCTAGAGCAAACCCGTACTCTCGAGACGAAAAAATAGCTGAGGACTGAGACGATTTGGATGACGACAAGGTGGCCAAAGATTCCCCCGTTGAGACGTTGATCAGGCGGCAGAACACGACGGATTCAAGTTTACCTCAGCAAGCGCTTTCCCCTTTCGCCCTTCCCCTTTCGCCTTCGCCCTTTTCTAACCTCGTACAGGCATTGCATGCAATGCCCCTACCTTTCGCCTTCCCCCTTCCCCCTTCCCCCAATCCTAAATCCAATAAATCAACCCACATAATAATCACGAGTGCCTCGGGCATTGAGGGCTTCGCTGAGGCGTTCTAGCGCATGGATATAGGCGGCGGTTCTCAGTGAGACGGTTTTTTCCTGAGCGATCGCCCAGATTTTCTCGGCTTCGGCGACGATTTGGCTTTTTAGCCGCTGATGGATTTCGTCGAGCGCCCAGTAAAGGCCGCTGCGATTTTGGACCCATTCAAAATAGCTGACGGTGACGCCTCCGGCGTTGACCAGGATGTCGGGAAAGACATCAATGCCTTTGTTTTCTAAAATCAGATCGGCATCAGCGGTGACCGGTCCGTTAGCAACTTCGAAAAGATAGCTGGCCTGAATGGTATCTGCATTGTCAGCGGTAATCTGGTTTTCGAGGGCAGCGGGGATTAGGATATCAACCGCAAGGCTCAGCAGCTCCTCGTTTGTAATCTGATCGTGCTCAACCAGATCGCAGACGCTATCGCGGCAGTAGACCGCTTGTACGCTGCGGTTAGTGTTTTTGAAGTGTTGCACACTAGGGATGTCTAAGCCCTGAGGGGCATAGACGCCGCCCCGAGAATCGCTGATGGCGACGACCTTATAGCCTGCTTCAAATAGGAGCCGGGCGACGGCGCTGCCAGCGTTGCCAAAACCCTGAACAGCGACGGTGGTTGCTTGGGGGGGCTTAGCAAAGCGGCGCATCATTGACTCTAGGACAAAGAATGCCCCGGTGCCCGTTGCTGTAGAACGGCCCAAACTGCCCCCCATGCTAACGGGTTTGCCGGTGATCACTGCCGGAGATCGGCGACGGTGAATGATGCTGTACTGGTCCATCATCCAGCCCATGATCATGGGGTTGGTGTAGACATCGGGGGCCGGGATATCGGTATCGGGGCCGATAAAGTTTGCGATCGCATCCACATATCCCCGGCTCAACCGCTCTAGCTCGAACTTAGACAGTTCCTTGGGGTTAAGCGTAATCCCCCCCTTTGCCCCACCGAAGGGTAGATTTAGCGCGGCACATTTGAAGGTCATCCAAAAGGCCAGGGATTGAACTTCGTCCATATTTACATTGGGGTGATAGCGGATGCCCCCCTTAGTGGGGCCTCGGGTATCGTCGTAGTGAACTCGATAACCCTCAAACACTCGCAGAGAGCCATCATCCATCCGCACCGGAATCGAAACCTTTAGACTGGCTTTGGGAAACTTCAGTCGCTCGCTGGCATCGTCGGAGATATTGACATATTTGAGGGCGCGTTCTAGGCGGCGATTGGCATCTGTCAGCAGCGGGGCGTTCATAAAAGCAAAAAACTGTATCTTTATGATACTTTTTCCAAGGAATATTTCGAGTATTGCCCTCTAAATCAACGTCTGCAGCTGCTTTGCAAGAGAACTTTAGATTTCATTAATGAACTCCATCAAAATCCCAGTCAATCTGAAGCCAGCCAGCGCGGTAAGCTGAGGGGGAACTGTGCGATCGCGGCGATATGCAGACTTCAGGGCAGCTGAAATTGAAGACAGATTTGGCCTCCAACGGCTCGGCCAATAATTTTCACCATGGCGACGGGTTCG
Organism: Cyanobacteria bacterium P01_A01_bin.114; assembly: GCA_039815385.1. GTDB lineage: Bacteria > Cyanobacteriota > Cyanobacteriia > Phormidesmidales > Phormidesmidaceae > SIO4C1. Next base: position 3,419 of record JBCBZL010000371.1, read on the forward strand.
AGGGAGAAGGGTTTGATAGCCAAGAGCCGCCAGCGCAAAATTTGATTGACGCCTGTGTCCACTGTGGATTTTGTCTGACCACCTGCCCTAGCTATCGCGTTTTGGGCAAAGAGACCGACTCTCCCCGAGGTCGCATCTACCTGATGGATGCCATCAACAAAGGCGAAGCGCCCCTCTCTCCGACTTCGGTGAGCCACTTTGACTCTTGCCTAGGTTGTTTGGCCTGTACAACAGCTTGTCCATCAGGCGTGCAGTACGACCGACTCATCGCCGACGTGCGGCCTCAGATTCAGCGAAATCACCCGCGCAGCTGGCCTGAGCAGGCGTTTCGACAGCTGATCTTTTCTCTCTTTCCCTACCCCGATCGAATTCGGCTGCTGTTGGGGCCGCTGGCGCTATACCAAAAGTTAGGGGTTTCAAAACTGATTGAGGCAACCGGGCTTCTACAGCGCGTCTCACCCAATTTGGCCGCGATGGAGCGGCTGCTGCCCCAGGTGACCCCCAGCTGTTTTCAAGACAATTTAGCAGAGCTTGTCCCTGCCCAGGGGGAAAAACGCTACCGAGTAGGCATGGTCTTGGGCTGTGTGCAGCGAGTATTTTTCTCAAATGTGAATGAGGCCACGGCGCGGGTGCTCTCAGCTAACGGCTGCGAGGTGGTGATACCCAAAAGTCAGGGCTGTTGCTCTGCGCTGCCAGCCCATCAGGGTGAGGAAGCCCAGGCTCAGGCGCTGGCTCGGCAGATGATCGACAGCTTTGAGGACACCGAGGTTGACTATGTGATTATCAACGCGGCTGGATGTGGTCATACCCTCAAAGAATATGGCCACATCTTGCGCCACGACCCCGCTTATCGAGACAGGGCAAT
>JBCBZL010000407.1:0-3220 GCA_039815385.1 Cyanobacteria bacterium P01_A01_bin.114
CGTCCATCTCAGACATAAGCAGTTCAAGGGCCTCGTAGTCTACTTCTGAGATATAGCCCAGGCGGTCTAGCTCTGCGTTGATCTGATTTTCAATATCGGGGGTCAGCTGCTTTGTATGGAGTGCAATTTCGACCAGACGGCGAATGATAATAGGGGAGCTCATGAATCTGCCTCTGAAGATTTAATCCTGATTGGTAGTGTGTAAATGCTCTTTGAAAAATCTCAAAAGTATTGATTTTTTTCGTTGATTTCATCTTTAGTAAAGGAGATTTGGCTCTGCTATATCAGTGATCTCTGTCACCGCTTATTATTTGTAGTGAAAGCTACCTTTAGTTACATTCACTTACCCGAAACTTTAAATAAGCAACAGTCGAGGTCAAGATTCAGCAAAACGTATTTAGTTTGCTGGGCATTGCAGAATCGCAACGCTTACCTTCAGGGACATCCAGAGCACGCTGTTAATGACCCATTAACTGACCAGAAAAGGTGATTTAGGAGAAAAGGCGATTATGAAAAGTATTGAGTCATCAGTAAAGGTAGTTCGTCCATCTGGTGCGATCACTGCCGCTAAAGCGGATAAATTTGCCCAAGAGCTAGTCTCTGCCATGTCTTGTGAGACGGCCCAAGAGCTTCTGGTAGACATGAGCGAAGTCGAATCGCTAGATAGCGCTGGGCTGGTCTCCCTCATGAGTGCTTTAAAGACGGCTCAATCCCTCAGCAAGCGCTTGAGCCTATATTCGGTGCCACCCTCGGTTCGCATTGTGTTTGAGCTAACCCAGCTTGACCGAGTTTTTAACGTGGCCGATCAGCTACCTAGGGTTGAGGCTGTTGCAGCCTAAGTTTGGTTTAATCAACTCAGCAAAATTCACCAAAAGTCTTCAAAAAGCTCTGTCACCGCTGGCAGAGCTTTTTTTATCGATTTTTTTATTGGCCTATGAGACAGAGCTATCCGCTATAGTGAGAGTCTGAACGGAGCTGGTATTTGGTGTCTATGTGAAATCCCGTCTGGCTATGCCGATGCCGAAAGGCATAAAGTTTTATGCCCCTGACGGCTTGCCCCTGACGTTTGCCCCTGATGCTGATTTTGAATTGGGGGCACCCCCTTTGGGCTTAGTATCAGGCTCTGATATCTGGATCTCTATCTTTCTGAGTCTAAGCAGGCATTGGTTTAAAGCAGATACTGAATTTAAGCAGGGACTGGGTTCAAGCAGACATTTCAAAAAAATAGACGTTTTTAATTGAGGGCGCTAAGTTTTGGCAGTTGCGGTTGAAGACCTGATCACGACCGACGTTGCTCGGCCCGCTCGTTATTTAGGTAACGAACTAGGCGCGGTGCATAAGCCTTGGGAGGCTGCCCAAGTTCGCTGGGTGCTGACCTATCCTGAGGTTTATGAGGTAGGGGCCTCTAACCTCGGCCATATCATTCTTTACAGTATTCTTAATGCGCAGCCGAGGCAGCTGTGCGATCGCGCCTACCTCCCCGCGCCTGATTTAGCTCAAAAATTAACGGCCACTGAGACCCCTCTATTTGCGGTTGAGTCTCGGCGGTCGCTGACCGAGTTTGACATTTTAGGCTTTAGCCTTAGCTATGAGCTGGGGGCCACCAATATTCTAGAGATGCTTCACCTTGCTGGGGTTCCCCTCACTTGGCAAGACCGACAGGACAGCGCGCCCTGGCAGGTAGAGACCGGTAGCTGGCCGATTATTTTTGCCGGGGGGCAGACCGCAACGTCTAACCCAGAGCCCTACGCCGACTTTTTTGACTTTATTGCCCTTGGTGACGGCGAAGAACTACTGCCTGAAATTGGCCTGGTATTAGAGGAAGGAAAAGCGGCTGGGCTTTCTCGCACCGAGCTGTTGCTTGATCTGGCTCAGATTCCAGGGGTCTATGTGCCTCAGTTTTACGACATGGCTGCCGACGGGGCTGTCTTTCCAAATCGCCCTGGGGTCCCCCCCAGAGTGCTCCGGCGGGTGGCCACGCCGATGCCCGACTACTCCATTGGGCTGGTGCCCCACGTACAGACTGTCCACGATCGCCTCACGGTTGAGATCCGGCGCGGCTGCACGCGCGGTTGCCGGTTTTGCCAGCCAGGCATGCTGACTCGCCCTGCCCGTGATGTTGAGCCTGAAGCGGTGATCGACGCCATCGAACGCGGTATGCGGGCAACGGGGTATAACGAATTTTCGCTGCTGTCTTTGAGCTGTTCTGACTATTTAGCCCTGCCCGCCGTGGGGGTCGAGGTCAAAAACCGTCTCAAAAATGACAATATCTCCCTGTCGTTGCCCAGCCAGCGGGTCGATCGATTTGACGAAAATATTGCCCATATTGTCGGCGGTACCCGTCAGGTGGGTCTGACGTTTGCCCCTGAAGCCGGCACCCAGCGGATGCGCGACATTATCAACAAAGGTCTCACCAACGAAGAGCTGCTGCGGGGGGTCAAGACTGCCCACGAGCAAGGCTGGGATAAGGTCAAGCTCTATTTCATGATTGGGCTGCCAGGCGAAACAGACGTTGATGTCCTCGGCATCGCCGAGACCATTCGCTGGCTCAGGCGCGAATGTCAGCAGCCTGGTCGCAAGGCACTCGGTTTCAATATTACGATTTCTAATTTCACGCCCAAGCCCCACACCCCTTTCCAATGGCATTCGGTCTCAACCAGTGAGTTTGAGCGCAAGCAGGCTCTGCTAGCCGAAGAATTTCGCCGCATCCGAAGCGTTAAGGTGAACTTCACCGACGTGCGTATTTCTGCCATGGAAGATTTTGTCGGGCGGGGCGACCGACGATTGGCTGTGGTCGTTCGCCGAGCTTGGGAACTCGGGGCAGGCATGGATGCCTGGTGGGAGAGCTTAGAGCGGGCCTTTAAAGCCTGGACTCAGGCGATTGATGAATCGGGTCTTAGCTGGAAATATCGCCAGACCGAAAATGGAGAATGGAATTTGCTCGGGACAGCGCGTTCAGATGTAGAGGCCTCTGACCTGCCTACCCAACCTGACTTAGCGGCTGCCCTCCCCTGGGACCATCTCGACACCGGGATTGATAAACAGTGGCTCAAAGATGACTTAGCCCGTGCCTTGGCTGCCGCCGTGGTGCCCGACTGCTCGTTTGAGGGGTGTTCTCACTGTGGCATCTGCGGCACTGACTTTGGCCACAATGTGGTGGTTCCACCCCCTGCGATTCCTGCCTTTGAGGGGCATTTCAAACCCAATCAGACCCGTGCCC
>JBCBZL010000312.1:0-5793 GCA_039815385.1 Cyanobacteria bacterium P01_A01_bin.114
AAAAGTTAGAAGCCACCCAGGAGACGCGCCTGATCCATACAGTTCGAGGCGTTGGATACATCTTAAGGGAAGCTGTTTAGTGGGTCTCTTGAGGGCTCTATCACATTGCCCGTAGCGGTGGCAGGTACGGTTAGCGGGCTACACGCTATGCCAAAAGCGCCTGCATACCAGTCCATCAGGCCGGGCGATGTCAGCGGTCAATTTCTCTCTGATGATTGTGGCAAATGCAGTGCGGGTGGGGGATCATTTAGAAACACAATCTACTCCAAACTTCCATGACTCCCGAACATAAGCGTCTTCAGCAGTCCGACCTGCCCTGGAAAAAATGGGGCCCCTATCTAAGCGAACGTCAGTGGGGCACCGTGCGAGAAGATTACAGTCCTGATGGCAGCGCCTGGGATTTTTTCCCCCACGATCATGCTCGGTCTCGGGCCTATCGCTGGGGGGAAGATGGCCTCGGTGGCATTTCAGATAAGCGGCAGCTGATGTGCTTTGCGATCGCACTCTGGAATGGACAAGATCCTATCCTCAAAGAGCGTTTGTTTGGCCTGACAGGTCCCCAGGGCAACCATGGCGAAGATGTCAAAGAGTATTATTTTTACTTAGACAGCACGCCGACCCATTCTTATTTGAAATACCTCTACAAATATCCCCAGGCAGCCTATCCGTATGAGGCCTTGGTGCATGAAAATCAGGTGCGATCGCGAGAAGCGTTAGAATTTGAGCTGCTGGACACGGGCGTGTTTGATGAAAATCGCTATTTTGACGTGGTGGTTGAATACGCCAAGCAGACCCCGGAGGATGTGTTGATCCAAATCCAGGTGACCAATCGCGGGCCTGAGACCCAGCCGATACACCTGCTGCCTACCCTTTGGTTCCGCAATACCTGGGCCTGGCAACCAGAGGCAGAAAAGCCGTGGCTCAAGCGGTCTGAAGCAGACCAAGAGAATCCCGTGGTTAAAGCCTATCATCCTGAGCTAGGAGAGCGGTGGCTTTACTGTGAAGGGGCGAAGGGGGAAAGGCGAAAGGCGAAGGGGGAATTACTCTTTACCGAGAATGAGACGAACTATGAGCGGCTGTTCAACACAGGCAATTCGTCACCCTACGTAAAGGACGGGATCAATAATTTTGTGGTGAACGGGCAGACTGAGGCGGTTAATCCACAGCAGGCGGGGACGAAGGTGTCGCCCCACTATGGGTTTGACCTGGCTCCTGGAGAGACTCAGACGGTGCGGCTGAGGCTTTGCGATCAGGCGCTCCCGACCCCCTTTGACCCCCAGTTTGAGGCCACCTTTCAAGCCCGTCGCCAAGAAGCAGATGCGTTTTATCAGCAGCTGACTCCATTTTCGATGGATGACGAGGCGCGCAACGTTCAGCGCCAGGCCTTCGCGGGGTTGCTTTGGAGTAAACAGTTCTACTACTACAAAGTCGAAGACTGGCTCGCGGGCGATCCGGGCAATCCGCCGCCGCCGGAGTCGCGTAAACAGGGTCGCAACGCCGGCTGGGTTCACCTGCACACCGAAGACATCATTTCCATGCCCGATAAGTGGGAGTATCCCTGGTTTGCCGCCTGGGATTCAGCCTTCCACGTGCTGCCCCTGGCCATGCTGGACCCCGAGTTTGCTAAATATCAGCTCGATATTATGACCCGAGAATGGTACATGCACCCCAACGGTCAGCTTCCCGCCTATGAGTGGGCGTTTGGCGATGTCAACCCGCCAGTGCATGCCTGGGCGACGTGGCGGGTCTATAAAATTGAGCAAAAACAGTTGGGTAAGGGCGACCGGCAGTTTCTAGAGAGAGTTTTTCAAAAGCTGCTGCTTAACTTTACCTGGTGGGTCAACCGCAAAGATGTCGAAGGCAACAATGTCTTTGAAGGCGGCTTTTTAGGCCTTGACAACATTGGCGTTTTTGATCGCAGCGCCCCCTTGCCGACGGGCGGGTTTATTGAACAGGCTGACGGCACCAGCTGGATGGCCATGTACTGTCTCAATATGCTCACCATTGCCCTGGAGCTGGCCCAAGAGAACTCGGTCTATGAAGACATGGCCACCAAGTTTTTTGAACATTTTCTCTACATCGCCGATGCGATGAACCATATCGGCGACGGCAGCTCAGAAAAAACCCAGCTCTGGGATGAAGAAGATGGTTTCTTTTACGATGTGCTTCATTTCCCAGACGGGCAGCGCGTCAAGCTCAAGGTGCGTTCGATGGTGGGGCTGATTCCGCTGTTTGCCGTCACAACGCTAGAGCCCGATCTGTTGGAGCGGCTTCCTAACTTTAAAGAACGTCTGAAATGGTTTATTGCCAATCGTTCTGATCTCAAGCACAACGTTGCCTGCATGGAAACGCCCGGCGTCGGCGCTCGTCGGATGCTGGCTCTGTGTTATGCCACGCTAGACCGGGTTGAGACAGAGGATAAACTGCGTCAGATTCTGACCAAGCTGCTCGATGAAACCGAATTTTTGAGCGACTACGGCATCCGAGCCCTCTCAAAGTTTCACGAAAACAATCCGTATATCTTTTATGTGAACGATCAGGCTCATCGAGTTGACTATGAACCGGCTGAATCTAGTAGCGGATTATTTGGCGGCAACTCCAACTGGCGCGGCCCCGTTTGGTTTCCGGTCAACTATCTCTTGATCGAGTCCTTACAAAAGTTTCACCACTACCTCGGTGATGGGTTTAAGGTTGAGTGCCCCACAGGCTCCGGGCACTGGATGACCCTATGGGAAGTTGCCGCCGAGATCTCTCGACGGCTGACCCAAATCTTTTTGACCAACGAGGCTGGGAAGCGACCCGTCTACGGTAATCTTCAGCCGTTTCAAACCGACCCTCACTGGCAATCTCTCGTCCTATTCCACGAATATTTTCATGGAGATAACGGTGCTGGTATCGGGGCCAGTCATCAAACTGGCTGGACCGGGCTAATCGCTAAATTGATTCAGCAGTCTTATGAATACAGCCAGTCAAGCAGCGACGTCAAAGGCAGCGATGCTGAGGCCTAAGGGCTTAGTCTAGAACCACGAGGTCGGGATTCTGTTGCCCCCTATGGACCTGAGCACAGACCTCCCGCAGCCCTCAGCCCCTTCTCCTCGCAGGAGAAGGGAAGAAAGTCCTTCTTCTCGTAGAGCTTTGCTCTTCTCGAAGAGTGGAGAAGGATTGAGGATGAGGTAAAACCCGGTTAGGGCAAGATCTAAGGTGTTCAAACGATGAGCTTAATTTCTAATAGCGCCTAATCAAAGAAGCTGTCAAACGTGTTAGACGGTTGGGGTTCTGGTGTAGAAGAGCCGCCAAAAGCCCCGGGGGTTGTGTTTTGTGGCTGCGCAATCCCGGTGTTGACCTGACCTGGCAAGACGCTGCCTGGTCGCTGAGGCTGCCGGATCTCAAATGAGGGGGCAGGGGACGATGTAGAGGGCACGCCTGGCGTAAACTGCCCTGTGCGGTTGAGCGTCCGATCGTAGGTGCTCAGGTTGATCGAGGAGGGCACCTGGTAGCCAGTCGTGCCGGGTGGGGGCGACATGGCTGGCGTCGTGCGGATGAAGCCAGCATTAGGGTTGCCGCTCAGCTGCCCGGGGGTAATGCCGGTTTGATCAAACGGCAGATTCTCCGACGGAGCCGACTCAGCAGGGGCATCCACGCTCGCCTGGCGGCTGGGCGGTCGGCTTTGATTAGCTTCAGGTGTTTCGGTCGGCTGCTGGGCGGCGCTGGCGGCCCGATCTGACAGGGCTCGAGACAAGGCACTTTCTCGAACGACGGGGGCTGGCTGAGACAGTAAAAACAAACTGTTGTCAGGAGCGGCGTTACCATTCGCAGCCCGCGGACCCTGATCAATCGCACCCGGTTGCGAAGGGGCATTGGCAGAGCCGCCCGGCTCTGACCGGACTGTCCCAGGTAGCTGATATTGGGCCAAGTAGTCAGCAAACGGAGTCAGTGCTTCAATTTGAGGATCTGTCGCTGACAGTAGCGAAGAATCCGTCTCTGCATCGCCGTTCTCGCTGCCGGCATCAAGGTCGGCCCCAGGGTCTGTGACCGCTGGGCTGTTGCTGTTGGCCTCGTTGATTAGCACATCCAGGGTGTCAATCTCGGCAATGCCAGCCTGCTCTTCGGGGGTCAGGCCGGTTTCGACAGCGGCGTCAGTGTCAACGCCACCCCACTGCAGCCACTCGGGATGATTTTTATATTCCCAGGCAAAGACACCGACCAATCCTAGGGCCAGGGCTGGCATCCAGACGACTGGGTTTTGGAGCGGTCGTAGGCGAGCCGGTAAGTAACGCAAGACAGTCGGCAATGGCATAGTCAATCCCTCGGGATAGTCTGCAAGACGGCGCGGGTATCTGCGCTAGCGTCCCACAATTATATCGAAACCAATTTGATTTGAAATCCCCTGATCCCTAATACTTAGGTTAGCTAGGATTCTAAGCTAAAGCCAACCCAGAGATTACGAGCATAGCATTAAGTTTGTTGGCGTTCAGTTTCTCGCGCTAGCTTCTGCCCAAGGCTGTCTGCTGACCTCTTCAAAGCTACGCAAAACAATGACAAACGGTTTGCCCGAGCTGTCTACCTTGAATGCCTTTGACCCGAATCCGCTTGATTTGAGGGTGCATCCTATTCCCACCGCCAAGATTTGCACAGTATCATGACGTTTAGAAGCTAGTTTTCAACTATCTGGTTTTCGACTGTCTGGTTTTCAACTATCTGGTTTTCGACTGTCTGGTTTTCGACTATGGCCAAGCCCCTCGAAAATAGCCCCTCCCTTCCATCAAGGCGGTCCTCTTTGAGGTCACCTCGACTGCCGGCCTTGGGCGCGGAGGATGTCGTCACGCGTCGCCACGAAGTTAGCCCCGCCATTGCGCTTAACCTACTGGGTGAAATGCAAAAAAAGGTGTCGATGGCCCAGCAAGAACTGAGGTTGCTCGTGCTCAAAAGTCAGCAAATCTATGCTGAGGGGCCTGTGGTCAACGGCTGGCTAGAGTCTGCCCAGACCAGTTTGCCGGCTCGACCCGCTGATCAAAACTCGGCGCTGTTTCGCCATGCCGATGTTGAAGATTTGATGGCGTATATCCAGACGTTAGACTCAGTAGAGTCTTCAAACCAGTCTGCTGAGCAGGCGCGACCTGACGCCCAGTACCGACTGTGCATGATTGATCAGACGGGAACTGTCCAGTCGTGCCCCTGCCCGTTAGAACAAGTCCCTGTCGTCAGCGTTGCGATCGCACGTCACCAAAAACTACACCAAATTTCGGCTCGCAAGTGCCAGCTCGAACAGCAGCTAAAGGCCGTGGTCGGTGCCCTAAAGCAGCTCAACGATCAGTTTGAGATCTAGCCCTGCTCACCATCCCCAAGAGCCTGCTCCCCCTTTGAAAGGCCCCACAATATTTTCAGTAATCCAGCCGCCGTAAAAGTCGCCTGGCTGCGCTTTGACTCGTTCATCATCAATGTAGCAGGCGTCCATGCGGCTGGGATAAAAGGCCAGATAATCTTTGAGCGCTGCGAAGCTTGCGACCGGGTTTGCATAGGCCCAGCCCATCTTACCCCGCTCTCCCTTTTCGTCCGTGAACGCTTGTACTTTTGTTTGTTTCTGTTTGAGAGTACGGCACAGAGGTAGCCTACGCAGTTACCGTAAACTTTATGCACACGATGAAGAACAAGTACTGATAATGCTGTGTGTATTGCTTCTTTTCGGGATGGGTTATCGCCCAGGCGAGGCGGCATCGGGGATAGGGCGATGGGCAGACCGCAGTCGGTCTACAGGGAGGAGGACGAGGAGGACGAGGAGGAGGAAGAGGAAGG
>JBCBZL010000101.1:0-14718 GCA_039815385.1 Cyanobacteria bacterium P01_A01_bin.114
AACTTGGCTTTCATTTTAGAACTAAACCAATTTCAATACATCTCCCTTCAGGTCAGGCACAAGGCCAGCCTCTACCTTTCGCCTTTCCCCCTTCGCCTTTCGCCTTTCGCCTTTCCCCGATACAGGCGTTGCATGCAACGCCCCAACCTTTCGCCTTTCGCCCTTCGCCTTTCGCCTTTCGCCCCGTACAGGCGTTGCATGCAACGCCCCTACCTTTCGCCCTTCGCCCTTCGCCCCTCCCCCTCCCGAACAATATCCGTAATTTTTCGGAATCGATCAAAACAGGGCAGAATGAATGGACAGGATCTGAACATTTACACCTCGCCTTTTAATTCCCTATAGCCCCCTGTAGATCCCCATGCCTGAACGCCGCCCCCCTGGCTCAAACTGGCTTAAGCGGGTACCGTTGCGGCTGGTACTCATGGTCCCTTTTGTGCTCCAAACTTTTGTTGCAGTGGGGCTGACCGGCTATTTATCGCTACGCAATGGTCAAAAAGCCGTCAATCAAGTGACCCGCCAGCTACGCGGTGAAGTGACGCTCCGTATCCAGCAACACCTGGATAGCTATTTGATGAGTGCGGAGACCGTCAATCAGGGGGCGTTGAATGTCATCCAGCTAGAACTCACCGATCTGCAAGACTTTCCAGCGGTGCAGCGAGTATTTGTCCAGCAGATCCAGTCCTTTGATGCGGCCAACACGATTCAGTTTGGCAGCCGGCAAGGAGACTATATTGGGGCCGGACGGCTACAGGATGGAACGCTGACGATCAAAGTGGCCGATCGCACCACGCAGAATGCGTTTCATACCTACGTGGCCGATCAGCAGGGCAACCGCGCCGACCTGGTGAGTGCCAGGCCTGACTACGACCCTCGGACACGCCCCTGGTACCAGGCGGCGGCAGAGACTGGCGCTGCCGCCTGGAGCCCAACTTACTTGATGTTTAGCCATCGTCAGCTAGGGTTGACCCTGGCCGAGCCGGTCTATGACCCAGCAGATCAGCTGCTCGGCGTATTAGGCACCGACATTCTGCTCTCGGAGGTGAGCGAATTTTTGCAGGGGGTCAAAATTGGGCAATCTGGTCAGGTCTTTGTACTGGAGCGCTCTGGCGAAATTGTCGCGTCTTCAACAATTGCAGAACCGTTTGTCGATGACCCGGCCACGCAGACCTTAGAGCGGCTGCAAGCGGCAGACAGTGATGAGGCTGCGGTGCAGCTGGCCTATCAAACCCTGATCAATCAATTTGGCGCTCTAGATCAGATTACCCAGGCCCAGCAGCTAGAGTTTGATCTGGTTGGCCAGCGGCAGTTCCTGCAGGTAACCCCCTTTCGAGACGGGCGGGGCATCGACTGGCTGATCGTGGTGGTGGTGCCCGAAGCCGACTTTATGGCACAAATTAATGCCAACACACGGATGACGATTTTGCTCTGCTTTGGGGCGCTGGCTGTGGCAACCGGGCTGGGCCTTTTGACAGCTCGGTGGATTGCCCGACCGATTTTGCAGTTAAACCAGGCCAGCCAGGCGATTTCGCAATCAGCCACCCACTATTCGGCTACCCACCATAGCGACCTGGCCGAGCCGATCAATGCCAATGGGATCTATGAACTCGAGAATTTGGCCCAGGCGTTTAATCAGATGGCGCAGCAGGTTGAGACGTCAATGACCGCATTGGAAAACACGAACGAAGTCTTAGAAACGCGAGTGGCAGACCGCACGGCTGAGCTGCAACAGGCTAAAGAAAACGCTGACGCGGCCAATCAGGCGAAGAGCGATTTTCTGGCCAGCATGAGTCACGAGCTGCGCACCCCGCTCAATGGCATTCTGGGCTATGCTCAAATTTTACAGCGCGATCGCACGCTAACGCCCCAGCAGCAGCAGGGCATTACGGTGATGCAGCAGTGCGGTGCTCACCTGCTTACCCTGATCAACGATATTTTGGATATTGCCAAGATTGAAGCGCGAAAACTAGACCTATCTCCCGCTGGAGTCCACCTGCCCTCTTTTTTGTTGGGGGTCACCGAACTCGTCCAGATCAAGGCCGAACAAAAGCAGATTGGCTTTACCTATGAAGCCCTTACCCCCCTGCCGCCAGCAATCTATGTGGATGAAAAACGCCTGCGGCAGGTGCTGATCAACCTGCTGGGGAATGCGATCAAATTTACCGATCAGGGGGAAGTGACATTCAAGGTGGGTTTTGAGGGCGGGCAGCTGCATTTTGAGATAGCAGACACGGGCATTGGTATTTCTCCAGCGCAGCTCGATACCATCTTTTTGCCCTTTGAACAGGTAAGCGATTGCGATCGCAAGGCCGAAGGCACGGGTCTGGGGTTGGCCATTAGTCAAAAGATTGTGCAGATGATGGGTAGCCATCTCCAAGTCGATAGCCAACCCGGTCAAGGCAGTCGGTTTTGGTTTGAGCTGACAGTGCCTGAGTGTGCCGACTGGCCACAATTGACTCCCACGCTCCGTCAAATTCAGGGTTACCAGGGCCAACGCCAGACCCTCTTGGTCGTCGACGATCGCTGGGAAAACCGATCGGTGATTGTTCAGCTGCTGGCCCCCCTCGGCTTCACACTGATCGAAGCCGAAAATGGAGCTGATGGCCTGGAAAAAGCGATCGCTGCGCCGCCCGACTTGATTATCACCGATCTGCTCATGCCGGTGATGGACGGGTTTGAAATGACGTGCCAACTGCGATCCTTACCGGCGTTGCAAACGACGCCGATCATTGCGACCTCCGCCAGTGTCTTTCAATTTGATCAGCAAAAGAGTCAGGCCGCAGGCTGTAACGACTTTCTCCCTAAACCGATTGAGGTAGAGGCCTTGCTGGAAAAACTTCAACACTTTCTAAATTTGGAATGGATTTACAGCTCAGACGACGCTTCTCTATCACCCACTCCACAGGCCCACAGCCAATCGGCTAGCCAATCGGCTAGCCAATCAGCTGTGGAAATCAAATACATGCCTGGGCCTGAAGCGCTAGAACCCATGCGGGCAGCGGCTGAAATTGGTCATATTGAGGGTATTAAGCAGGCAGCCCTACAGCTGAGACAGCTGAACCCAAACTATGAAACCTTTGTAAATAAGGTTCTCAATCTGGCCGATATCTTTGAATATGAGGCAGTTTTAAAGCTAATCTCCCCGAGTGGATCTGAACCGGATAGGTCTGAGCTGAGATCACAAGAGAATAGCTAAAAGCGCCGATCGGATATGGGAAACCCATGTGTCTTAGAAATCTGTATCTCTTAGAAATCTATATCTTTTAGAAATCCATATAGACAAGCCGACAGAAGACTGGAGGCGCTCCCTGTGAAAATAGCTTGAGTTGAAGCATGGTTATAGGCAATGCTAATCCATAAAAAAATCCATAAAAAAGAGCAAATTTTTATTATTGATGATCAGCCCGCTAATATTAAGGTACTCTCCGATTTTTTAACCGCTGCCGGATTTGAGATTCTGATTGCTAAAACCGGCGAAAAAGCCATTCAGCAGCTGCAAAAAGTTACCCCCGATCTGATTTTATTAGACGTCATGATGCCGGGCATTGACGGGTTTGAAACCTGCCGTCGCCTTAAAGCCTCTGCCGCCACCCAAGCCATCCCGATCATTTTTATGACCGCCCGAGCAGAGACCGTCGATAAGGTACAAGGGCTTACCCTGGGCGGGGTAGACTACATCACCAAACCGTTTCAACTAGAAGAGACCCTGGCCCGCATTCAAAACCAGCTGTCCCTGGTTCGGCTCAGAGCCCATCTCCAGGCTCAGAACGAACAACTCCAGCAGGAGCTTTGCGATCGCGAACGGTTGCTGCATGAACAACAGCAAATCCAAACCGCTCTCCGCCAGAGTGAGGAGCGCCTACTGCGTTTTTTTGAGGCCACCTCTGAGGCCGTTTTGTTCCATGAAAAAGGGATCATTCTAGATGCCAACCTGGCAGCAGAGCAGCTATTTGGCTACTCCAGTGCAGACCTGATTGGCATGCATTTAGAAACCCTCACTGCCCCAGAAAGCCGAGCTTTGCTCTACGAAAGCTTAAGCTTACCTAACGATATTCTGGGCGTTGAAGTGGTCGGTCTCAAAAAGAATGGATGCTCTTTTTGGGCTGAGGTAAGTGCCAAAGACATCCACTATCAAGGCAAAAGCGCCCGCGTTCTTAGCGTTCGCGACCTGACCCAGACAAAACAAGCAGACGCCGCCCGTCATCACAGTGAAATCGGCTTTACCCTGGCGGCGGAAGGGGCCAGTAACGGTATTTGGGACTGGAATATTCAAACGGGAGAGGCTTATCTCTCGCCACGATGGAAACAGCTCCTGGGCTATGTAGACGATGAAATTCCAAATCGGATAGAGTCCTGGGAAAAAATCCTCTATCCAGAAGACGCTGAGCGCGTAAAGGCGTATCTGCAAGATTATTTAGCCCGTAAAGTCCCTGTCTATCAGATTGAGTTTCGAGCCTGTCATAAAGATGGCACCTACCGATGGATTCAAGCCTGTGGAGCAGCCCTCTGGGATGAGCAAGGTAACCCCTATCGCATGGCGGGCTCTCATACTGATATCACCAAACGCAAACAGCAAGAAAACGCCCTACAGCTGATTGCCCAGGGGACAGGCACCAAAGTTAACCAAGCGTTTTTTCGTGCCTGTGTCCGCTATCTGGCTCAAGCCCTCCAGATCAGCTACGCGATGGTCTGTGGATTTGTCACCCCCGCCAAAACCAGGGTCAGAACGCTGGCGCTTTGGGCCGTTAACGACTGGGGTGAAAATATAGAATATGACCTGTCCGAGACCCCGTGTGAAACCTTACTGCAGGGCACGAGCCAATTTTATGCTAGTCAGTTACAGCAGTGCTTTCCTAAATCTCAGCTGGTGGCTGAGTTAAACCTCGACAGCTTTTGGGGCCTGCCCCTGATTAATTCGGCTGGGGAGATGATCGGTCATTTGGTGGCAGTTGATGTGAACCCCATGACGCACAGCCCCGAGAAAGAACAGATTCTCGAGATTTTTGCCGCCCGAACCGGGGCCGAATTAGAGCGCAAACTGGCAGAAGACAGCCTGCTAAAGGCCAAAGAAGCCGCCGAACTGGCCAATCGAGCCAAAAGCGAGTTTCTCTCTAAAATGAGCCACGAATTACGCACGCCCCTGAACGTCATTCTAGGCTATACCCAGGAGATCTCTCATCAGGCTGGGCTCCCGCCTGAATATCAGGAATATCTAGACATCATAAACCGCAGCGGGGAGCACCTGTCAGCCCTGATCAATAACGTTCTAGAAATGGCCAAAATTGAATCTGGCCAGGTAACCCTGTATGAAACCAATTTTGATCTGCATCGACTCCTCCAAAGTTTGCAGGAGATGTTACAGCTCAAAGCTCACTCCAAAGGCTTAAAGCTGACCTTTGAGCAGGCAGAGACGCTGCCTCAATGTGTCCGCGCTGACGAGGGTAAACTGCGGCAGGTGCTGATCAATCTGCTGGGTAATGCAATTAAGTTTACAGAAAAGGGCGGCGTCATTCTGCGGGTGGGTCAGGCCACTACTCACTACCCACTACCCACTATCCTCCACTTCGAAGTAGAAGACACCGGTCCCGGCATCCTCCCCGATGATATGGATAGTCTGTTTGATACGTTTGCACAGGGCAAGCGAGGCTGGCAATCTCAGGAAGGGTCAGGGTTGGGCCTTCCGATCAGCCAACAATTTGTCAGGCTGATGGGGGGAGAGATTGCGGTAAGCAGCTCGGTTGGGCAAGGCACAACCTTTCGGTTTGACATCCAGGTTGAGGCCAGTCAAACCGCAGCTCGGCAGACACCCCAGACCACTCAGAAAATCATCGGACTGGCCTCCGAACAACCCACATATCGTATTTTGATTGTGGAAGACAACTCAGTAAGTCAGCTACTGCTGGTCAAGATTTTTACTTCGATCGGCTTCGCTGTTCAGACGGCGACTAACGGTCAGCAAGCCGTTGACCTCTGGGAAAGTTGGCACCCCCACCTGATTTGGATGGACATGCAAATGCCGGTGATGGATGGGTATGAAGCAACTCGGCGAATTCGGGGAAAGCAGGTAGAGGGTAGAGGGAATTGGCCACCCAATTCCCCCATCATCATTGCCCTCACCGCCAGCGCCTTTGCCGAAGACAAAGCCACCATGCTGGCTATTGGCTGCGATGATTTTGTCAGCAAACCCTTTCGCCGAGAAGTGCTTCTCGATAAAGTGGCTCAGCACTTAGGGGTGCGCTATTGCTATCAGTAGCCTTATCTGTTTCCCAACAGGTATGGCCAGCCGCCAGGTATGGCCAGCCACCAGGTGTCGCCATCAGGTGTAGCCATCAAAACAGTTGTAATCTACTATTTTGACTACGGTTGGGGAAGTAACTAGGGAGTAATCTATGACCTATCGCTGGCCTGCAGGCACCCAATGTGCCGCTGTTCTGAGCTTTGATGTCGATGGTGAAGCCGGTATTTTAGGGGTCAATCCAAAATATGGCGAGCGACTGTCGGCGCTGGCCTGGGCCCGCTATGGCCCCAAGGTGGGCATGCCGCGCATCTTAGATTTGCTTCAACAAAAGGACGTCAAGGCGACCTTTTTTGTGCCGGGGTACACGGCGGAGCAGTACCCTGCCTTGATTAAACGCATCCATGACGAGGGCCACGAAATTGGCGTACATGGCTATTTACACAAAAAACCTTCGGATCTAGACGAGATTGAGGAAGAGGCGGCCCTGGTCAAGACTTGCCAGATCTTAAAAGAGATTACGGGGGTTAAGCCGGTAGGCTACCGCTCGCCCTGGTGGGACATGAAGCAAAGTACCCCCGCTCTGCTGGCCCGTCACGGCATGCGCTACGATTCTTCTCTAATGGATGACGATGCGCCCTATACGCTGCCCACAGACAGCGGCGATCTGGTTGAGATTCCCCTACATTGGACCAACGACGACTGGGAGCAGTTTGCCTTTACGGTAGATCCGCCGACGGGCAGCGGGGTGATTGAAACCTGTGAGAAGGCCTTTCAGCTCTGGCGAGAAGAGTTTGAGGGACTCTATCACTACAACAGCGCCTTTGTGCTGACCATGCACCCTGAGATTATCGGTCGTCCGGCGCGGCTACTGATGCTGTCGCGGCTGATCGATCATATTCAGTCGTTTGAGGGGGTTTGGTTGACGACGTGCGGCGCGATCGCAAACCACCACCTCGCCCAGATTCCTCAGGAGGTCACTTAGAATGTCTGCCCTTTTGAATGTCGGCCTGGTGGTCTACATTGTGCTGGCCTACGGGCTTAGCATTGGGCTGCTGCTGCAACCCAGCTGGGTGCTTAATGGGCTGGGGCTGCTGGGGGTAATCCATAGCCTGGTGCTCTCAGCAGCGGCCACCCATGAGCTGATCCACGGCAATCTTTTTAAGCCGCGATGGGCCAACGGCTGGGCCGGGCGGCTGATGACTCACTTGAATGGGGCCTGCTATGCGCCCTATGAGGATATCGTGCAGCATCATCTGAATCACCATATTTACCACGCCGATTTTGTCCCCTTTGACATTGCTGATTTTTTTAAGGCACTGCCCCAGCCCCTGCGTCAGGTCTGCGTAGTTTTAGAAGGCCTCTATTTTCCGCTGTTTGAGTTTGTGCTGCGGGGGCGGCTGCTGCTGGCCGCATTTCTGAACCCTGAGAAAGCTCACCTGCGAGGGCGGACGCTGCTGCTGCTGGCCTATCGAGGCAGCCTCTTCGGGCTACTGGGGTGGGTGTCACCCAGGGCGCTGGTGCTCTACGGCATCGCCTACGTCTGCTTTGTCAACTTAATGCGGTTTGTCGATGCCTTTCACCATACCTATGACTATGTGGTGATGGGGGCCGAAATTCCTAAGCGCGATCGCATCTACGAGCAGGCCCACACGTTTTCTAACCTGGTCTCAATTCGCTACCCGTGGCTCAATCTGCTATATCTCAACTTTGGCTATCACAACGCCCACCACCACGATATGCGTTGCCCCTGGTATAAGCTGCCTCAGCTCAACCAGCGCCTGCACGGGAACGATCCTAAAATGCTTTTGCCCCTACCCCAGCTGATCGGCAACTACCACCAGTTTCGCTTTGATCGACTGTTTGGGGGACAGGGCGCTGTAGACGATCAGGTCACCGAGCTAGCAGCCTTTACCGGGGGAATCGGCGTTTCATTTTTGACCCCACCCTGATTCCCATCGGCCCGTTTTTTCTAGGCGCGGTCTGAGACAGCCCGCATTTGAAGCTGTTGCGGCACGAATGCAGCATAAACCCTATGTACGCCCAGCCTGTCACATTTGACACCAGCAGGTAATTCGTTACGCTAACGGTGGAGTCATCGCCGGAGTGAAATGCAAGTTAAAACGCCTGATTGGGTTAAACGCGCTATCTTTTACCAGATTTTTCCCGATCGCTTTGCCCGTACAAAGCGCCCATCGCGGCTGCCTGAGATGCAGGTGCCTTTAGAGGTCTGGAACAGTCTACCCACGCCTCAAGGCTATAAAGGCGGCGATCTCTGGGGGGTGGCTGAGAATTTAGACTACTTGCAAGATTTGGGCATCAATGCGATTTACTTTACGCCCATTTTTCAGTCGGCGAGCAACCACCGCTACCACACCCACGATTATTACAAGGTGGATCCGCTGCTGGGCGGCAACGAGGCATTTTTTGATCTGTTGAAAGCGGCGCACCAGAGAGATATTAAAGTTGTTCTCGATGGCGTGTTTAACCACGCCAGTCGAGGCTTCTTTTACTTCAACGATATTCTCGAAAATGGCCCTCACTCCCCTTGGGTAGACTGGTTTACAGTTGAGGGCTGGCCACTGTCGGCCTACGACGGGTCGCTACCGGCCAACTACAAGGGGTGGATCAACAATCGTGCCCTGCCTGAGTTTAATCATGAGAATGCCCAGGCTCGGGAATATATCATGCGAGTCGGGGAATATTGGGTTGAGCAAGGGATTGATGGCTGGCGGCTGGACGTGCCGTTTGAGATTCAGGCCGAAGGGTTTTGGCAAGAGTTTCGCGATCGCATCAAGGCCATCAACCCTGAGGCTTATATCGTCGGTGAAGTTTGGACCGATTCGCGCCAGTGGCTAGACGGCACCCAGTTTGACGGCGTGATGAACTATCTGTTTACCGGGCCAACCCTGGCCTTTACAGCGGGCGATCGCATCGAGATGCCGCTGGTTGAGATCCCTGATTACTACCCTTACCCGGCCCTGGATGCGGCGGGCTATGCCGATAAGATGAAGGATCTGCTGGCCCTTTACCCATGGGAAATTCAGCTAACCCAGCTCAATTTGCTGTCGAGCCACGATGTGGCCCGCGTAATCAGTGTCGTGGGCGAAGACTTGACCAGTTTTAAGCTAGCCGTGCTGCTACAGATGACCTTTCCCGGCGCACCCAGCATCTACTACGGCGACGAGGTGGGTTTGCTGGGCGGGATGGATCCCGACTGTCGTCGGTCATTTCCCCTGGTAGATCAGTGGAATCAAGACCTGCTCAAATGGCATCAAGATTTAATTGCCCTGCGACATCGGCACCCTGCCCTGAGCACAGGGGAATATGCGGTTTTGGCCACCCAAGGAGACTGTTATGTATTTGCCAGAAGTCTGCCTCAAGAGACTCTGGTAGTGGCTGTCAACGTAGGGCGATCTTCTGAAACCGTTGAATTATCAGGCTCAAGGCTCAACCAAAAACCTGATCAAAAACTATTTGGAGAAGGTCGAGTAAGCTGGTATGAAGAAGTTCTGAGTATTGAGATGCCAGGACGCTCCGGGGGAATTTGGGTGGGCTCAACACTCGCCGCGTCCGCTGGTGATCTTCATCAATGAAATTGATGCTTTGCAAGATAATGTACTCCTATCAATCTTGAGACAGCTCCGGGACGGCTACCCCAATCGTCCTGAGGCCTTTCCCCAATCTGTGGCGCTGGTGGGTCTTCGCGATGTCCGCGATTATAAAGTCGCCGCAGGCGGCAGCGATCGGCTGAATACGGCCAGCCCGTTTAATATCAAGGTCAGATCGTTTACGCTGCGAAATTTTACAGCGGACGAGGTCGGCCAGCTTTATGACCAGCACACGCAAGATACCGGCCAAGCGTTTACCTCAGCAGCTCAGCAGCGGGCATTTGAGCTCTCTCAGGGGCAGCCCTGGCTGGTGAATGCCCTGGCTAAAGAAGCTGTAGAGGAGTTAGTGACTGACTACACTATTGATGTGACTGCTGCTGCCATTGAGCAGGCAAAAGAGCGGTTGATCCAACGACAGGATACTCACCTAGATAGCTTGGCAGAGCGGCTGCGCGAAAGCCGGGTGAGAGCGATTATTGAGCCCATGATAGCGGGGAAGTGTTGGGGTAATGTGGCCCCCGATGACGTTCGATATGTTTTAGATCTAGGACTATGTCGGCTCGACGGACGGGGTGGGTTGGTGATGGCCAATCCGATTTATCGAGAGCTTTTGCCCATAGATTTAAGATGACTCATGGTTAGTTAAGGTTTCGATTAGCCAGCGGCTGATGGCTCCGTCATCTTCGGTGTGCGATCGCAAAATAGCCTCTTCTACCAGCGCCAGCTGAAGCTGCGGCAACACCTGTGATTCTCGAATAACCGTTTGACTGGTTTGAGACAGCCGCCAAGCCAGAATTTTGCCCGCAGCCACATCCACCACCCAACATTCTTTGACGCCCATTTTCTGATAAAGACTGAGTTTGCGCTCTCGATCGTCATCAAGAGAAGATGCGGCAATTTCAACAATCAGTGTGGGCGAGGCCAGAATGTTGAGATCAATGGGGGCATTATTGCGGGGCGGAAACGTGAGGTCTTTATCAATGTAAAAGGCTAAATCGGGCTGAGCTTCACGAATTTTGAGTTTTCTGAAACTGGTATTGGTTAGCCCCTTGATTGGAATATTTTTGAGGGCTGCGTATAGATTCAGAACGGTAGAGACAATGGTAATGTCTTGGCCATGGGCCGATCCTAAAGGAGCCATCTCAATTCGCATATAGCCTTGGTCATAGTAAAAACGAGCCGTCATCAAAGTCGGATCGTCAGCAAAGGTCAAAAATTCTTCCCAAGTAGCTTCTACCCAAGTTTCGATCGGTACGGTGTTTAGAACAGGAAGCGGGTTTACCATTCTTTCCCCTTGAACCTTTGAAAACGGTTTTGCTCCGAGCAGGTTGGCCCTAATACTCAGATTTTGCACCCAGCTGGCCATGTCCAGACAGCCGCGCCGAGTTGAAAACTCAGCACTCACTGAGGGAAGTCCACTAAAGGGACTAGAAAGCGCTACATCTATTGATATGCAAGGATTTCACTTTCTATAACCCCTTTGGTGGGTTTGATTCAGTGAGCCCTGACACTTTCAGTGCAGGGTGGAGTCAAGCTGTTTGTCGGTCAGGTACAAGATCCGAGTAATATGCTCTATCTTAACGGTGAGTGTAGAGGAGGCGATCGGGTTTGCGTCAAGAAGGTTTGCGTCAAAAAGGATTGAGGCTTCGACATATGCTCAGCCAAAGAATCAGGTCAGGCGCGATCGCCCTGAGCTGCTTGCTTGCCCTGCTGCTCAGCAGCTGTAGTCTCCCCCAGGTCAGCGCTGAGGAGCGCCTGTTTCTGGATCTCTCCGCCGATTTTCTGGGCGAGTACGTTCTCCCCAGGCAAACTTTTGAAGATATTCCGGTGGGAGGGATTTCTGCGATCGCATACGCCCCCCAATCAGATCGTTTCTACGCCCTATCTGACGATCGCCAGGAGCCTCGCTTTTACGTTCTCAACCCCACCCTGCGCGACAACCAGATCCAGGCAGTTGCCATCGAAAAGATGATCTTGCTTAAGGACGCCGAAGGCACCCCCTACGCTAAGGGGCAGCTAGACCCCGAAGGCTTTGCTCTGACACCGCGCAATACGGTGATTATTTCTAGCGAAACCTCACCTGAGGGGCGCAACCTCCCCTTTATCGGCGAGTTTGACCGCACCACAGGGCAGCTCCAGACAGCCTTTCGGATTCCTGAGCGCTACGTGACGGATGCCGCCCCTGACGCCCCCCAAACTAAGGGCGCACAGACAAATCTGGGGTTAGAGGCCCTGACTATCAACGCGGCTTCGACCGGCTACACAGAGCCCTTCCGGCTGTTTGTCGGCACTGAAGGGCCGCTGCTGCAAGACATGGATGAAGATCCTGAAATTCCCTTCAAAAATCGGCTCTTACACTATCTGATCGGTCAAAACCAGTCCACCCTGATCTCCGAGCACTGGTACCCCATGGATGAGTCACCCCTGGGGTCGGTGCTCAACGGCCTTTCAGAGCTGCTGGTGCTCGACCCAGGCGGCCACTTTTTAGCGCTAGAGCGGGCGTTTGGGCTTCAGGGTTTTTCGATAAAGCTTTATCAGCTGGCGACCGGGGGGGCGAGTGATGTGAGTGCGATCTCATCCCTCAAAGGCGACATTGGCAACCTCACCCCTATCCGCAAGCAGCTCGTGCTTAGCTTGAACGACCTTGACCTTACCCTCGAAAACCTTGAAGGCATGAACCTGGGGCCGCGCCTCAGTGACGGCAGCCAGAGCCTAATTTTGGTCAGTGACGATAACTTTGACGAGCGTCAGCAGACTCAGTTTTTGTTATTTAGGCTGAGGATTGGGGGCCGGGCCGCGATCGGTGAAGGGTAGGTGATTAATGGTTGTTAGTTATTGGTTGTTAGTTCAAAAACACCAATCACTAATCACCAATCACCAATCACCAATCCACACCCAAAAACTAAGGCTAGAAAACGAAACCCCAACTAACCCCTCTCGAAAATTTTGTCATTTCCTGACATTTCACAGAACGTACTGATTGTGTACTTATCATGAAGCTCGTCAATGTTGTGTAGATTACAACTAGAGCCGCGTGACAGACAATGATGAGGCTGTAAACCCCCTGAGTCAAAGAATTCAGGCTCAAATTCCAGCTTGAATGGTTTAGGTGATCCCTAAACCTGATAGAGTTGAGCGAGTATTAGCAAAGTTTTTGTAAAGAGTGACATGCGAGTCTTAGTTATCGGTGGTGACGGATACTGCGGTTGGGCCACTGCGCTCTATCTTTCTAATCGGGGACACGAGGTAGCGATCTTAGATAGCTTAGTGCGCCGTCATTGGGACATGGAGATTCAGTCTGAAACGCTGACCCCCATTGCTCCTATCCAAACCCGACTACAGCGCTGGAAAGATCTGACCGGCAAGGTGATCGATCTTTTCATTGGCGACATTAATAATTACAGCTTTTTAGAGCAGTCCATGCTCGAGTATAAGCCGGATGCAGTTGTTCACTTTGGTGAACAGCGTTCGGCCCCATTCTCTATGATTGACCGAGAGCACGCGGTGCTGACCCAGGTCAACAACGTAGTGGGGACGCTCAACCTGCTGTACGTTATTCGCGACCACTTCCCCGACTGTCATCTGGTCAAGCTTGGCACCATGGGCGAGTACGGCACCCCCAACATCGATATCGAAGAAGGCTACATCACCATTGAGCACAACGGTCGCAAAGATACTCTGCCCTATCCCAAGCAGCCCGGTTCTTTTTACCACCTCAGCAAGGTTCACGACACCCACAATATTCACTTTGCCTGCAAGATCTGGGGCATTCGCGCCACCGATTTAAACCAGGGCATCGTGTACGGTGTCTTGACCGAAGAAACCGGCATGGACGAGCTGCTAATCAACCGCCTTGACTACGACGGCGTTTTTGGGACCGCGCTTAACCGTTTCTGCATTCAGGCGGCGGTGGGTCACCCTCTGACGGTCTATGGCACCGGCGGTCAAACCCGTGCCCTGCTAGATATTCGTGATACGGTGCGCTGTGTCGAGATTGCGGTTAACAACCCGGCAAACGCAGGCGAGTTCCGCGTGTTTAACCAGTTTACAGAGATGTTTAGCATCAACGATCTGGCCATGCTGGTGAAAAAAGCTGGGACGACCATGGGTCTCGATGTCGAGGTGAAAAATTTCGAGAACCCACGGGTTGAAGCTGAGAAACACTACTTTAACGCCAAAAATACCAAGCTCATCGACCTGGGTCTAGAGCCCCATTTCCTATCAGACTCGCTGCTTGACTCGCTGCTTAACTTCGCAGTTAAGTACAAAGCCCGTGTTGACGATAAAAAGATCTTGCCCAAGGTTCAGTGGCGCAAGTAGCTTAAATTCTCAAATGAAGCCAGCAGATGTCAGATAGATCTGAGCTGCTGGCTTTTTTTATGAATCCAAGGGTCAACCAGGTGGACTGCTGATGTGGGCCGTCGTGGGTCGTGGGTGTCGGGTGGCCACACCGCCTACATCGTCAAATATTCTATGTCGTCTGAAATATTGCCAAAAAACCGCTTTTATGGAAACTTGAGCCTAATCCCTTTTCAGGGTTGAATAGTCATTAATGCCTACGTTATTGCTGAAACCCATGCGGATTGCCTTATTCACTGAAACTTTTCTGCCCAAAGTAGATGGTATTGTTACGCGTCTCAAACATACCGTTGAGCAGCTCCAAAATTTGGGTGACGAGGTTTGCGTATTTTGCCCGGAGGGGGGCCCAAGAGAGTATAAGGGCGCTCAGATCAGCGGCGTTTCAGGGTTTCCGCTGCCGCTCTATCCTGAGCTTAAGCTGGCGCTGCCCAGGCCTTCGATTGGTGAGGCGATCGAGGCGTTTCAGCCCGATTTGATCCACGTGGTTAATCCGGCGGTGCTGGGCTTAGCGGGCAT
>JBCBZL010000341.1:0-4952 GCA_039815385.1 Cyanobacteria bacterium P01_A01_bin.114
AAGATATTCAGGTTAAACATCTCAAAGACTGGCGCTGTCTATCTTTGCTGAGGGCAGAAATCTTCTATCGAGCCCTGCCGTGGACCGCTTTACTCATGAGGCTTAAAGCCAACCACCCTGAAGATTATCAGCGCTTTACCCGAGATCTGAACCTGCAGTTCTCTAGTCAGGTCAGCGTTGTTTTGACCTTTACGCTGGTAGCTGCTGCGGTGATGGGTCCCTTTTGGCAGAGCGGCTATGCGCTGGCATCGCTCTCCGCCTGCGGTTTGCTCCTGCTAAATCTACCCGTGTACAGATTCTTTGCGCATAAGCGAGGGATACTATTTGCCCTCAGGGTGGTTCCATGGCACTGGTTTTACTATCTGTACGCCGGAGCCTGCTTTGCAGTGGGGTTGGTTCGACACAACCTAGTAGAGCTGAGGGTTTTGCCCCGCCTCACAGCAGCTTTCAAACCCCATTCAAGCTGAAACTTTGAGTTTTCGCTGCAGGGCAAACTACGGTTCTAGAGGTGGCCGAGATGGCCGAGGTTTAAGTCATTTTTCAACATTCCATACCGTATAGACATTTCCAAGGAAAAATTTTGTTATGAAAAAAGATGTGGTCGTCATTGGCGGTGGGCCTGCCGGGTTAACAGCAGCCTATCACCTCAGCAAAAACAACGTTCACTCAACCGTGCTAGAGCGAGCTGACCGGGTAGGTGGCATCTCTCGAACCGAAACCTACAAAGGCTATCGCTTTGATATTGGAGGCCATCGCTTTTTCACAAAAATTGGCGAAGTTCAGCAGGTTTGGAAAGAGATTTTAGGGGACGAATTTATCAAAGTTCCCAGGCTCTCACGGATTTATTACAACCAAAAGTTTTTCGACTACCCGCTGTCGATCCCCAACACCCTCAAAAATCTGGGGCCCGTCACCAGCCTTATGATTGGCCTGAGCTACCTCAAAGCAAAGCTAAAGACACGTCTCCAGCCGGGCCAAGAGGCCGAAAATTTTGAAGACTGGGTCAGCGAGCGATTTGGTAAGCGCCTGTATGGAACCTTCTTTAAAACCTATACCGAGAAAGTATGGGGAATGCCCTGTACCGAGATTCAGGCGGAGTGGGCAGCGCAGCGCATTAAGGGGATGTCGCTTAAAAAAGCCGTTATAGATGCAGTCGTTGGCAGCAGCGATGCCAAAACCCTGATCAAAGAGTTTGACTATCCCATCTACGGCCCCGGCATGATGTGGGAACGATGTCAGCAGATCATCGAGCAGCGAGGCTCAGCCGTTCACCTCAATACTCAGGTCACTCGGGTCGAACATGAGCATAATCGCATTCAAAAAGTGATCATCCAGACGGGCGACCAAACCTCAACCCTAGAAGCTGAACAATTTATCTCTAG
This sequence comes from Cyanobacteria bacterium P01_A01_bin.114, assembly GCA_039815385.1. GTDB lineage: Bacteria > Cyanobacteriota > Cyanobacteriia > Phormidesmidales > Phormidesmidaceae > SIO4C1. The sequence goes on from JBCBZL010000341.1 coordinate 1,383, forward strand.
TATGCCTATCACGGCACTGGCGCGCTGTCTCGATCCGGCCCCCCCTGAGGCCGTTCTCAAAGCGGCCCGCAGCCTTAAGTATCGTGATTTTTTAATTGTTCCCATCATCATAGATCAGACAGACCTGTTTCCTGACAACTGGATCTATATCCACAGCCCCGCCTTTAGGGTAGGCCGCATTCAAAACTTCAAAAACTGGAGCCCGGCGATGGTGCCCGACCCCAGCAAAACCTGTCTGGGCATGGAATATTTTTGCAGTGAAGGAGACGACATCTGGACCCGTTCAGATGCTGACCTGATTGCGCTGGCGGGTAAAGAAATTGCTGGGCTGGGGCTAATTCCAGCGCACGCCAAGGTCGAAGATGGTACGGTGATTCGCCAGCGCAAGGCTTACCCTGTCTATGATGCTAACTATCGCGACCATCTCGACGTGGTGCGGGCCTATCTAGAACAATTTGAAAACCTGCAAACCGTGGGTCGTAACGGCATGCATCGCTATAACAATCAAGATCACTCGATGATGGCCGGGCTGCTAGCCGCTAAAAATGTGCTAGGCGAGCTTCACGATATTTGGGATATTAATACCGAAAAGTCTTACCACGAAGGCTTTGATCAAAAAGAGTGGTCTAAGTACCCGCTACAGCCCAGGGCCTATACAGCCTAGTCTTTTGTTTAGGAGATATTTAGGAGATATTTAGGAGATGTTTAGGAGGCGCTATGGAAGCAACTTTACCGCAGGTGACTTTAGTGGTGGTGCCGCGTGAGCGATTTAGCTACACACAGCCCTCGCTAGAGAGTCTCTATACGCAGACAACGCTCCCGTTTGAGCTGGTCTACGTAGATGGTAACTCGCCCCGTCATATCAAACAGTACATTGAGGCGCAGTCAAAAGCTAAAGGATTTAAACTGATTCGCACTGAACACTATCTGTGGCCCAACCGGGCTCGCAACCTGGGTCTGGCTGAGGTCACAACGCCCTACGTTGTCTTTGTTGACAACGATGTGATTGTCACCCCCGGCTGGCTACGTGAGCTATTGCAGTGCGCCGAAACAACCGGTGCCACCGTGGTGGGGCCGCTGATGTGTCACGAAGAGCCCGTTCATCAGGAGGTTCACTTTGCCGGGGGAGAGTCTCGCGTGGTGATCGACGTCAAAGGACGCCGGCATCTGCGAGAAAAGATGTATCTGCAAGGGCGTCAGGTAACCGACGTGAGACCCAGACTCAAGCAGTGCGCAACCGAGCTGTGTGAGTTTCACTGCATGCTGGTGCGCCGGGAGGTGTTTGACGAGCTGGGCTATTTTGACGAGACGCTGCTGAATACCAAAGAACATCTGGATTTTTGTATGAGTGTGGCAGCGCGGGGGCGCACTGTCTATTTTGAGCCAGACAGCGTGGTCACCTATGTGCCAGGGCCGCTGCTGACGCTGAGCGATTTACACTTCTATATGCTGCGGTGGAGCAATGCCTGGGAGCTGACCAGTCTGGCTCGGCTAAAAGAGAAATGGGATCTGACCCAAAATAGCTACTTCAAGCAAAAATACAAGGCGCTAGGCTGGCGACGGCGAGAGGCGATCTTGCAGCCCCTGCTTGACAAAATCGGCATGGGCAACAAGCGTTCTCTCCTGAGCAAACTGCTGATGTTCGGGCTGCTGGCTCCGGTCGAGACAGCCATCAATCAGTTTTTGACCCATCGCTATGCCCGTAAACACTTGCAGGCCTCAACGCCAGAGACCTTTGCGGGGCAGCCTGCTGCGGTTTCTCAATAGCAGCAGCCAGCTTGATTCGGTCGGGTGTCTCATGTTGGCAAGCCAAGCTTTTGCCCAGCCCTAACAAAATCTCTATGAAAATTCTTTTAATTAATGATTATGGTGGGGCCACGGGCGGCGCAGAGCTGCAAATGCTGAGGCTACAGCGTCAGCTGTGCGATCGCGGCCACGATGCGCGCTTGTTAGCCAGCGGGGCTGTCGTGGTGGCAGACAGCCCTAATCTAGCCAACTACGTCTGCTACGGCACAACAGGTCGGTTGCAGGTGATATCACAAACGCTAAATCTGTCGGCCTACCAGACCCTAAAGCGGGTTTTGAAAGCGTTTAACCCCGATGTGGTACACGTGCGGATGTTTTTATGGCAGCTGTCACCGCTGATATTGCCCCTGTTAAAGCCCTATCCTTGTCTTTACCAAACGGCTGTCTACAAAGCTATCTGCCCTGCGGGGACTAACCTGCTGCCGGATGGGCAAGCTTGCGAGTTTAAACCAGGTTCAGCCTGTTTGAAGCAGGGATGTCTAACGCCGCAAACCTGGCTCTGGCTGATGGCGCAGCGCCAGCTCTGGCAGCGTTGGCAGGGCGCATTTGACCGGGTCGTGGCCCTCAGCCACGGCATGCGGCAAGTCCTTGAGCAAGGGGGGATGACCTCGGTGGACGTGGTCTACAACGGCGTGCCTGAGCGGGCAGCCCGCCCGCCGCTGACGTCGCCCCCCACGGTTGGCTACGCGGGCAGACTCTCTGCCGAAAAGGGGGTTGAGACATTGCTTAGGGCGTTTGCTAACATTGAGCAGCAGCTACCGACCGCCCAGCTAAAGCTGGCCGGTCAAGGGGCCGATGAACTCGCACTCAGAAGGCTGGCTGGTGAATTGGGTATACAAGACCGGATTACCTGGCTGGGCCACCTCTCTCGCTCTGAGTTAGAGCATCAGTTTGACTCAGTCTGGGTACAGGTCGTACCGTCGCTGTGGGCTGAGCCGTTTGGCAATGTCACCACAGAGGCGATGATGCGCGGCACCGCCGTGGTCGCCAGCGCGGTGGGAGCACAGCCTGAAATTATCGGCGTTGGGGCTGCGGGCAAGCTCGTCCCCCCTGGGGATGTCAGGGCGCTGGCGGCAGCTTTGCTGCCGATTTTACGGCAGCGCGCCACGGCTGAGCAGATGGGGGCAGCGGGGCACCAGCGCGCCATGGCTGAGTTTAGCGAAACGACCTGCACCGAAAACTTCCTCAAAATTTACCGCGACTTGAGCCCCTTACCCGCCCCCGATACTCAAGCCTCTCGATATGCATCTCTTTCAAGCTAGGCCCATGGCAGCCGTTCGGATTGGCGCTCTAAAAACTAAGCTGATTGACTTTGAACTGTCGCTAACGGGCATCTTTGCGGTCATCGGCTTAGTGGGCGTTTTGAGGCACGAGATGTGGCGCGATGAGCTACAGGCCTGGCTGCTTGCCCGAGACAGCACCTCGATTATTGATCTTTTTCAAAACACGCGCACCGAAGCTCACCCTGCGCTCTGGCATCTGTGCCTCTATGGGCTGGCCCAGATCAGCCACAACCCGCTGATTATGCAGCTGTTCCATCTGACAGTCGCCACCGCTAGCGTGTACCTGATTGCTAGGTTTTCGCCCTTTACCCAGCTGCAAAGAACGCTGCTGGCGTTTGGCTATTTTAGCCTTTATGAATATGCCGTGATCAGCCGCAGCTACGCGCTGGGGGTGTTTTTTGTTTTTTTGTTTTGTAGCTTATACGGTCGGTATCAGACCCAGCTGGCCGCTGGGAATATGGCCTGGGGCGCGCTGATTCTG
>JBCBZL010000063.1:0-17570 GCA_039815385.1 Cyanobacteria bacterium P01_A01_bin.114
ATACCCCAAACGGATTCCTATTTACGAAGGGGGTACCTGGTAACCCGTCTATGAATATTTTCTGATCAACGGGGTGGGTCGCCGCTGGCGCTGGCTATAACCTTATCCTTAGGGGCTTTGCATGCAACGCCCCTACCCCCTACATGCACAGGCGTTGCATGCGACGCCCCTACCCGTTACCCACCACCCACTACCCACCACCTTTATGGCTACCCCCCTTGTTGCACTCCAAAAACCTAAAGATATTTCCCTTGATGACATCGAAGCTGAGCTGAGGGATATTTGGCGAGCCCAGAACGATGGCAGCACTGCATCGGTTGCGACTCGGGCGACGACTTTCAGCGTTGTCATTTATGAACCTGAAGAAATTCAGCAGCTGCTAGCGGGGCTGAGCTTTTACAAAGGCATCATTGACGGTCAGCATGGCAATGAAACGCGGGCTGCGATCGCACTTGCGCAGCGGGCCTACGATATTCGCGAAACCGGGCGCGTCGATCAAACCACCCTGCAACGGCTGAGGGCAGAATATCGGACGCTGCCGCCTGCCCAGCGCAAGGTCTCAAATCCAGATATTCGAGGTTTTAATCTCAGCGAAGCGCTGGCTTCCCAAAACCCCTGTCGGGTGATCACCCTTTGCCCCACCTTTGACGGCGAAGCCGAAGGCGTGACCGTCCAGGTTTCGGCCTACTGCCCGGTTCAAAAGGGGCAAAGCAGCAATCTGGTGTGCTGCGAGTATATTACGCTCCAGGGCTCTAAGCAGGCCCTAGAGCAGGTAGGCGATTTGGTCAACTCTTTGGTGATTGCCGATCTGCCCAAATTTGTCTGGTGGAAGGCGACGCCTAACCCAGAGCAGAAACTGTTTCAAGCGATGTCAAAAATCAGCAGCTGCATCATTTTAGACTCTAGCTACTACGGCGACCCAGAGTCAGAGCTGCTCAAGATTCAGTCTCTGGTCGAGGGCGGCCTCAAGATTGCCGACCTCAACTGGTATCGTCTTGCCCCTTGGCAAGAGCTCAGCGCGGCCGCTTTTGATCCCCCTGAGCGCCGGATGGCTCTTTTAGAGCTTGACCGCATGGAAGTCGACTACGAAAAAGGTAACCCGGCCCAGGCACTGCTCTATTTAGGCTGGCTGGCCAGCCGCCTAGACTGGCAGCCCAACGGCTATGTCAACGAGGGGGGCGACTACGATTTGCGCCGCATTCATTTTGAGGGCAGCGATGGCCGAGACATTGAAGCCGAACTAGCGGCAGTCCCGGTGGCAGACTCGGGTGAGGTTTTAGGAGATATCACGGGTCTGCGGCTATCGTCCACCAATTTAGACGCCAACTGCTGTGCCATCCTTTGTTCTGAAACCGCAGGCTGCATGCGGATGGAATCAGGCGGTGGCGCTCAGAACTGCTACATCCAAGAGGTGACAGCAATTTCTGATCAGCGCTCAGATCTGCTGTTAGAGCAGCAGCTACAGCGCTGGGGTGAAGACGTTTTGTTTGAGGAAAGCTTGGCTGTGACAGCCAAGATCTTGCAGCTGGTAAAGCAAGATTAAGGGCCAGGCGTGGCTACCTCTGAGCGGTTTTGCTGCGCCCTACTGTTCTCAATTAACATTGACCTCAACCCGATTCAACTCTATGAGGTTTACCGAGCCCGCTTCCCACTAGAAGACTATTGAAGCAGCAAGGATGCCAAACAGATTGAATGCGTTGCTTTATGATGACGACCCGTTGACGAGATATGGGTTTACTGCTTACGATGCGGACTACTCCGTACATGTTTTTGGTGGGAGCTTTGATACTGTCCTAGAGGCGTTAGAGGACAATCTACCCATCAGAAAGCGCGCATCAGATATTTATGGTGAGACAATTGATCTAAGCGAAAAAAAAATTGGGATTTTATATAAACTCAAGATTCAAGACTATATTATTTTTGATAGCTTGTTGTGTTCGTCCCCAGATATCAAACTGAGAAATATTTCAAGGTCTTTGCCAAACCTGATGGTCGCTATCTTTTTCAATGGCGAAGAAACAGGGTATTCCATATATCGAGATGGCCTACTCGAGAAATGCTTTATTCCAGCGTTTACAAAGGTCAGAGGCTATGAAGATCTTAACGCGAAGGAAACCGACGATGTCTTCTCAAAAGAAGAAAAAACACTAGGTAGCAGTCATTACTATCATATTATTGACAGAACAAAAGATATAGATACACTTGTCATCACAGAAAATATAGAGAAAGGAACACCTGATCCTTACAATGGCAACAAAGTAAGAGAACTTGGTATTTATATTCCCTATCTGCTTTTAGAAACGACTGATAAAACTAGCAGTCAATATCTATTTGATGTTCCGTCTTTAGGCAACGATGCCTTTGATAGACTTGACTGTCTATGGTTTGATTAGGTGTGGATAGTTTCGACAGTGATTGCTCATTGCATGCCCCGACACCGGACGAAGGTGGTATCTAGACGGCAGAATGAAGGGGCATAACATTATCATTAGAGCCTATATGATTACGGGCCTTGTCCCCTAATTCCGTCCAGAGCGTTGCTTAGAAGAAAAATCAGACAAAGCTCCCAGTCAGCTGCTCGGATAGGATTATCAGGGTAGCTGACTGGGAGTAGCACTGGGCTGGAGCTGGGCCTTAGTTAAGTTAGCTGGCGCTAGGGGCTTACTAAAGCAACATATTCAGTTGTCTTGTTCATCTATCGATGCTGGGTTGGGCTAATAGTTTGACAGATAGCCTTCAAGGATGGTGAACTGCTCAGCGTTTAAGCTGTAATACATCCAGCGGCCCTGCTGTCGGGCCTTGACCAAACCGGCTTCTTTGAGCGTCTTGAGGTGAAACGAAAGTTTGGATTGGGCAATACTTAAGCGCTCGCACATATCGCCGACACAAAACTCACCCTCGCGCAATAGCTCGAGAACTTGGATCCGAATGGGTTCTGATAGGGCATGAAACCCTGAAAATACATGGTCTTGACTGCGTGAATCAGGCATCACTATATCTCTTTTTGAAACTTATAACCCCCATATCAACGCTGAGGAGAAGTCTCCTATCAACAACGTTGAATATTCACAAGCTTAGTCACATCACAAACCCTTAGCCATCCGAGCAAACACGGTGAAATCTTTCTATATCAGTTGTTCTCTAGCTGCTGCAACAATTGATATGGCAGCCACTGCCGCTGTTGTTGCCCGTAAGATTGCAGAGCCCAACGACACTAATGTGTGCCCCTGAGCCTCGGCTTCCGCGATTTCCTCAGGGAGCCATCCCCCTTCTGGCCCGATAACAACACTGACCGGAAGCGTGAGATCAGCAGCTAAAACCCTTTGTATATCAGTCAATAACAGCGGCGCATCTGCCCGCGCGACGCAAAAAAATGAAGCTTTGTCTGTAGTTTCTCCGAGAAGGGGGGCACCCCGCACCCAGGTTTCAAACGAAAGGGGGGAATAAATCTGGGGCACCCAAAGTCGCTCTGACTGCTCTGAGGCTTCTTGAACAATGCGTCGCCAACGCTTGAGTCTACTATCACTGGGCTGTAACAAGGTGCGTTGACTGATGACTGGCTGAATCTGGGTTGCGCCGATTTCGGTGACCTGGCGCACAACGTCATCGAACCCGGCTTTGGGCAGTGCCGCCACGAGGGTTAAAGGCGGCCCCGCCTGCGACTCTAAGGTCGCTGGCTCAAGCAGGGTTGCCTGATCTACCACAGCCGTAAGCTCAGCCAGCCACTGATGACCCTGACCGTCTTGAGCGATGAACTGACTACCGGGCTGAAGCCGTAAAACCCGTCTCAGGTAGTGGGCCTGCTCGGCGCTCAGCACTAGCCGTGCCGGTTGTTGAATTTGATTGAGACTAACGGTGATGCGCTGATGCGGTGGCATCTAGCGCCCCCAGCGCACAATATCCACGCTGACCCTAGCAAGGCCTTCGTTGCGCACCCCCAGATCGATGGCAGCCTGCTCAGAAATATCTAAAAGCCCCCCAGAGCGATCGTTGATGCGAACGGTGACGCTAGAGCCGTTATCGGGATTGGTCAGCTCTAACAAAGTGCCAAACGGCATACTGGGGTGGGCTGCTGTGTAGCCCCAGCGGTCAAACTGCTCGCCACTGGCGGTGTAGTTGCCTTCAAAGCCGGGGCCATACCAGCTGATCGGGGTCATCTCGGCAAGGGCAGGCTGAGCCAGCACCGTACTCAAAGCCGCCCCTATTGCCAAGCCACCAGCGAGGCTAATCCGCTTTAGGAAAATCATAGCTGTGTCCATTGTTAAGCAACGTTAACAAAATCTTCTTGAAAGTCTAGCGGACACAGGCCCCAAAATGCAAGGCGAGCGTTGCTTATCTGGAATCAGCGGATACTGACAAAACCGGCTTGCTCAACCAGGGCTTGGCCTTCAGCGGTTAGTAAAACATCGCTGTAGAATCGGCCCGCCGATTCATCAGTTGAGGCATCTTTTTTGACAATCACAAACAATCTGCGGGTAAGTGGATAAGACCCGTCCCGAAAAGCAGCGGTATTCAGCTGATTACGTTGTTTAGGACAGTTAGAAAGATCGGCAAAGGGGGCCTGATAAGGCGCGACCGCTGGGGTCTTCTCATCCAGGGCCAAGGACAGCGTTTTAACCAGGCACTGAGGCACGACCTCAGGAGCCGAAGCATAGTAGAGACTGTTGGGGCTGGTGGCCACCTCACGTAGCGCCGTCGTCGTGGTTTCAAAAATTTCGACGCGGCTGTCAAAATCAGCGCCATCCAGGATATTTTCGATAAAAAATTCTGGGGTACCTCCAGCGGAAGGCGGACGTGACAGGGGACGAATAGCCAGGTCGGGGCCCCCTAGTTCAGACCAGTTGGTGATTTGCCCCAGATAAATATCGCGCAGCTGCTCGAGGGTTAAACTGTCTAGCGCTAGCTGGGGGCTGACTGCGATCGCAATTCCATCAATGGCAATGGGAACTTGCTCAAGACTAAACCCGCGCTGCTCGGCTGCGCTGTATTCTTCAACCTTGAGCGGGCGAGAAGATTCTGAAAATGATAGCTGCCCGTCTATCAGCATTTTGATACCGGTGCCAGAGCCGGGGGCTTTGCCCGCCGGATTGGTGTAGCGCAGCTGAAAGTTAGGAAACGTTTCTTGGATGGCGGGCTCGAGGGCCTGTCTTAGCGGGGCCACTGTGGTGCTGCCCCCGTAATTGTAGAGACCCTCAGGGACGGGCTCTATAGCCTTGAGGGGAATCGTCTTGAGGGGGGGTGTCTCGGCGGGGACTGGTGCTGATGCGTCAGCTGCTGCTGAGGCTTCTAGGGATGGGCTGGTGGCACTGTCAGATAAGCCCACCTGCTGTGACCACCACCAGAGTGTGCTAAAACATCCCCCAATAATGCCGATAGCGGTCAACCCAGCCAGGATAGGAAATCTGTTCGATTTGAAATTCTTAGCCAGGCCAGGAAACACGTTCTCTTTCAGATTTTTCATAGATTCGATAGTTAGGAACGTAGCTCGCATTGAAGACGCTTGCGTTGGGGACGCTTGCGACAAGGCAGATCATCAGGGGGGCGCGATCCTCCTATACACCCTGTATCTTTTAAGAGTCTACGGCGGTATGCAAAATCCCCAGGGACGAAAACACAGGATTTCACACAATTACAGCGTATTCTCTAGGCGATATATCGAATTTTTGTCGTTTAAACGACATTTGAAAGCCAGGCAGCAGACGGTAAGGAGATACCTGTTGCCTGGCACAGCAGAGGGTCTGTTGGGCTTGCCCAGTCCTCGTGCGCTACCCCAAATAGTCTTGCAGCGCCTTAACTGAAAGCGCCTGGGTTTGCAGCGAGCGGATTGCCTCGGTCGTTGCCCGGCCCCCTGCCAGGGTCGTAATCGTAGGAATCTTATAGTCTAGGGCGGTCCGTCGAATGCTGCGATCGTCTTCTTGGGCAGCTTCCCCCATGGGGGTGTTGATGATTAACTGGATCTCGCGGTTTTTGATCACATCAATCACATGGGGACGACCTTCGTGTACTTTTGCCACCAGGGCCACCGATAGCCCATGGGCCTGCAAAATTTTGCGAGTACCGGCGGTTGCCACTAGATTAAACCCTAGCTCAGCCAGGGCTTCGGCAATGGGGACCACAGCTTCTTTTTCGCGGTCATTCATCGAGATAAAGACGGTGCCCTCTAGGGGAAGTGCCTGACTGGCTCCTAGCTCGGCTTTGGCAAAGGCACGGCCAAAGTCAAGGTCAATCCCCATCACTTCTCCTGTTGAGCGCATCTCAGGCCCTAGCAGCGTGTCAGTGCCCGGAAACTTACTAAAGGGCAAAACCGCTTCTTTGACGGAGATATGGTCGGGGATAACCTCAGTGGTAAACCCTAGCTCTTCTAAGGTTTTGCCCGACATGACCCGGACTGCGATCTTGGCCAGCGGAACGCCGGTCGCCTTAGAGACAAACGGCACTGTCCGAGAAGCGCGGGGGTTAGCTTCGAGAATGTAGACCTGATCGCCTTTGATGGCGTATTGGATATTCATCAGCCCTACCACCTGTAGCTTTTGGGCCAGTTTAACGGTCCAGTCGCGAATAATCTCCAGGGCAGCCTCTGACAGGCTAATGGTCGGAATTGAGCAGGCTGAATCGCCGGAATGGATGCCCGCCTGCTCAATGTGCTCCATGATGCCGCCGATGACCACATTGCCGGTGCGATCGCACACAGCATCCACATCCACTTCCACTGCATTCTCAAGGAACCGGTCGATCAGGATTGGGTGGTCGGGTTCTACCTGGACAGCGGTGGTCATGTAGCGCTCAAGATCAGCGTCGGAGTAGACAATTTCCATGGCCCGCCCGCCCAGGACGTAGCTGGGTCGTACCACGACGGGGTAGTCAATTTTGCGGGCAATATCTAAAGCCCCTTCGTAGCTGCGGGCAATGCCGTTGGGGGGCTGCTTGATGTCTAGCTCCCATAGAATTTTTTCAAACCGTTCGCGATCTTCGGCAATATCAATCGAATCCGGGGTTGTCCCCCAGATCTGGGTCTGGATAGGGTTTTGTAACGGCACAAAATTTTGCGCCGTTACAGAATTTTGCGCCGCTACCAGGTATTCCTGCAGCGGCACCGCTAGCTTTAAGGGCGTCTGGCCCCCAAATTGAACAATCACCCCTTCAGGGTTTTCGGCCTCAATGATATTCAGCACGTCCTCCTGGGTGAGGGGCTCAAAGTAGAGGCGGTCGCTGGTGTCGTAGTCGGTAGAGACCGTCTCGGGGTTAGAGTTGACCATGATCGTCTCGAAGTCGTCGGCCTGTAACGCGTAGGAGGCATGACAGCAGCAGTAGTCAAACTCGATACCCTGACCAATTCGGTTAGGGCCACCGCCTAAAATCATTACTTTGCGGCGGGCCGACGGCTTGACCTCAGTCTCGGCCTCATAGGTAGAGTAGTAATAGGGGGTGTAGGCTTCAAACTCGGCAGCGCAGGTATCCACGGTTTTGTAAACGGGCACAACCCCCAAGGCTTTGCGATGGGTGCGGGCCTCGGCTTCGGTCTTTTTGGTCGCAAAGGCGATCTGACGATCGCTAAAGCCCTGCTGTTTGATTGACCAGAGCTGATCGGCGGTCAGACTCGCCAGCGACGAGCGCTTGAGGCTTTTCTCGGTCTCGAGCAGGTCTTTCAGCTTGTCAAGAAACCAGGGATCAATGCCAGTGAGTTCATAGATGTCTTCGATGGAGAGCCCCAACTGCATGGCGTGGCGCAGGGCAAAGATGCGCTCGGGGTTGGGGGTGCGCAGACTAGCCCGCACCTGGGAGATATTGGGGAGCTTTTCGCTGCGATCGCAGCCCCAACCCGCCCGTCCGGTCTCTAAAGAGCGCAGCGCCTTTTGCAGCGACTCTTGAAAGGTGCGGCCAATCGCCATGGCTTCGCCGACCGACTTCATCTGGGTGGTCAGGGTAGGCTCGCTGCCGGGAAATTTTTCAAAGGCAAAGCGCGGAATTTTGGTGACCACGTAGTCAATGGTGGGCTCAAAGCTGGCTGGGGTTTTCTGAGTAATGTCGTTCGAGATTTCGTTGAGGGTATAGCCGACGGCTAGCTTGGCGGCTAGCTTGGCAATCGGAAAGCCAGTCGCCTTTGACGCCAGGGCCGAACTGCGTGACACCCGAGGGTTCATCTCAATCACGATCAGGTTGCCGTTGTCTGGGTTGATCGCAAACTGAATATTCGACCCGCCGGTTTCGACCCCAATTTCTCGAATGATCTTGATCGAAGCATCCCGCAGGCGCTGGTATTCTTTGTCGGTCAACGTTTGGGCCGGGGCAACGGTGATCGAGTCACCGGTATGGACGCCCATGGGGTCAAGGTTTTCGATCGAGCAGATGATCACGACATTGTCGGCCAGATCTCGCATCACCTCCAGCTCGTATTCCTTCCACCCAATCAGCGACTGCTCAATCAAAATCTGGGAAACCGGGCTGGCATCTAGGCCTGACTTGGCAATAGTTTCAAATTCTTCTTGGTTATAGGCAATGCCGCCGCCGGTGCCCCCCATGGTGTAGGCCGGTCGAATGATCAGCGGGTAGCTGCCAATATCGGCTGCGATCGCATAGGCTTCTTGCATCGTCTCAGCCAGGCCCGAGGGGCATACGGCTACCCCAATCCGCTCCATGGCCTCTTTAAACAGCTTGCGATCCTCGGCCATTTCAATCGCGGGCAGTTTGGCCCCGATTAGCTCAACTTCGTATTGATCTAAAATTCCTTGCTGAGCCAGCTGCACTGCAATGTTGAGGGCGGTTTGCCCCCCCATCGTGGGCAGCATGGCATCGGGGCGCTCTGCCTTGATAACCTGTGCGACGATCTCAGGGGTGAGGGGTTCGACGTAGGTGCGATCGGCTGTCTCTGGATCGGTCATGATGGTGGCCGGGTTAGAGTTGACCAAAATCACCTCGTAGCCTTCTTCTCGCAGCGCCTTACAGGCTTGAGTCCCCGAATAGTCAAACTCACAGGCCTGTCCGATCACAATCGGGCCAGAGCCAATCAGCAAAATTTTGTGGAGATCGTCTCGGCGGGGCATGGCAATGCAGCTCAATCAGGTAAATCCAGATTATTGTAGGGCTTTCTTTCCCTGCCAGCCTATGGATTTTCTAGAGACTTAGGGGTGGTTTTGCCAAACAACGGTGCTTTGAAAGCGCTCTGGGCAGCTTTTGGCATCGTGTTTAAGCCGCTACATGCGGCTAAAAAGGTCTGATTAATTGCCACCCCCTCTCAATAAAGATGTTAAGACCTGGCAGAAATGCCCCCGCTGAACCGCGTTAGCCTCGACGAACTTACTAAAAATAATTGTCAAAGCTTTGTGACGCGCGGTCAGCCCTGGCACGGGGCAAGGCAGGCCTCGGCACGAAGCCAAATCGCAAAAGACCAGATCGCAAAAGACCAGATCGCAAAAGATCCAGATCGCAAAAGAAATGAGGGCCCTGTCTCCAGCACCCTCACATTTTTGATTTTCAATTTTCTCGACGAAAAGTCATGGCGAGGAGGTTATCCCTCACCACCTTCGACACCTTCGCCGCCTTCGCCGCCTTCGGCGTCTTCTTCTATGGAGTCAGCTTCATCGGGGGACTCTGCATCCTCCATCGGCTCCGTTTCTTCTATGGGTTCAGCATCTTCTGTAGGTTCGATAGTGGTGTCGGCACCACCCCCACAGGCCGCCACGGTAGCGGCAACGCCCAGCCCCAAGAACAGTTGAATAGGCTTGAGTCTCATTTTTACCCTCCATATCAAAGGATATGATGCCTGGATCACAGACATCGATTCTTTATCATGCATGCAAATCCAGCGAGTAAAACATTCAATAAAAAATCCTGTTGTCTGCCCTGACCGGGCGATTTCGTGCAAGTCGGGATTAATGCCTTAAGACTGATGAGGCAAGAGCGGGGGGGCTATCTCTTCAATCGTCCCATCGGGTCAGGCCTTGGCATTTTGTCACTGTCCTTAATCCTTCCTTAAACTCTATTTAAACTTTGGGCCTCCGTAGAGATACGGAGGCTTAAATTTCAATAAGTTTTTCCTATGTTTTTCCAGATTTTTCACCTTTACCCCTGTGGCGGCGGCGGCTGGTTAAAAAGGCAGGCGGGTAGACTAGATCAGATTTTTCAGATTTTATTGACTTCAGCTTGCAATAAGCAGCCCGACAATCCCGTATGATGAGGGGAGGCATTATTGCATCTGGCTCTCAATAAAAATGTCCGCTCAATCCTTATCTTTTCCTGACAAATATCCTATGGCTCTATCGTCCCTGCCTGTTGTCCTCCAGATGCGGCAAATCACTAAGCAGTTTGGGTCTAATGCACTACCGGCTATCAATTCGGTCGATCTAACCTTACACAAAGGGGAGCTACTCGCTCTCTTAGGGCCTTCAGGATGCGGCAAGACGACGTTACTTAGATTAGTGGCGGGGTTTGAGCGCTCTCAGTCGGGCACCCTCGAGCTAGATCACCAAATCGTCTGTGGGGAGGGCTGCTGGGTTGTCCCTGAACGCCGCGATGTTGGGGTGGTTTTCCAAGACTATGCGCTATTTCCACACCTGAGCGTTTTTGAGAACGTCGCGTTTGGGCTCAAGCATCTAGTGCGGCGGGGCCAGCTCGAAAAGCGCAAGGTTCGAGAACTGACATCTCAGGCTATTAGCTTAGTGGGGCTCAAGGGCTATGGGTCTCGCTATCCCCATGAGCTATCAGGGGGGCAGCAGCAGCGGGTGGCCCTGGCGCGGGCCCTCGCCCCTCGCCCCTCGCTGATTTTGCTAGATGAGCCGTTTAGTAATTTGGATGTGCAGGTTCGGCTCTACCTGCGGCAAGAAGTGCGTGATATTCTTAAGGGCGTTGGCGCATCGGGCATTTTTGTCACCCACGATCAGGAAGAGGCGCTTGCGATCGCAGACAAAGTTGCCGTCATGCGCCAGGGCCACATTGAGCAGTTGGGCACCCCCGAAGACATCTATCGCGACCCGACCTCTCGGTTTATTGCCGAGTTTGTGACCCAGGCCAACTTTGTCCCAGCCCGTCGCAGTCAGCGCGGTTGGGAAACTGAAGTGGGCTATCTAGATGACACCGATTTCGAGATTCCTAACACCTCCCGTATCACCGAAGGGGAACTGATGATTCGGCAGGAAGATTTACAGCTTGAAGCAGATGAAACCGCCCCCCTGATGGTTCGCGATCGGCAATTTCTAGGGCGCGAATACAAGTACTGTATCCTCACCCCCTCCTCTCGCACGCTTCACGTCCGCATGCCCATCCATTGCAAGTTGCCGATTGGGGCCAAAGTCCGTGCTACCGTTGCCGCCCGGCAGCTCCGATTTTTTCATGACCATGCCAGTCGAGAAGCGTTGGCAGAGCCGGTGGCAGCCTGAGGACGAAGACATGTCTCCACAAACGATAGAAACCAAAGTCAACGACTACTTCACAGCACTCTCATCGCGGCATGAGGCCAGCTGGCTGGCACTGTTTGCCGACGACGGCATCATCTGCGACCCGGTTGGTAGCCCACCAAAACTGGTCAAACAAGCTTCGGCTCAGTTTTTTGCCCTATTGCAGCAGTTTTACGAACAGCTCACGGTCACCCCCCAGGCCATTTTTATCGCCGGGGAGGGGGCCGCGGCCCAGTGGCAGATGCAGGTGCTGGCCAAAAATGGCCAGAGCGGCACGGCGGCTGGCATCAGCGTATTTGAGTTTAACGGGGCAGGTCAGCTGCAAAAAGTGTCCTCTTACTGGGATGAGTCGGCCCTAATGGCTCAGCTAAAAGCATAAGACGATAAGCCGGATTTTTGGGTTAGGCGCTTGCAATCAAATAGACCACCCGATAGCCCCATGGGCAAACCCTGCGGGTAAGGCTAGAGCCTTTGGCATAGTTTCGCGAACGTGAGGGCTGATGCTAGCCTCTTGAGACCTTTTTGTTCATGAGGGGAGCGGCCTTGTATAGAACGGGCTGCGCGGGACTTTCCCTCCCGCCCCCTCCCTTTTGCCGCTAGCTTGAGGGGCTGCCTGGGGTCCTAACTCCCCCAGACCCCCCGAAAAAGGGACTGGCTAGGTGTTGGGGCAAGGGAGTGCTCGGTGGGTTTGTGCAAACGTTGCCGCGTAGTTTCGCCTCCTAACGTTTATGAATGTGCCTGATAGTGTGAGCCAGTTTTCACTTTTAGAAGTACTGGCTTTTAATCGTGAGCAAAATAAATTTCCAGTTCAGTTTCGAGATGTAATGGTGGCTAACTGATCATCAACCGATCATCAGCCGAGTCGCGCGCCAAGCTTAAGCTTCGTTTGAATTCACGCCTAAATCATCCCGGAATCAACGGCACAGGTTGGGTAGTCTACTGGTAAAAGAAGTCCACTGGCAGACCTAATGACAGATTTTCTCCCAGATTTCTCAACCGACGGTGCTGAGGCGATGTCTAAGCGCGATCGGCTGCGCTGGCTGATGATTGCAGCGGTGGTCACGGTGGTTCTGTGGCAGGTGCCGTTTGGCAACTACATTCTGTATCCCTTCACAATTTTGGCCACCTGGTTTCATGAGATGGGCCACGGGCTCACCGCCATGCTGCTGGGGGCCAATTTTGACAAGCTGGTGCTCTACCCCAACGGGTCTGGGGTCGCCCAGAGTAGCGGCGGCGTCTTTGGCGGGCCGCTGGGTCGCGCCCTGGTCAGCGCCGGGGGGCCGATGGGGCCACCACTGGCGGGGGCTGCGCTGATTGTGGCATCGCGCCAGCACCGGACAACTCGCTGGGGGCTGATCATGCTCGGGGCCCTGCTGGTGTCGTCGACGGTGGTTTGGGTGCGCTCGTTGACGGGCTGGTTGGTGCTGCCTTGGCTGGGTGCAGCCATTCTCTACGTTGCGCTCAAAACCAAAGCTTGGCAAAAAATCTTCACCATTCAGTTTTTGGGCGTCCAGGCCTGTATCAGCAGCTTTCACCAGCTCGACTATCTATTTACCTATCAGGCCACTATTGGCGGTCGCGCCATGCTCTCTGATACGGGGCAGATGTCTAAGTCGCTGCTGTTGCCCCACTGGTTTTGGGGCGGGCTACTTGCGATCGCAGCCCTGCTGCTGCTCGCCAAAAGCCTGCATCTTGCCTATCGAAAGGGCTAGCGCTAGGGTAAGGGCGTAAAGTTTTACGCCCCTGACAGGCTTCGATTTTGAATTGGGGGGCTGTGTTCAGATTTGGAATTATTCCTCAACCGGAGTCAGCTGCCAAATCACCAAGCCTTCGACGCTGGCAACAATAGTGCCCTCAATGTCGGGGTGCCACTGCCGCCGGGTCAAAATATAGCCAGCCTGATACTCACGGGCAATCTCGGTCAGCTCTTGGCCGCTCCGCTGACGATAGGCGACGTCGGTGTAGACCTCGGAGAGCGTGCCCGCCTCCAATGGCCCCAAGATCCGCTCCAGGCGAGTTTTCCAGGTCAATATGCCCTGGTCTGTAAACGGAAAACTCTTAAAGGTAACCACCACCGAGCGCTCAGAATAGTAGCGAAACACCCCATCCGACGGGGGCACCAAAATCAGCGCATCTGAGGGGCTCATTTGGCGAAATTGGATAGCGATGGTCTTGAAGGCATCGTCTACTCGGGGATAGAGCTTGACCTTGCGGTGTAGCGGGGTCAGTCTACTATTGACGAGGGTTCCTGAGATATTCAGCCCGAAGTAGAGCAAAAGCCCGGCGATGCCCGCCCGAGCGACGATGCGAGAGCGCTGAAAAAATTTAGGGTAGGGCCGCCTCAGCAAGGGATAGGCCAGGCTGGCAAAAAATACGGGGAGGTAGGCCCAGCAGGCTAGCAGGACAATCAGAAAGAGGGTATATGCGATCGCAACCGCTCGCGGTGCGGTGAGCTTGATCTGGTCTAGCTGCCTGAGCGACTTCATCAGCGGCGTTTGCTCAACCAGGTGGGCTTGCCGGGGGGCTTTGCCAAGGGCTTTAGCCCACCACAGCAGTGCGGTCAACACCAGTAAAATGGCGGGGCCGACCCGATCGACCAGGGGCAGTGCCAGCATCAGCAAACTGACCGGATAGTTGCCCCGACGATGGTATTCGCTGGCCACAACGCTAATTGCAGCCAGGGCAGCCAACAGGGCAAAGGGCGTGGCCCTGGCAAATTGCAGCTTAGCTATAAACGCAATCGGCAGCAGTTCTACAAAAATGTAGTTAACAATAACTAGAGCGCAGGTGGTGACCATCACCAGGGCCAGATCCCGTCGATGATTTGGGCTGAGGGTCTCTGAAAGCCTCAGGCAAATTAGGCTGGCCCCAATCAAGCTGACAAACGTTTGCCATTCTTCGAATAGAAACAACGACACGATGATGTGGTGCGGATGCCGAACATAGCCATAGAGATGGATGAATTCGGCATCGCTCAGCGCCGTACTGCTGGTGTTGCCAGCGGCGACCATCGGGACGTAGACGAGCGAGGCAAACAGGCCCAATATCAGCAAGGGGCCTAACAGCTTAGCCAGCCGTCGCTGCCGAATCGCCTCAATCAGTAGGATGACGCCCCACAGGCAGCCGGGTAGTAGGCCAATCAAAAATTGCAGCAGGCACGCTGCCCCAAACATCAAATAGCCCAGCCGCCACCGTCTGCAAAAGCAAAAATAGATGCCCCAGACCGACAGCCCCATCGCATAGACTGCTGATATCGGCTCTAACTTAAAAATTGAAGTGTGACCAAGGGTGCCAACGGTGATCGCAATGCCTAAAAAAGCCAGGGCTAGCCCCGAAAATGCAGTGTGACCCAGCAGTTTGCCAATGGCCCTAAGCCCAAAGACCATCGAGCAAAAGGCGATCACAAACAGACCAAACGCAACCAGCGGCAGGCTCAGACCCAGCTGGTTAAGAAAGATCATCAAGTGATAGTAGTAAAATCTGGGCGTAAACCCAGTCATTGCCTGAATATAAAAGTCTTGGCTGAATAAATCGGGATTGAGCAGCGCTGCGATCGCTGGGAATTGGTTATACGTATTGGGGCGAGTAAAGGAATAGCCGTAAGCCGCTAGCGCACTGAGTAGCACAAAGCTATAGGTCTCTAGCGGCCTCAAGATAGATTTAAAGGACATGCAGCTGCTTGAAGCCAGGGTTGACGACTTGGGTTCTCCTAATCATTTCACAGACCCGATTCATACACCCACCCTTTCCCTATAATGAGGGGACTTAATTCAACTTTAATCCACACGTATCCAAGGCTAGTCGTGACTGCTACCCCGATCTCTCCTAAAAACCAACCTCCTGCCCCTACTTCCCTCGAAGTTCGCCCTGACGGCCTCGGTCGGTTTGGCCAGTTTGGCGGTAAGTATGTGCCTGAGACGCTCATGCCCGCCCTCAGCGAGCTAGAGGCAGCCTATCACCAGTATCGTCAAGCGCCCGACTTTAAAGCTGAGCTAGACGAGCTGCTCAAAGACTATGTCGGCAGGCCCAATCCTCTCTATTTTGCAGAGCGGCTGACGGCCCGCTACGCGCGCCCTGACGGCAGCGGCCCCCAGATTTATCTCAAGCGAGAAGACCTCAACCACACTGGGGCTCACAAAATCAACAACGCCCTGGGGCAGGTGCTGCTGGCCAAGCGCATGGGCAAACAGCGCATCATTGCCGAAACCGGCGCGGGCCAGCACGGGGTGGCGACGGCAACGGTGTGTGCCCGGTTTGGCATTGAGTGTGTCATCTATATGGGTGTTCACGATATGGAACGTCAGGCGCTCAACGTCTTTCGGATGCGCCTAATGGGGGCCACGGTCAGCCCCGTGAGCGCAGGCACCGGTACCCTCAAAGATGCCACCTCCGAGGCGATTCGCGACTGGGTGACCAATGTGGAAACCACCCACTACATCCTAGGCTCTGTGGCTGGCCCCCACCCTTACCCAATGATGGTGCGTGACTTCCACGCGCTGATTGGCGAAGAAACCCGCGCCCAGGCTCAAGCCAAATGGGGGGGACTGCCCGATATTTTGGTCGCCTGCGTTGGCGGTGGCTCCAATGCCATGGGCCTGTTTCACGAATTTGTGAATGAGCCCTCGGTGCGGCTGATTGGGGTTGAGGCAGCAGGGGAAGGGGTCAACACTGAGAAACATGCTGCGACCCTGACCCAGGGTCGCGTCGGCGTCTTACACGGGGCCATGAGCTATTTACTCCAAGATGGTGAGGGCCAGGTCATTGAGGCCCATTCTGTGAGCGCAGGTCTAGACTATCCGGGGGTGGGGCCTGAGCATAGCTACCTCAAAGATCTGGGTCGGGCCGAATATTACAGTGTCACCGATGCTGAGGCGCTAGAGGCGTTTCAAAGGGTGTCTCGTTTAGAAGGCATTATCCCCGCCCTTGAGACGGCCCATGCCTTTGCCCACTTAGACAAACTTTGCCCTGAGCTTGAGGGCAGCCCTTATGTTGTGCTTAACTGCTCTGGGCGAGGAGATAAGGATGTGCAGACGGTGGCCAAGGTGCTGAAGTTTGATTAAAGGAGTCACTTTTGGATAATTTTCAGGTGTGCGATCGCGATATCCCAGCTGAGCTGTGCGATCGCTATAGGGCCTCAGCCGCCCTGTCAGTTGATACCGAAACCATGGGGCTCAACCCCCGTCGCGACCGACTTTGTTTGATCCAGCTCTGCGATACCGATGGCTACGTTTCTGCAGTGCGTATTGAGCGAGGGCAGACCGATGCCCCCCACCTCAAACAGCTGTTAGAAACCCCCACTGTTCTCAAGATTTTTCACTTTGCCCGGTTTGACCTGGCCACCCTCAAGCAGAATCTTGGCATTGTCGTTAACCCCGTCTTTTGTACCAAAATCGCTAGTAAGCTGGCTCGTACCTACAGCCCTCGCCATGGGTTGAAGGAACTGGTTAGAGAGCTTCAGGGCATCGAGCTAGATAAAACCGCCCAAAGCTCTGACTGGGGCAATGCTGCCAACCTTAGCGATGAGCAGCTCGCCTACGCCGCCAACGATGTGCGCTATCTACATGAGATCTCTAAAACGCTGACGCTCATGCTCCAGCGAGAAGATCGGTGGGCAATCGCCCAGCAGTGTTTTGACTGTTTGCCCACCTTTGTTGACCTGGACCTGATGCAATACAAAGACATTTTCGAACATTGACTTCAGGTGAGATTTTCCACAGACCCGATCTGGCTGATTTTCATACAAAATCTTACCTATCTATATCCGATACCGTATGGCGTGAAGTTTGACGCCCCCAACAGGCTCTCATTTTGAATCGAGAGTACTGCACGAATCAAGATGGCCTCGTCATCGTAGATACCGCTTGAAGAAGATCAATACGGACGCACGGTAGCTGAGTTGTTTTTGCAACCGGACAATCGCCCGGATAAAGAAATCAGTATCAATGCAGAAATGCTCATGGCTGGAATGACCTACGTTTAGCCTCAATATGTTTCAGGTTGTTTCAATGGCGAGGCCATGAAACGGACAGAAGCTATTGGCTGAGAAGCGAAAACAGGAGTATAGGCCAGCAATCATCAGTATACTTGGAATTATATGTAGGAAAACTGATAGTCAAGCCGATTGGCCTCAAGGGTCAAAACCTAACGAGAGATTGGCTAACTTCTCGTGAAAAGTTAGCC
>JBCBZL010000135.1:0-12011 GCA_039815385.1 Cyanobacteria bacterium P01_A01_bin.114
ATTAATGACGGCGATAATGGCGATTTCCGATATCTCCTCAAGCAGGGCAGTACAATCTTAGACAATCCCCAATGGCTATGGGGGGCAACGCTGGGTAAAGCGGGTACCCCCCCACAGCAACCCTCTAAACAGTTTGAGGATGCTGGTTATTTTGTATTTTCTGATGGTTGGGGGAATAATGCAGTCACCGCACAGCAGCGTCAACATGTATTTTATGACTGTGCCCAGATTGGGGCAGGTAAACACGGACATTTTGACCTGTTTAATTTCTGTTATTTTGCCAATGGCAAACCGCTGATTATTGATCCAGGTCGTTATACCTATGATGCGGTGCCAGGTCAAGATGGCATCAACTGGCGCAAAACTTTCAAAAGCACGGCTTACCACAATACGGTCGAGATTGACGGCAAAGATCAAACTCGCTACATCCCTAAAGCTAAGCCTGGCAAGTTCAAATTTGGCCCCCAGGTGCAGATAATAAAGCCCTCATTTAAGCTAGGGCGTCGGTCTGATTGGGTTGACGCCAAGGCCGTCAGTGCTGAATATACCCCCGTTCATCAGAGATTTTTTCTCTACATGCAGCGGCAGTATTTGTTCATTCTCGATCGCATCCACATTGAAGATGGGGCAACCCACCAGTGTGCCCTGCGATTTCACCTTCCACCTGAGATGCAAGGAGACGTCTCTTTAAAAACCCAGAGACGACAAGTGAGTGCGATCGCACCCAACCTCACCCTCTTGACTTACAAGAGCCCCAACATGGTCGCTTACATTGAGTCGGCCTGGGCTTCCACAAAATATGGCATCAAGCATCCCGCGCCAGTCGTGACCCTGACCCAGCACAGTACCAAATCCCTATTCTTTTGTTCCGTCGTTTCACCGCGCAGTGTATCCAAAGACAGCCTTGAAATCCACTCCCTTGATTTATTAAACACCCCAACTGACCGCATGCTGCTGTTTCAGGTGCAGGGCAACGTCAAGGGCAAACCCTTTCAAGATCGGTTTTGCTTTGCCAGAGAAGGTCAGTCAGGCTCATTTCGAGGCTTTGGGCTCAACTTCGAAGGTCAAAGCTTCGGTGTTCGACAGACCCCACAGGGGCATGTGACCTATGTCCTGTCTCAGCAAGCCAAACAAATCGAGATTGAGAATAGGTGGCTGTTTAGCAGCCGAACAGGACGCTCGATTGAATGGCTAGATCGCGATGGGGTGAGGGTGATTGGTGATTGGTGATTGGTGATTGGTGATTGGTGATTGGTAATAGGTGATTGGTCTGCCTTCTCCGATCCATTACCCATTACCCATTACCCACTACCCACTACCCACCACCCTTTCCCCCTTCGCCTTTCGCCTTTCGCCCTTCCCCCTTCCCCCTTCCCCCCTAAATCAGGAGAATCACCATGACACAACCACAAGTCACCATCATCGTCGTTCCCCGAGAGCGATTCCAATTTACCCAAGACTCTCTAGAAAGCCTGTACGCAAATACTCAATACCCCTTCAAACTGATCTATGTAGATAATAATGCCCCAACCAAGGTTCAAGACTACCTATCGGCCCAGGCACAAGAGAAGGGGTTTGAGCTGGTGCGATCGCAGCGCTATCTCTCCCCCAATCAAGCCAGAAATGCAGGCTTGCAACGAGTGACAACCCCCTACGTCGTTTTCGTTGACAACGACATTGTGTTCGCCCCAGGCTGGCTAAGCGCCCTAGTCAACTGCAGTCAAGAGACCGGCGCAACCGTCGTCGGCTCCCTCGTCTGCCAGTATGAGCCCCTGCATACCATCGTCCACTGCGTTGGCGGAGACTACATGACCCCCGACGAATACGCCCACTTTACCCGAGGTGAACGAGGCCCCAAAGGCACCCTCACAGAAGCCGGTCAGTGGACAATTCAAGAAAAAACCTACTTTCAAAACCAGCCCATCGCTGATATCAGCGACCAGCTCAAACGTCAGACAGTTGGGTTTGTAGAATTCCACGCCATGCTAGTGCACACCCGCATCTTTAACCGCATTGGCCCCCTCGACGAAGGCTTCTCCTGCACCAAAGAATATCTAGACTTCTGCATGAGCGTCGTTCGAGCAGGCGGCATCATCTACTTCGAACCCAGCTCTGTCGTCACCTTTCTCACCCACCCCCCGGCCCCCCGCCTACAGAAAGACGACCTGCCCTACTTTATGCTGCGCTGGAGCGACGACTGGGAACTCAGCAGCCTGCAACATTTTCAAAAAAAATGGAATCTGGCAGAGAGCAGCTATTTCCAAAAACGCTATAGAAAGCTCGGACAGCGACGCCGCAAAGAAATCATCAAACCCATTGCAGCCCCATTTTCATTCTTAGGTAAACCCTTTACCAAGTGGCTAGAAAACCAGCTGTTCAAAATCGAAAAGAGATTCAACCATACCCTCTCCCAACGCCATCAGGCCCTTGCAATAGAGCCCCCCTCCATCACCACCGTCGTAAACGGACAAGATATCCCTTTCCCAGCAGAAACAGAAAAGGCAGCACACCTATTTCCTGAACCCCAGTCACCCCTCCCCGTTTCAGTCGGTTCCCAATCCCAATCGCATCTGCCATAAGCAAGCATCTGCACATCCCCAAAGCCCCCATCACCCTCAATCCCTCCCCCCCTCAGCCACCTCTCGACTAACCCACCAGACACCCCTTTCCCAAACGAAGCCAACACCTAGTTCGGGGGGTCTGGGGGAGTTAGGACCCCAGTCAGCACCTAAAACGAGAGCAAAGGGGAGGGGGCGGGAGGGAAAGTCCCGCGCAGCAACCCTCACACATCACCAAATCTTGTCAAGAACTAAAGGAACCACACAACAATAAGCCCTCAGGAAAATGGGTGATGGGTGGTGGGTGATGGGTGATGGGTGATTGGAAGCAACTTAATTGGGTTGGCAATCACCTAAGCAAGTGGGCAGGACACAAATAAAATATTTGGCTGTCGATATAGGCCCCCAAACCCCTAATGCTGGGGGCTTTTAAACCAACTGAATCCAACGCTTAGTACTTATCGGCAGCCAGACAGCCATACCAAAGCCCCCAAACCCCCAATTCCGGGGGCTTTTAAACCAACCTTGAAACTTATCACAAAGGAAAACAACACCATGCTTTACCGCAACTTCGGCAAAACCGGCCTCCAAGTTTCCACCATCGGTCTCGGCACCTGGAACATCGGCAACCAGTGGGGCCAAATCGACGAAGCCCTCGCCATTGAAACCATCCGCAGCGCCCTCGATAGCGGCATCAACCTGATCGACACCGCCGAATCCTACGGCATTCCCGCCGGACTCTCAGAAGAACGTCTCGGCAAAGCCCTGATCGGTCTCCGCGACAAAGCCCACATCGTCACCAAGATCGGCCGCTGGGGCAGACGCACCGGCCAAATGGTGCCCATCACCACCGTAGACATGGTACGGCTCTGCATGCACGCCTGCCTCTACCGCCTGCGCACCGACTATGTCGATATTATGCTCTGCCACGAAGGCAAACTATCTGACCCCAAACAAGCAGAAGTTTATCTAGAAGGGTTCGAAACCCTCAAAGAACAAGGCCATATTCGCACCTATGGCATATCAACTGATAAACTCGACGCGCTCAAGCTGTTCAACATGAACGGCACCTGTCGCGTCGTCGAAACCGACTACTCGCTCCTCAATCGAGGCGCTGACGATGAGTTCTTTCCTTACTGCCAAGAACACGGCATCGCCGTGCTGGCCAGAGGCCCTCTCCACAAAGGTCTGTTGTCGGGCAAATACTCATCAGAGACCGTCTTCACCGACACAGTTCGCTCTGAATGGTACAGTAGCGACCGCGCCAAGCAAAAACTGGCTCGCAAAATGGCTAAAGTCGAAAACCTGAAAACCGCTTTAACACCGGGCAACGAGATGGTCACAGCCGCTCTGCGCTTTGTGATTTCCCATCCAGTACAGCCGGTTGCGATCGCAGGAGCCAAGTCACCTGTGCAAGCCGCTATCAATGCCCAATCCGGAGACGCACTACTCTCACCTGACAAGAGAACACGGTTGATTCAACACACTAAGCAGAAGCGAACCGCCGAGATACTTGCGTAGAGACCTAATAGCCAGACTTGCATAGGGCTTCTGCAGTTAAGCCCTATGCAGGATCAAAATAAGCAACCCAATCTTTTTGTTCCTTTAGAGAAGACCCTCCATGCTGTCTCACCTATTTTTCATTTGTGAACAAGCGACTTTTGATAATCTGCCTCATTCGGCAGGTGACCACCACCGCAGTTTTACTCAGTTTATCGTTGCCAGCTACTGCAAACCGTCTCATTCGAGGAGAGTTTGAATACGACCTTGATAATCGAGAACTGAGCGAGTGGCAAATTGGCCCTGCCTTCTCACTGGGTGAGGAAGACGAAATCGAGCTAGAAATTCCCATCGGACAAGATGACGGTATGTGGGTTATCCAGCCCGAGCTCACCTATGAGGTCGAAGTAGACGACCTCACCGTTGAATTTAGCATTGGCATCGAAGCCCCCTTTGACCCAGCCGAACCGTTCCAACCCTTTGGCAGCATCGAGGGCAGCATCGATTTTTGAAACGATAGTCCATCTTCGTCTCCGCGTCCTCTAACCGCCAGGCATTGACCCAAAGATGAAAGTTTTCTCATGAAAGTTTCATGGCGGCTTTAAAGAAGCCACAGACGATAGTTGTAATTATTGGAGAGATAGAGCGATGACACAACCAGAAACGTCAATCGTGAATCAGCCCAAAGTCACCCTAGTTGTGGGGCCACGGGAGCGCTTCAGCTACACCCGTGAATGCTTAGAAAGCATCTACCGAGACACCGATTATCCCTTTGACCTAGTATTTGTAGACGTCTGTTCCCCCAAGCCTGTTCAGCGCTACATCATCCAAAAAGCCCAGGAAAAAGCATTTAAGATCATTCGCACCGATCGATACATTTCCCCCAATCAGGCTAGGAATGTAGGACTCCGCCACGTGCTTGCCGAAACCCATAGCCAGTATGTGGTGTTCATTGAAAATGACGTCATCGTGAAAAAAGGCTGGCTGACCAAGCTGGTGCAGTGTGCTGAGGAAACCCATGCAGCTGTGGTTGGCCCCCTCACCTGCATCGGCCATCCCTACCATCAGGTGATTCACAATGCGGGCGGGCGCTCATATATCAAAACCGACGTGAAACGCGGGCAAACTCGACGCCTGATCAAGCAATCAGCCTATCTAACCGGGACCCCCATCGCAGCAGTCCCCGAGCAAATCAAACGCACCCAGTGTGACTACGTCGAGTTTCACTGCATGCTGGCCCGCACCGCAATTTTTGAAAAAACAGGCCTGCTGGATGAAGGCATGATGGCCACCCGAGAGCACATCGACTTTTGCTTCATGGTCACCGAAGCTGGCGGCACCATCTACAGCGAGCGCGAAGCCGTCGTCACCACCGATACCCTGGGCATCGACTCTAACAAAGCAGGCTTGATGGCCTGGTTTGGCAAGCTCGAGCTGCCTGACTTTAAGTGGTACGACCTGCCCTACTTTATGCTGCGCTGGAGCGATACCTGGGACCTCGCCAGCCTACATCACCTGCGTGATAAGTGGCACTTAACCGAAGACAAATACTTCAAACGGCGCTATGCAGGCCTGGGCAGCCGTCGCCATGAGCTGCTCATCAAGCCCTTTGTTGATCGACTCACCCTGGGCCAAGGCAGTCCGCCACTTGAAAAACTACTGATTGCCCTAGAGAGACGCCTAAATCGTTTCCTCTATGACCGCTATACTCAGCGCCATCCCGTAACTGCCCCAACCCAGTCAGGTTTCGTTCGCCCGGGGGCTGGCTATTAAAGGTCAGGAGCCCAAAAAGGTCTTTTTTCCCCAGATCTTCCCCTTTCTACAGCAGCCTTGACGTTTTAACCTTATCCACCCCATTCATACACAATTCACCCCGTTCACACACACCTCGTTCTCACCCCCTCCATTCACATCCTCTATAGAAGTCGTTATGAAACCCCTTTTTCCGCCAACCCGCGTGATTTTTGTCCGCCATGGCCGCAGTACCTACAACGAGCAGGGGCGATATCAGGGCAGCTCAGACCAAGCCGTGCTCAGCGAAAATGGCAGGCAGACAGCTCAGCTAGTAGGGCAGGCGCTACAGCGTGAAAACATTCAAGCTATCTATGCGAGCCCGCTCAAGCGAGTTCGACAGACGGTCGATATCATCCTCGACCAGCTACACGCTGAGGCATTTACAATCGAGTTCAGAGATGAGCTTCGGGAGATTGATCTGCCCGATTGGGAAGGGCTACCCTACCAAACCGTTCGAACCCAGCAGACAGAGGCTTATCGCTGTTGGATCGAACATCCCCATGAATTTCAGATGGAGCTGTTCTACCCCGTGCGTGCGCTTTACCAACGCGCCCGTCAGTTTTGGCAAAGCACACTCTCCCGTCATCCCGGTCAAACACTGTTAGTGGTCAGTCATGGGGGCACTATTCACGCGCTGATCAGCACAGCACTCGGGCTGACCGCTATGCAGCATCACTGCTTACAGCAGTCAAACTGCGGCATCAGTGTTTTAGAAATTTCCCATCCGCTCCAGGCGGCTCGGCTCTGTCAGCTCAACGATACCACCGTCATTGGCGAGTCACTTCCAAAGCTTAAAGCGGGCAAGCAGGGGTTGCGGCTGTTGTTTCTACCAATGACGTCAGATGCCCCCACTGAGCAAGTCTCATCTTTGCTAAAGTCAACCCATCTTGACTTTAGCCTGCGGACATATAATTTGCTCAGCGATCTGCAAATGATCGGGCTGCTAGGGGGGCACCCCGAGTCGGTACAGCTTCAGGTTCAACGCGATGATTTTCTACAGGTGTGGCAACACATGCTCAAACTGCGCGCCCAGTCTGGTGACAGCCTGATGACCGGGCTGGTGATCGCAACGCCTGAGAAAATTCAAATCCTGCTAGAGCAAATTATCGGCGTCGAGCACCGATCTTTAGACCTAAAACCGGGTACCCTTAGCGTTTTGCACTTTGCCAACTCTCAATCTCGCCCGATTCTCCAGGGGCTCAATCTCCAGGCGGCTCAAAAGGTGCAGCTTGACGCAGTGCGCAGCGATCGCCGCATCAAACAAGCTGCCTGATCGGGCCAGCGATCTGGCTATGGCTGGGGGGGTGACGAATTTCAACCTGCGGCATCGGTGCGAAGCTGGGCAATTTTTTCTCGGAGGTCAGAGAGAGCGCTAAGCAGATCGGCCTGGGACAGCTCAGACTGATCGCCTGAGCCCAGCCACTTGAGCTGTACGGTTTTGTTCTCAGCCTCAGCATCGCCCACAATCAAACAGGCGGGCGCACCGCTGCGATCGGCACGCTTAAACTGTTTACCAAAGGCACTGCCGCTCAGGTCAATTTCTGCCGAAGCCCCGCCATGGCGAAGCTTTTGAGCCAAAACTGTGGCAGCAGGCTCGGCCTTTTCACCGCGAGAGACAATGTAGAAATCTAGCGGGGCTGGCTGGGGGGCAGACTGTAGCTGCTGAAGCAAGATCGTCAGCCGTTCTAGCCCAATAGCAAACCCAATGGCAGGGGTATCGGGCCCCCCCAGCTGTTTTACCAGCCCGTCATAGCGACCGCCCCCGCAGACCGTTGCCTGTGCGCCCAGGTCCGCAGACTGAATTTCAAAGGCCGTGTGAGTATAGTAGTCAAGCCCGCGCACCAACCGGGGGTTGATGCTAAAAGCAATGCCCAGATCGGTCAGCTGGTGCTGCACCTGTTCAAAGTGGCGTTGTGAGTCATCCCCCAAGTAATCCAGCAAGCTGGGGGCGTCTTTAACAATTTGCTGAGTACGCTCATTTTTGCTGTCGAGAATCCGTAGCGGGTTGCGGGTAAGGCGATCTTTAGAATCTGCGTCCAGGTCGTCTTTATGGGCACTCAGATAGCTGACCAGAGCCTCGCGGTAGGCCTGGCGGTCTTCGCCATTGCCGACGGAGTTGAGGTCAAGATTTAAGGATTTGAGCCCTAAGGCTTGGAGGATATCGGTTGCGATCGCAATCACCTCCACATCTGCCCTGGGGTCGCGACTGCCCAAAATCTCCACGTCCAGCTGGTGAAACTGCCGCTGCCGACCGGCCTGCGTTTGTTCATATCGAAAGGCGGGGCCAATGTGCCATAGCCGCTGAATATCGGCCTGTGTGTAAAGCTTGTTCTGAATGTAAGCACGAACGAGTCCAGCCGTAATTTCAGGCCGTAAGGTCAGCGATCGCTTTTTATCAGACCGATCGGGAAAAGTGTACATTTCCTTGCCGACCACGTCTGTTGCTTCACCAATGCCCCGCGCAAATAGCTCCGTGAACTCCATCATCGGCGGTCGAATCTCACGATACGAGGCTCGGCTAAGAATATCCCGAGCGATCGATTCGGTATGCTGCCACAGCACAACCTCATCAGGCAGAATATCGCGGGTTCCTTTGACAGATTGAAGACGGCTACTCATCGGGTTTAACAGCGGAGGGTTTAACAGCGGGGAATTTAACAGCGGAGGATTTAACAGCGGGTTGATGTAATGCAATCACGGAAAGATAGGCACTGCCTACCCTACCAAATTTAACGTCTCCCTCGACCGATAATGCTTGCAAAACTACAACGCTTGCAAAAATTGGGCGATGGTGGCTTGCCACTTAGCTTTATCGACAGTAATCAAGAGCTGATGCCCCGCATCAGGGAAGACCATCAGCTGCTTTTGACCCTCCAGATTTTCAACAATGTCATCGATCTCGGCCTGGGTCGTCCACTTATCGTGCTGACCATGCAGGACTAAGGTAGGGCAATCTACCCCTTTGGCATAGTTCACCGGGTTGTGGGCAAAACCATTAAAGCCATGCTGTAGGCTGCCCCACAGCACAATCAGCTCCCCCGTCAAAAAAGGCGGTATCCCAGCCGCACTCAATCGAGTTTTGACCCCAGTTAGCAATCGGGCAAAGGGCAGTTCCAGAATAATGGCATCGGGTTGGATTTTGGCCTGCCCGACCGCCTTGAGAATGGCCGCACTCCCCATCGAAACCCCGTACAAAATTAGGGGCGCATCTGCCAGCGTTGTCTGCTGTTTGAGATAGTTGACCACAGTCACAACATCATTGGCCTCGCGGGCACCGACGGTGGTCGTATGCCCGCTAGAGCCGCCCACCCCCCGAAAATCAACCAGAACGATGTCATATCCCAGCTGATGAAATGCCTGGGCGGGGGCCAACACCCGATCTTTAGCCGCTTTGTTGACCACAGCCACAACATCATTGGCCTCGCGGGCACCGACGGTGGTCGTATGCCCGCTAGAGCCGCCCACCCCCCGAAAATCGACCAGGCCAATGTCATATCCCAGCTGATAAAATGCCTGGGCGGGGGCCAACAGCCGATCTTTAGCCGCTTTGTTGCCAGGAAAAAGTAGAACCGTTCCCTGGGGCCTGGGCGCATGGGCAAACCAGGTTTCTAGCCACTCATTTTGAGCCAGAGCAATCCGCTTAGTTTCGTAGCTAATCCCAAATTTTGCTGGCGTTACGCTGTTTTCAGGTCGAGGAAAGCCGATCGGCTGACCCGCTGTCTTGGCATGGGTCAGCCCATAAGCCCCCAAATAACCCAATCCATTGGCACTGATTACAGCAATCAGCACTGCTCGCCACAGCCATCTTCGAGGCGGCTGCAAAACAGACGCTCCAACGAGACAGGCGACACCGCCCCCCATCAAAAAAGCAGCAGCTGGCTTGATCGGTAGCTGCCATACGTTTAGGAGCCCAAGCCCATGTAGGCTATAGAGCCCAAACGCCAGCCCGATGAGCAAGGCCACACCGACTTTGAATAGCAACCCTGCTAGCCGATTTTGAGAGGTCATACCTGGAAGCTGCATGGGGTTTACCCAAAGGGCTACACCAGCGTGTTCAAGTTTTCCAGAGCCGTAGTGAGATAGTCGCACTACGACGTTCATCAGCTGAGGTGCCTATCCAAAACCAAGCGGCTCGAATTTTAAGAGGCCAGTCCATCGTCCCTTGGCTGGGGTAGCGTGCAGCAGTTAACATCATCAATGCAGACCTTGCCCGACTGGAGCGCCCAGCGAAACAGCTCAACCCGATTCCCAGTGGCTGTCTTATTCAGAATGTTACTGATATGGTTATCAACTGTCCGCTTGCTAATTTCGAGCTTGTCTGAGATTTCTTGATTGGTCAAACCACCCGCAACCAACTCTACAATCTGGAGTTCGCGATCCGAAAGATTGCCCTGAACGTTTACTTGAGGAGATTGCTCGCCTGACATAGTTTCAATGTGCTCTATCTTAGGGTCTTACTTTGAGGTCTTATCTCAAGGTCTTAATTCAAGGCCTTACTGGGCAAATGCGTCTAGGTTTACTACAAGTCACTGCGTATTTATGCCTAGCATACCTAAATGATAATCATATACGGCTGAACTGTTCACCAAATTTTCTTTTACTTGAGAAAAACTATTTCACTTTAATGGCTTCTCTAGTCTTATGGCTCAGGGTTGATAGGCTAGACACCCCTCATAGGAGAACGGCTCTAAAGCGATAAAGTAAATAAATCCACTCAACCTCACAATCTTTCAATGACCATTAGACACCCCAGGAGTTGGACAGATGAGGCCTCTCTCTACAGTGAAAACGATTGGCGACTTAAAGCGATGGCTAACCACGGGAATCTCTCGCTTGCTAACCGGGGGGCGGCTGCTCAGGGGGCTATTAACCAGAAGGCTGCTGATCGGAGGGCTGCTGGTCACAATGCTCTGGAGCCTACCTAGTCGGGCAGAGGCCCTCTCGACTGACTCGATGAATGAGCCCGTCGGGAGCCCTCCATTAGTGACCCAAACCACCTCACAAAGCCCCCCTCAA
Organism: Cyanobacteria bacterium P01_A01_bin.114; assembly: GCA_039815385.1. Taxonomy (GTDB): domain Bacteria; phylum Cyanobacteriota; class Cyanobacteriia; order Phormidesmidales; family Phormidesmidaceae; genus SIO4C1. The sequence goes on from JBCBZL010000135.1 coordinate 10,869, forward strand.
ACCACCGATATTCCCTCTGAAAAGATCAGTCAGTTTGCCCAAGCCTACATTCAAGTGGTGGGGCTCATCAATGAGCGGGGGCGAGAGCTTCAACAGGCTGAAACAGAGGCAGAATCTTTGCAAATTGAGCAATCGATTCAATCAGAGGCGTTTCGACTGATGCGTGAGCATGATTTACAGGTGGCTGAATACTTGCAGCTACTGGGTCTGGCTAATCAAGATGATGATTTTCGCGATCGCATCTTAGCAGAAATTGAAGAAACGCAATAGAAACCAGCATCCGTACGCTAAGACAGACCGCTAGAAAACCGGAAATATGCGGATTGCGCCCAATGAATCTTTTTATACTTTTGAGATTAGGCGCGATCGGGCATGATGGAGAAGTCTCCCTGTATGAACACCAGCGGCATCGCGCGCTCACAGCCCTGCCGCAACTACTAAGGAAAACCACGTATGTTGACGCAATCACCCCAGGTAGTTAATCCCGCTTTGTCTACCCCTCTCTCTGAGGTTTCAGTCACTCAAGCCTCAGCAGCCCAGGCTCCAGATCAGGCTGGGGCAGACCCTGTCAGTCCCCCTACTGTCGCTCAAGCGCTAGGCAGTTCACTCCGCAGAATTGATAGCCGCTGGATGAAAGCCAGCCATCGGGCACGGGGCGAACGAGTCTGGTACCAAGGAGGAGAACCCTATTTCGACGTCGTTTTTGAACTGACCGATCAGGCTATCTGCTGGTTTCAGATGACCCTGCGAGGCAAAGCCATATCCTGGAGCCCGACCGGTATTCAGACGGCTGAAACCGATGAATTAGAATACTCCGGGTTCGACCACTATGCCACCAGTAAACGCATTCACGATCAGGCCGTTGTTGATCAGGCCTTTGTCAGTCTGGCCAAAGCCATTTTAGGCAGCCGCCCTAATGAACCCCTATTTCGAACCATGCACGCGGTTTTAGAAGAAGTCTGAATATGGCCTCACTTCTTTCGGTGCGATTTGGGCAGCCCTAAAAACCGTCTGACATTTTGCCAGACCTGCCCGCCCTGGAGACCAAGCTGCCGACCAATGCTGCGCAGCTGCGGAGCCACCGTGTCTGACTCGACCGTGGGTGAAAATTTCTCTCGCAGCAGCTCCCGCAGTTTGGTACTA
>JBCBZL010000432.1:0-2456 GCA_039815385.1 Cyanobacteria bacterium P01_A01_bin.114
ACAGCGGCATCATTAAATCCGCGAATATTAAAATTCTCGCCTGCATTGCCAAATGAGTTACTGGTGGTTACCCCGCTGACATTGGTCAAGGCTTCTTCAAGGCGAATCACCTGTTGGTCTTCGAGCACCTGTCGAGGAATGACTTGAATCGAGGCAGGAATATCTAGAATCGGCGTATCTGTGCGGGTCGCTGTGCTAGCGTCGGGCGCGAAATAATCGTCTTCTTGCTCACCCGTCACGGTAATCTGAATGGCATCATCCAGAGACTGTGCCGTGGGGTCTCCGGGCGTTGCACTCAGAGTAAAGCGATTGTTCGTTGCATCAACGTCAACTGCCGGTGGCGCATCGGTGCCAGTGATGGCAATCCGCACCTGGCCATTGGGCAGATTGGTGACGTTGACGAGGGCGATGCCTTCAGCTGGTGCGCTGGCAAAAAACTCGTCGCTTGCGGACAGTCGCAGCACCGCATTGGGAATATCTGCGATCGCAGCATTGCCCGTCACTGAGGTTTCAGGCACCGATAGCTCGCCGCTGGTTGTCAGCTGAAGCGTAAGTCCATTCGCGGTGGCTTCGATCTGAACGTCGGTAATTTCGACCGGCTCGACCTGAGCGGTCAGCTGCCCCTCAGTCAACGTCAGCAGCGGGTTCGCCGCCCCGAGCGTATACGCAGTCTCTCCCGCAACAGCCGGGGGCAGGGCCCCGAGCAAGGCCCCTGTCAGTGTCGCCAGCGGTAAACCACATAACCCCTTCACCATGTTGTTCTGACTCGCATCAAACTTACAGCATTCGCGCTAATAAGAATTTCTAGCGTTAGCGCAAATCTGATCATAGGGGTGAAGGGCGATCGCAATCTTTGTGAACTGACCCTTTTTTCTTTGTGAAGTGAACTTTTTGCGATCGCTACCCGCGCTGACCAAGCTGGTAGGCTTTGGGGCTCGTCGCAAATTTCCGACGAAAGGCTGTGCTAAAGGCTTCTGGGTTGCGGTATCCCACCTTTTCAGCCACCTCAGCGACGGTGACGTACGAATGGCACAGCAGATGTTTGGCCTGCTCCATCCGGTAATTGCACAAATAGCCGAAGACCGTTGTCCCGAATAGCTGTTGAAAACCTTGCTGGAGTTTGCGATTGCTCAACCCAACCTGATGGGCCAGCTCTATCAAAGCGGGCGGACTGTTCAAGCGCTGTACCAAAAGGTCTCTAGCAATCTGGGCCTTTTCTAATTCTCCGGACTTTAGAGATGACTGCCGGAGTGAAGCTGTGTCTAGGCAGGCAAACTGAAGCGTCAGCAGCTCTATGGCTTTGCATTCGAGATAGAGTCGCTGGGTCACGCCCCCATAGGGGCAGTCAAGAATTTGCCGTAGCACCTGGTTCATCATCAGCGTCATTTTGCCCAACGGCTGATGAAACCGCCCTGTCGTCTGTAGCAAGCGCTGCAAACAAGGCGGCAACCCCTCATCGGTTGAAGCCAGCGCCTGGAAATAGGTTAGATCAGCGCAGACACTCACCACCTGAGTAAACTCATTTGGTTGCCACTCTTCAGTTTTGGTCAAATCAGGCAAGCAATAGAGATAGTGATCTCCCGCCACTTCTTCATACTCTGCTAAAATCTCGGGGACATTATCCGTTCTCACTTTAGAAGCCCCCGACAAATAGAACTTGCCAACAATTGGAAACGGGTCAGAGTGCTGTTTCTGGTACCTGAGAGGCTGCTGCAACTTTCCACTTAGAATCGAGATTTCTAGCCCCTCTCGAAGCTGAATATCGCAGGTACAGCCCTCTCCTAGCAGCTGAGGGGTCTCGTATTGAGTGCAAAATTCTGTTGTCTGATAGATCTGCTGGGCGTGCTCCACTAGCGCCATGTATTCCTGCTCGGTCAGTTCGATTGCCATGCCCTTGGATCTTGAGACTTGATAAATGCTATTTATTCTCATTAGGCTAGCAGGAAGCGCTTGAGGAATCAATATCCTCTACGCGGCATCTTCTACATCGCATCAGTCTCAACCTGCCGCAGTCTGCGTAGGCCATACCCGCCCAGAGCAATCAGGACACCGCAGCTGGCAAATAGCGTCATCTGTAGCGCTGTGCCCGCACCAAGACCGACCCAGACGGTTCCTAATACCTGTGCCAGGGGCTGCCCAGGCTGCATGGCGGGTTCAAACACATAGTCGGCGAGTGGCCCCGCGCTCGCAGCCCCGACCGGCGTTGCCAGCTGCGTTAGCAAAAACTGAGTCGCAAATACGCGCCCCTGCACGTCTGGCTCTACCTTTGCCCGCCAGATTGCCTGATGACACCCCCCAGAGGCTCAGCGCTGCCCCGCCCAGCAGCCCACCCGCCCCAAAAAACGCCAGCAACGTTCCCCAAATGGCGGCATCGTTGGCGCTGCGGGCCAGTACCATTGCAGGCAGAATGGCAAAGCTAGCGCTGTCGATAAAGCTGCTAACTAAGAAAAAACTCA
>JBCBZL010000209.1:0-9037 GCA_039815385.1 Cyanobacteria bacterium P01_A01_bin.114
CTCACTATCTCACCACCTCACCTCGCCGAACCCTAATTTTTAGTCTTGACGCTGCACTAGGGTGCATTCAAGCCAGGGATGGGAGTTAGCCCTGGCCTTGACCCTTGGCCCTGACTATAGGCTGGCATCAGCAACCGCCTGATTAAACATGGCGGCCTGATAAGCCTCTAAGTCAGGCGCAGACGGGATCGCCCCCTGATCGACCATGAACTCTGCGGAATCTTTGAGCACCTGGGCCATTGCACCAGGAGCCTCAGGGGTACCGAGATAGTCAGCCGAGGCTTGCTCTTCGGCGCTGACCCAAACCAGCTCGTCCATGACCGTCAGGCTTTCTTCAGGAGAGAGCCCAATTTCAGCCGAGATAGCTTCGGAGGCCGCTTTGGGATCGCTCCGATAAAGCTGCACCGCCTCATCAATGGCGGCAACGTAGTCGGTGAGAAACTCAGGATACTGGGCGGCAAAGTCTTTGGTCACAACGCCCAAGTCAGCCGTGATAATGCCGGTCTGTGCCAGCTCTTTGGCCGTCACCAAGATGCTGCCATCAGCCTCCATCATTTTTGACAGGGTCGGATGCCAGACAAACCCACCATCAATGTCGCCCCGCTGCCAGCCAGCTAGCATATCTTGGGGCTGCATATCGAGAATTTGCACATCATTAGGGTCAACCCCTTCCTGGTTTAGCGCCGAGAGTAGGCTAAAGTGCGTAGTTGAGCCAAAGGGCACCGCAATTTTTTTGCCGGGCAGATCGGCCATGCTGGCAATGCCAGAGGCCTGGGTCACGGCCAGGGCTTCGTTATCGCCGATAATATCGTGGATGAGATAGACCTGATAGGGCAGGTTTTGAGCAATGCCGGTGGAGGCAGGCACCGACCCCACTAGCCCAACATCAATGCCGCCGGAGGCCATGGCCGTGTTCACATCTCGACCAGAATCAAAGGACAGCCACTTGATGTCAACATCGGGATATTTTGATTCCATCAGGCCCAGATTCTTGGTGAGCACCTCAGCATTGGGGATCACCTGATAGCCAATGCGAAACTCGGTGGGAGCAGCACCGCCCTCGGCGGCAGCTGTCGTGGTGGGGGCATCTGTGGCAGTGGGCGTGGGCTGACCGCAGGCCGCAACCGTCACCACTAAAGCTAGGGTGGCAAGCCCCAGCAGCACATTGAACTGCCTGCGAAATAAACGTTTGAGTTTGAACATGTTGAGCGATCTACTCCAAATTTATCAACCTAAAATGACCAAAAAATAACGGGCAAATCGTGCGTGCAAAGGGCAGACGATGCGTTGCTGGCCGTCACTCGCGACCGACCCAAGGCAAATATCGGGTTTGCAGCCAGCGCAGGCCGACATCGAGGGCGATCGCGATCGCACCCATGATCAAAATCCCGACAAAGATAATGTCGCTGCGCAAAAACTTACTAGCATCAAGCACCATCCATCCGATGCCCGACACCGCCGCCACCATCTCAGCAGCAACCAGGGTGGTATACATAAAGCCCAGCGCCGTGCGCAGCCCTGTAAACAACTCTGGCAAACACGAGGGAAAGATAATTTGCGTAAAGACTTGCCACTGGGATGCCCCTAGAGACAGGGCCGCATTAACGCGATCTCGGGGCACCCGCTTGACCCCGGCCACCATTGCGATGTAGAGCGGCGCAAACCCGGCTAAAAACAGCAGGGCAATTTTCGACGCATCTTCGATGCCTAGCCAGATCACCAGCAGGGTGTAGTAGGCCAGAGGCGGCAGCGGACGGTAAAACTCGATAAACGGATCGAGAATCGCCTGCACCGGCTTGAAGTAGCCGCTAGCCAGCCCCAGCGGCACCGCAGAAAACAGCGCCAGCCCAAACGCAATCACCAGTCTCCCCAGGCTAGAGCCAATATGCTGAATGAGCGGACGTCCCTTATAGCCGTTTTGCAAGATGTCGACAAAGGATGTCCATACGCTTTGGGGGGTCGGAAAGAACAACGGATCCACCAGCCCTAGATTGGTCACCAAAAACCAGATCAGGATGGCGGTCATGATAGCGCCTAAAGAAAGCAGCCGATAGAAGCGCTTTGAGTTTTTCTTAGCTGTGCGCCTGCGAGATTTGGCCTGCTTAAGCTGGACTGCTTGATCGAGGGCTTTGTCGGTTTGTGAGGTCATGGAGAGAGCGGGAAGCTGATAATACTAGGCCGATAACATGACGGTTTTGACGGACTGGTCAATCAGGGGGCTGATCAATCAGAGAGGCTTCAGGAATGATTTGGGAATGATTTAGGGGTGATTGATGGGGAGCTTATGCAGAAGCCGACAGGGAAAATATCGCCTGGTGAAGGGTATCTGCGATCCGGTCGGCTTCTGCTCGGGTCGTCACCAGGGGCGGGCATAAAATGAGGACGTTTGTATGCCCCGGAATAGTGTTAGTGTTGCGGCCAACAATCAGCTGTTTCTCCATGCAGTGCTTGAGCATTGCGGCCATCAGATCTCCCTCTAGGGGGGCTTTACTGGCCTTGTCTTTGACCATCTCAATGCCTAGCAGCAGCCCCTGACCGCGCACATCGCCGACGTTAGGATGCTCTAACAACAGCTTTAACCGCCCTAGCAAATACTCTCCTATTTCAGCCGCACGCTCAGGCAGACGCTCTCGTTCTAAAATCTCGATGTTGCGCAGCGCGACCGCAGCGCAGACGGGCGTACCACCATAGGTCGTGATGTGACGAAAGTGCTGATCGCTGCCAGGGTCGCCTAAAAAGGCTTCAAAGACAGACTGCTTGACTACGGTAGCCGACAGCGGCATGTAGCCGCTGGTCAAGCCTTTGGCAAAGCAGATAATATCGGGCTGTACACCCCAATGCTGGTGCCCAAACATGCGCCCGGTGCGACCAAAGCCGTTGACAACCTCGTCGTAAATCAGCAGGATGCCGGTGCGATCGCAAATATCTCTGACCCCGCTCAGATAGCCCTCCGTCGGCGGGATAACCCCCCCGCCAGAGATAATCGGCTCCACAATGATGGCGGCAACAGACTCAGCCCCTTCATAGAGAATCGTTTGCTCTAGCTCCCGTAGGCAGGCCGCGTTATACATCTCTTCGGGCTGTCCATCGCCAAAGCGGTAATAGTAAGGCGGGCTAACATGGAGAAAACCCGGCACCAGCGGCTCGTATTTCAGCTTGCGCTCGGCTTGGGCGGTGGCACTCAAGGCCCCCATCGTATGGCCGTGATAGCCCCGATAGCGCGAAATAATCTTGTATCGCGGCCCCGACCCGGCTGGTGCAGCCTGCGCATGATACTGGCGCGCGATCTTAAAGGCCGTTTCGTTTGCTTCGGAACCGCTGGTTGAGAAAAAGACCTTGCCCGCATAGCCTAGTAGTTTCAATAGTTTGTCAGCTAGACGAATGCCCGGCTCGTGGCTCATCGTGAGGGGAAAATAAGCCAGATCTACCATCTGCTCGTAGGCCACTTCCGCCAGCTCTTGGCGACCGTATCCCACATTCACACACCACAAACCTGAGATGCCGTCAAAATACTCTACCCCGTCGGCATCGGTTACGTAGCAGCCCACCCCGCGCTTCATACACTTGGGAGGCGTCTGAGTAAACGGCTTATGCTGAACCAAGGGGTGCCACAGTGACTCAGCATCCATTTTTCCCAGGTCAGCCTTTTCCAGATTTAAGCTGGTAACCATGCGTAGAAAGCCCCTTCTAATGGATCAAACACTGCCTTGATCAACAGATTTAAACTGTTTGGAATATTAAGCAGGCTTGAATGCAAAGGCTAACAACTAAAACAAAATACTTATGTATATTAATATACGTATTCGGCAGAGACTGGTCACCCCCGCGAGTACTAGCATAGCCACCAGCGCAAAGCCAAAGCCAGATACCCCAAAGCCAGATACCTCAAAGCCAGATACCCCAAAGCCAGATACCCCTTAGATAAAAGCTGCCACAAAAATCGTGATGACGATAATCAGGTCTGTCATCAGGAGGGTCTGCGGTGAACATGGGAGACAGAAGACTGGTCAGTCGGCATCAAAAAAATTTCGCTGATGTTCACATGACCAGGCCGGGTAACCGCAAACAAAATGGCATCAGCAATATCATCGGGAGTCAGCGGTATCATACCCTGATAAACGGACTTAGCCTGATCTGCATCGCCTCGAAATCGCACCTCGCTAAACTCTGTTTCTACCAGCCCCGGCTCGATATTGGTCACTCGCACAGGCGTCCCTAATAAGTCAATTTTTAAGCCCTCAGATAGGGCTTTGACCGCCGCCTTAGTGGCACAGTAAACGCTGCCGCCTGGGTAGGTCTGCCTGGCCGCAATCGACCCCACGTTAACTACATGGCCTTGCCCCCGGGCCACCATGCCAGGGACAACGGCCCGAGTCATGTATAACAGCCCTTTGATATTGGTATCGATCATCTCCTCCCAGTCTTGCAGCGGTGACTGGTACTGCTTATCTAACCCTCGGCTCAGCCCAGCATTGTTGATCAGCACGTCAATCGCCTGCCAGTCGGTGGGCAGTGTCTCAATGGCCAGGCCCACTGCCTCAGGATCTTGCACATCTAACGGCAGCAGTAGCGTTTTCGCTGAAGCACCCTGCTGGAGTGCATCCGCCAGCGCCTGTAATTTCGCCTCGCGACGGGCACTGAGAATGAGTTGAGCGCCTGCCCGGGCAAAGAACCGGGCACAGGACGCCCCAATACCACTGCTGGCTCCGGTAATCAGAACGGTTTGATTCGTTATGGATAGGGACATGAAATTCGGTAGACTCCTTCTAAATAAGCTAGTAGCGACTGCCGAAAGGGCAGCAGGTTTTTGTATATTTGCATATCTGGCAGCAAAGCCTCTATCGCAGCAGCCAGTTGTTTGGCAATCGTCGGATTTGCCACCACCTTGTCTAAAGGATAAATGTAAGTGCGAATCGTGAATAAAACCCCTCGGCTGTTCGGCAAACGACGCAGGGTTTGCCGCTCGACCCTCAGCCACAGAGACTGCCCCGCATTCTCAGCCGTAATGGCCGGGTTGAAGCCAGTCGCAAACTTGTTTTGAGCCAGATATAGCTCAGGAGAGTCCACAATGCTCCAGTTAAAGCGCAGGCTGGGAAAACCATCGCGTAGGCGAGCAAACACGTTATCTACAGGGCGCTCTAGCTTTTGCGCATAGCTGGGTACTCGCTGGTGAATCTGCCCCACGGGCTGCCCAATTTTCTCTCGCAAAGTCCAACGCAGCGGGAAACAAACCGATGCAGCAGAGAGGATATAGCTCTCTTTTGCTGGCAACAAATTCTCTGGCAACAAATTCTCTAGCAACAAAAGACAAAAATCTTCTTGCACCAAACGCCCCACCAGATCAAGCGGGGCGTCTGCAAACGTTTCAAACTTCCATGCTTGCCCTGTTTTTAGGTTGCAAATTCCCTGTTCCAAAGGCTGATAAATTTCTGGAAACGTTTGAAGCAAGTGCGCTGTCACCAGGTTCAAGACTTCTGTTTGTGCTGATTGGGTATCGGGTAGGGCCACAAACACATCCTGATGTCGTTCGGCTAAGAGGTCAGCTTTACAGGCGAGATGAGCGTTGAGCTGCCCGTCGATTTCGAGCCAGTCTGCCAAGGCAAGCGGCTTCAGGCCCATAGCTGGGTGCTGCTTTGTGTCTATAAACGGAAGATACATCGGCCGAGCCTCCAGCGGTGATCGAGTTCTGCTACATGAATAGGTTAGAAGGTGCCCTCATTCTAATAATCGAGGGTGGGCTATCCGTACTCTACAGAACGGTGTACAAACGTTAAGCTGTTTACGACAAATAAGGCTGAAAGGGCAAGGCTGAAAGGGCTTTATTTCATAGTTCGTTGCAATAAGCGTGAAGCACATGTGCCAAGGAGTAAACCATGCTGGACTCGTCTCTTCTCGAATGGCTGCGGCAGTTTGACCTGTCGATGCTGGGCGATCTGAGTGAACTCGATTGGACGGATATTGCCACCTACGGTGCGCTGGCTTTAGCCGTTGGCAGTGGGATTTGGGCGTCATCCAAAAACCTTCTCCGATTTTTGTGGCGCAAAACCGAGGGAATTCTGGGTTTTGCAATCAGCACCTTTGTCGTGTTCTCGCTATGGTATAGCTTACTGCGGGTACATGTCAGCATCTCATTTAATCTAGACAAAGAGATTTTTGACAACTGCCTGTTGCTATCGGCGGTGTTGTTCACTCCCTACTATCTCATCCACTATAACCTACTCAAGGGCTTCTTTTTGGCTGTGCTCAGAAGCGTGGAGCTGACGATTGATCTCCTCATCTTTTCCTGGTTTCCTCAAAAAGCTGAGCAAAATAGAGAGAAATGGCGAACCCGTGTCAGTCGCCTATCCAAGGCTTGGAAGAATGGGTTGGAGAACTTTTTTCAAAAAGGGATTGAAGCCGCCCAAGCGTCTCAGCTTCCCTTCGGTCTAAACTCTCCTAAAAGCTCAGAAGCTGAGGTCTCAGAGCCGACAGTTTCTGACAATTCTGTTGATTTAGGTCACGACGGCATTCTTTAATGGATCCTTTAATATTGTCTAAATGGCCTGGTCATCCTCTGTTGAGAATAACCAGGCAAGCTTCAACTTTAAATCAAGGGCACTCCGTTAAATCGAGGAAATCCCGTTTGGGTCTAGTAAGGAAACAGGGCAACTATTTCATCTTTGCCAAGACCTGTTCCAGAGCGCTGAGTACCGTTTCCACATTTTTAGGCTGACTGTTGTAGCCCATCAGACCAATACGCCATACCTTACCGCCCAGTTCGCCTAGGCCGTTGCCAATTTCTAGATTGTGATCAACCAGCAACTTTTGGGTCACCGCTTTAGCGTTGACCCCATCCGGCACTCGCACTGTGGTGAGCGTTGGCAAGCGATACTCCTTGGGGACGTGGCAGTCTAGACCCAGGCTTTTGAGTCCATCCCACAGCTTTTCTGCAGTTGTCTGATGGCGCGCCCACGAATTTTCCAGACCTTCTTCAGTGAGCAGCCGCAGCGCCTCTCGGATGGCATAGGTCATATTGACTGGCGCAGTGTGGTGGTAGACCCGTCCCTGGCCCCAGTAGTTGCGTAGCATGGACATATCCAGGTACCAGTTAGCCACCTTAGTTTGGCGCTTGTCCATTTTCTCGAGTGCCCGTTCGCCCATGGTAAAAGGCGAGCTGCCGGGAGGGCAGCTCAGGCCCTTCTGGCTACAGCTATAGGCCAGATCCACTTTCCACTCATCCAGGAAAATAGGAACGCCCCCCAGACTGGTGACGGTGTCAATCAGCAGTAAGCAATCAAACTCACGGCACAGATCGCCCACCCCTTCTAACGGCTGACGTGCGCCAGTAGAAGTTTCTGCGTGGACCAAAGCTAAAATTTGGGGGCGATGCTGCTCCAGGGCAGAGCGCAGCTCTGGCAGGCTAAAGACTTCACCCCAGGGCTTGTTGAGCGTACTTACCTCAGCCCGATAGCGCCCGGCCATATCCACCAGGCGATGACCAAAGTAGCCATTCACCCCAACCAGCACCTTGTCTCCTGGTTCAACCACATTGGCCAGAGTGGCCTCCATGGCCGCTGACCCGGTGCCGCTAATCGGTAAGGTCATCGAGTTCGCCGTTTGCCACGCATAGCGCATCATGGTTTGGACTTCATCCATCAGATCTAAATAAAACGGATCAAGGTGACCAATGGGCTGCTGGTTCATGGCAGCGACCACCGCCGGGTTGGCATTAGAGGGGCCGGGACCTAGCAGCAGCCGTTCGGGCACCTCAAGAGGGGGGAATTTCACCCGTAGGGTATTGTCAACCGCTGGGTACGAAGGAGATAGGGTTATTGCCATAGCCAATTCAGTAGTTTTTGTTACTGCACAATTTTTTATTGTCTGATCGAATGGTCATTTCGTTAAAGGATGTCAGCGTTGGCTTACATTAAGAACGTCCTATGCAGGCGACATCCAAATGGGGCAACTAGTGAGGCGACTATTTTGAAGGGCTGTCTAGACATGGCTTTGATAGAGACACTTAAGGCCGCGCTGATTGATTTTCCGGAGAAAGAATATCGGTGCGATCGCAACTTAAACCTTTACAAAACCCCCGCCGCCGCCAGTCTAGTCACCCAGGCCGCCGCTGGTCGCCAGATCAAACTGCTGGAAATCACCCCCGAAGCCGCCCGCGTGTGCCTGTGTGAAGACGACTACCCCGGCTGGCTGCTGGTTACTGATCTAGAGGCTTTATCCCCCGCCGATAACCCCTATCAAGTGACAGCCTTGTCAGCCGCCTACATTCAGGCCCAGCTGCCCCAGGTGATCCGCTTTACCCAGGCGGCCATGGCCACGCCTAACACATATCTTTGGGGCGGTACTGTCGCCCCCAACTATGACTGCTCTGGCCTGATGCAGGCCGCCTTCAGCTCTGTCGGCATCCAGCTTCCCCGCGATGCCTATCAGCAGGAAAGCTTTGCTCAAAAAATCGAACGCGCCGACCTACAACCTGGCGATCTGATCTTTTTTGGCAATGCCACTCGAATTACCCACGTCGCGCTTTACCTGGGCAACGGTGACTACATTCACAGCTCTGGCAAAGACCAGGGCCGCAACGGCATCGGCATCGATTCAATCACAGATCTTAGCCATCCGGTCAGTCAGGCCTATCACAATCAGATCAAAAGCTTCGGGCGAATTACCCAGACGTATATGCCTGCAAGCAAAAATTAAAACTGCAAAATTAAAACTGCAAAATTAAAACTTCTATGATGTCAGCCCTTCAGACTTATCAGGGCAATCTGATGATTGATATCCTCGGGGTGGGACGGATTAACCTAAACACGGAGCGCAGTAACCACAAGGGATGGCCCCGACCAGTCATCGATTCCGAATCTAAAAATTCCAAAATTTCCCTTTTCCCCTTCCCCCTTCGCCTTTCCCCCTTCGCCTTTCCCCCTTCGCCTTTCCCCTTCCCCCTTCGCCTTTCCCCTTCCCCTTTCCCCTTCCCCCTTCCCCAACCCACCACCCACTACTCACCACCCACCACTCCCCCCCTCCCCCTCCCATGCCAAAGGTC
>JBCBZL010000259.1:0-7277 GCA_039815385.1 Cyanobacteria bacterium P01_A01_bin.114
TATGGCTTTTATTATGAACTACTTACATCCCATCTGAGGCACATAAACGTTAGCGATAATCTCTTCAAGCCCGTTTTGTTAAGCACTATTACGATGTTGGACAATCTTCTAGGAGCACAATATTAGATGCATGAAGCTATAGGGAGCCCAATAGCGTTTCCCTAGTTTCGGATAAGCCTGTGCTAGATGTTCGCCAGTTTTTTCAAACCACCAATCCGGCTCGCACCCTTGATCCACAAAAGGAAGACGACCGTCAGCTCTATATCGACTTTTCTGAGGTGCGCGGGGAACAAATCATTACCGAAATCAAAGACCTGATCACCTTTTACGAGCCAGAAAATCCTACCTGTACCTTGTTTACCGGTCATATTGGCTGTGGCAAATCAACAGAGCTGCGGCGGCTTAAGTCTGAGCTAGAGCAAGATGGGTTTTACGTTGTTTACTTTGAGTCAAGCGAAGACCTGGAGCTGGCAGATGTGGACATTGGCGACGTGCTGCTGGCGATCGCAAAGCGGGTTAGCCAAAGCCTGGATCAGCTCAAGCTGGGAGAACCCAAAGGGCTGCGGCGAATTTTGCACGGAGCGGCCCGAGTTCTGATGACCGAAATTGAGCTATCTGCTGAAGCAGCCATGCCAGGATTAGGGGAGATGTCGGCCAGCACAGAGGGCGACTTTGCCGTAGAGGCCGGGCTGCCGGGGCTGGGGCAGCTAAATGTCAATAACGTCGATGGCATGTCGCTGTCGCTGGGCATTGGCAAAATTACGGCCCGCGCCAAAAATGACGCCACCCTGCGCGATCGCCTCAATCAGTTTTTGGGGCCGCAAAAAAATAAGCTAGTAGAGGCGATCAATCAGGAAATTTTGGAGCCTGCTATTGCCACCCTCAAAACCCAAGGCAAGAAGGGCCTGGCGGTGATCGTCGATAATCTAGACCGGGTCGACAATCGCCCCAAAAGCCATGGCAGATCGCAGCAAGAATATCTGTTTATCGACCAGCACGAGTGTCTGATGAAGCTGGCCTGCCATAAGGTTTATACCCTGCCTTTAGCGCTGAAATTTTCTGGGGAATACGGCATGTTGACCGCTCGGTTTATGGATGACCCCAAGGTGTTACCGATGGTGCCGGTGCAATCACGAGAGGGGCACGCCCATGAACCGGGGCTGGCTCGACTGCGACAGATGGTGCTCGTGCGGGCACTGCCGGATGCCAGCGAAGCTGAACAACAACAGGGCATTGATAAGATTTTTGACTCACCAGAGAGCTTAGATCGGCTCTGCCTTGCCAGCGGTGGCCATGTTCGCGGTCTTCTGCGACTGCTCAACGACTGGATTAAAAAATGTCGACAGCTGCCCCTCACCTGCAACAAGCTTGAAGACGTGATTCGGGCGCGGCGCAATGAGATGACCCTACAAATTACCGATCAAGAGTGGGCGCTGCTGCGGCAGGTACGGCAGCGTAAAAAGGTCAGCGGCGATCAAGATTATCAAACCTTGATCCGCAGTCGGCTGGTGTTTGAATATCGAGACAATGGCGTGTCGTGGTTTGATGTAAATCCGATTTTGCTGGAGGCGGTGGAGTTGAGGGAGTAGAGGGTAGAGGGTAAAGGCAGTAGATTACATCGTAGGATGGGCTAAGCCACCAGCCAACATACATATAAGCCAACCCGTCTAACGAGCGAGCCCATTTTCGCCAGTCAATGATAAGTACAGTTGATAAAATTCATTGATTTTGAAAAGCTTTGGGTTAATATTCAGGCATTTAAATCGTTGACCCATGACCGACCCGCCCATTGAGATCGATATTCGTAACCAGGAAGCGTTAGCAGAACTCGCCTGGGCGATCGATGCGTCTCAGGGAGAGTTTAAGCTACTGTTTGCCCGGTGTAACTATGCCCAACTGCGACAGGTACTCATCGATCGCTTGCAATCGCTCTGTACGGTAGCATTAACCACCCTGACCCTAGAGCCCACCGAGCAGACCCTGTATACCACCTTACAAACGGTTATCGGTGAGATACCGTCTGAGACGCCGCCTGAGGCAATCATGGTGATTGGGCTAGACACGCTGCAAGCCCTAGACGAGGTGCTGATTGCTACCAATAAAGTACGAGACGACTTTCGACGCAGCTTTCCCTTTCCGCTGGTGTTGTGGATTACGGACGATACGCAACAGCGACTGACCCAGCACGCCAACGACTTTGAGAGCTGGGGCGTGACCACCGAGTTTGAGATGCCACCAGAGATGCTCAACCAGGCTTTGCAGCAAGCCGCAGATCGCTTGTTTGAGACCTTGCTGACCCCCGACTCAAACCAACCCTTTGAGCACCTCTTGGCTGAAGTCGATCTGGGATTTTTGCAACGCTCTGAGATGCAGGCCGCGCTGACCGATCTGCACGGTCAGCCTCTAGCCCCTGAACTGCAGGCCAGTATTGACTTTGCCCTGGGGTTAGAAGCGGATACCCCCCAGACAGCGCTGACCTATTTTGAGCGCAGTTCTGACTTTTGGCAGGCCCAAGCGGATTCTTTGAAAACAGGGCTGGTAATGTTTTATGTGGGTAAGACTCGCTATGCCCTGGCCGACCAAGACCGTACTGAGGCAGATTGGCAATCGGTGCTAGTACCGCTGCAACAGAGTTTAGAGATTTTTGATAGTCAGGGTCGCCCTGATCTGGCGGCAAAAGGGCTGATCCAAACTATGCGGGTATGGCAGCATTTGCACAACTGGCAGCAGGTAGCCACCCTGGCAGAATGGGGGATGACGCTGCACCAAACCCACGGCCCCCAAAGCTTTTTGGCTCAAGACTATGGCTTTTTGGCAAGAGCGACCCTGGCACAAGAGCAATGGTCAGAGGCTGAGACGGCTGCTCAGCAGGGGCTAGCGTTAATTGATCAATGTCCGGGCGATCAGCGCTGGCTGCGGCAGCTGTATTTTCTATTTTTAGCTCAGGCGCAGTTGCACCAGGCACAGTCAGATCAGGCGTTGGCTAATTTAGAAGCGGCGAAAGAGCTTGGCGATCAAGGACATCCGCAGGTGTCGATCGATGTGTTTCGGACACTGTGGCGACTGTATCGAGAGAGAAAAGACTATCTCAACGCCTTCGAAGCCCGGCAATCGCGTCGCTCGATTGAGCAGCAGTACGGTATGCGGGCCTTTGTCGGGGCAGGACGGCTGCAAGCAAAGCGGATCAGGCAAGAAGATGCAGCCCCCTCTTTGGCTGCCTTAGAAGACGTCGCACCAGAGATCGCTGCCTCGGGGCGACAGCACGATTTAGAGAATTTGCTAGAGCGCATTGGTCGCAATGACTCCAAGCTGATTGTACTGCATGGCTCATCAGGGGTAGGCAAGAGTTCGCTGATTAACAGTGGCCTAATGCCGAGTCTGCGAGAGCAGACGATTGGTATTAGGCCTAACTTGCCGGTGCTGCTGCGCACCTACACTGACTGGGCTGAAAATCTGGCGGCGCAGATTGTAACGGATCGAGAACATGGATCAGGGGTGGCTGAACCTGCAACAGAAAGAATTTTGCATCAGCTACGCGAATGGGATCAGCGATCACTGAGGCCTGTCCTTATTTTTGACCAGTTTGAAGAATTCTTTTTTGCCAACTCTGATCCGCTGATGCGCCGTCAGTTTTTTGAGGTTTTGGGTAAATGCCTGAACATTGGCTCAGTCAAAGCGGTGCTCTCACTGCGTGAAGACTACATTCACTATCTGCTAGCTTGCAATCGTCTAGAGGGAATGCACATCATTGGGCAGAATATTTTAAGTACGCAGGTGCTTTACCCAGTTGGTAATTTTTCAATTGCTGAGGCGAAACAGGTCGTGCGTAACCTGACATCGAAGACACCCTACTCACCTGAGCCGACGCTAATTGATGCCTTTGTAGAAGATTTGGCAGGCAAACTACAGGAGGTGAGGCCGATTGAGCTGCAGATTGTTGGTGTACAGCTTCAGGCGAAGAAAATCACGACGCGGCAGCAATATGAGGCGTTGGGGAAATCGCCAAAAAGCGAGCTAATACGGAGATATTTAAACGAAGTAGTCTCAGACTGCGGCGTGGAAAATGAGCAGCTAGCACAGCTAGTCTTATTTCTGCTCACAGATGAACGAGGTACCCGCCCACTAAAAACGCGACTGGATTTGGAACGCGAACTAGAGACTATAAAGGCCTTATCCCCTCTTTTTCTCTCTCTTTCTTCCCTCACACTAATCCTCCAAATCCTTGCTGGCTCAGGCATCATTGTCCATCTCCCTGATACACCAGACGACCGCTATCAGCTTGTCCATGACTATCTTGCTGAGGTAATTCGTCAGGAGTTTGGGCCACAGCAGCAGCTAGCGAAAGAACTAGCTGAAGAGCGACAACGACGAGAAGCTATTGAAGCTGAAAAATCTCTCTTGAAAAAGGCCAATCAGGTTCTAGCAACTGCGAATCGAAAGGCCAATAGTCGAATGTTTATCAGTACTATTTTGTTGTTAGCCTCAACGATATTTGCTGCTGTTGCTATCCCACTGATAACGATGAAGGCAGCGAAAGAACAGCAACTTGCTACCGATGGAGCTAGGCTTGAGCGCTCTGGTGTCTCGGTACTGAGAAGATTTGAGTTTCAAGAAACTGAGGCATTGTCTAGCGCATTAACAGCTGCTAATAAATTGAAGCAGCTGATCAAAGAATATAATATAGAAGATCTAGAGAAATATCCAGCAGCTAGCCCGCTGCTGGCTTTGCAAACGAGCATAGATAATATTCGCGAAAAGCGCTTGGACGGGAGTCCAGAAAATATTGAGCAGCAGATAATGTATGTCTCCGGTGGACAGCAGATTGCCACGCGCAGCAAGGGCAGCAGTACTGTCCGGATATGGGATCGTGAAGGTAATATGCTAGACGAGATACTAGTACATCAGAAAGGTATCTCGGATATCGTTTTCAGTCCGGATGGAAAGCATTTTGTCACAAGCAGCTCAGACAGCACTGCTCGGCTATGGGATCTTGAAGGAAATCAGTTAGCAGTGATGGAAGGTCACAATGGAAGTGTCTGGCATGTAGCATTCAGTCCAAATGGACACCAGATTGCTACAAGTGGCGAAGATGGCACGGCGCGGCTATGGGATCTTGAAGGAAATCAGTTGGCAGTGATGGAAGGCCGTCAGGGGGACATTTATCAGGTAGTGTACAGCCCCAATGGACAGCAGATTGCTACGCGCGTTGGAAATGGCACCGCTCGACTATGGGATCTCGAAGGAAATCAGTTGGCAGTGATGGACAAGCATCAGGGATGGGTTGAGCACTTAGTATTCAGCCCAGATGGGCAGCAGATTGCTACCAGCGGCGCAGATGGCACCGCCCGTCTATGGGATCTCGAAGGCGAGCAGTTGGCAGTGATGGAAGGTCATCAGGGAAAAGTCTCGCAGATAGCATTCAGCCCAGATGAGCAGCACATTGCTACCAGTGGCGAAGACGGTACTGCCCGCTTATGGGATCTGGAGGGTAAACAGTTAGCAGTCATGGAAGGCCATCAAAGGATTGTCTATCAGATAGCATTTAACCCAGAAGATGGACAACAGATTGTCACCAGTAGCGCAGACAGTACCGCTCGCCTATGGGATCTCGAAGGCAATGAGTTGACAGTGATGGAAGGTCATCAAGGAATTATCAAGCAAGCAGTGTATAGCCCGGACGGGCAGCAGATTGCTACCAGCAGCGCAGACGGTACAGCGCGGCTGTGGAATCTTGAAGGAAATCAGTTAGCAGTGATGGAAAGGCATCAGCGAAGTATCTCTCATGTAGCTTTCAGCCCAGATGGGCAACAGATTACTACCAGTGGCGAAGACGGCACTGCCCGTTTATGGAATCTCGAAGGCAATGAGTTGGCAGTGATGGAAGGCCATCAGGGGGATGTCTTGCAGGTAGTATTTAGCCCAGATGGACAGCAGATTGCTACTAGTGGCGAAGACGGCACTGCCCGTCTATGGGATCTCGAAGGCAATGAGTTGGCAGTGATGGACGAGCATCAGGGAAAAGTTTTGCAGGTAGTATTCAGCCCAAATGGGCAACAAATCGCCACACGTAGTGAAGATAAATCCTACCTATGGGATCTTGAAGGTAATTGGTTGGCAGAGACGGACAAGCATCAGGGGAAGGTCTGGCAGGTAGTATTCAGCCCAGGTGGGCAGCAGATTGCTACCAGCAGCACAGACGGCACTGCCCGTCTATGGGATCTCGAAGGCAATGAGTTGGCAGTGATGGATGGGCATCAGGGGAAGGTCTGGCAGGTAGTATTTAGCCCAGATGGGCAACAGATCGCCACACGTAGTGAAGACGGCACCGCCCGCTTATGGGATCTCGAAGGCAATGAGCTGGCAGTAATGGATAAGCATCAGGGATGGGTTGAGCACGTAGTATTTAGCCCAGATGGGCAGCAGATTGCTACCAGCGGTGCAGACGGCACCGTCCGTCTATGGGACCTTGAAGGTAATCAGTCAGCAGTGATGGAAGGTCATCAGGGGAAGGTATTTGAGGTGTTATATAGCCCAGATGAGCAGCAGCAGATCGCCTCGCGCGGCGAAGACGGCACAACGCGGCTGTGGGATTTACGCGGGCAGCAGATTGCTCAGTATAATGCGGATCGCATGGCTATAAATCCAGACTGGACTCGCATCGCAACTGTTCAACAACCTGATCGGTTGAGAAAGGATGCCGTCATCAAGCTCTGGCGTATTAATGACCTCGACGGACTCTTAGTCAGAGCCTGCGAGTGGTTACAGCCTTATCTGTTACAGAATAATGCTGTGACGGAGGCGGATCGGGAGATGTGTGGGTTGTAGAGGGGGGAAGGGGCAAAGACGAAAGGCGAAGGGGGTGTGGGGGAGAAAGATGGGGGAGATGGGAGGATGGGGGAGTGGGGTGAGATCAGCTTTATTGATGCTACGGGCGGTTGCGCAAATTTGGACTGCGGTTTTATTGATGCTACGAGCGGTTTTAGGAAAACTACCAGCGTTTTTAACCCTGCCCCCTGCGGTTGGCAAAATCTGGACTGCGGTTCGATCAAAACACCCTGCGGTTCAGTAAATAGGTCGCAATCCTCTCCACTTTCCCCTCACCCCTCATTGCGATACGCTTTAGGCGTGATACCAATTAATCGACGAAAGGTGCGGGTAAGATGGTTTTGATCTTTAAATCCCGCCTGCACCGAGACCGTCGCGATCGACAGATGGGGCTGCTTAAGCAGCTGCTGGGCTTGTTTCACCCGACATTGCAACACATACTGATGGGGCGA
>JBCBZL010000182.1:0-9959 GCA_039815385.1 Cyanobacteria bacterium P01_A01_bin.114
GGCAACAGATTCACCAGGGTAGTTTTGCCTGCCCCAGACGGCCCAACTAGGGCAATCACTTCACCGGGTTGAACAAGGAGCGAAAGCTGGTGAAAGACAGATTTGTCTGAGGCGTAGGCAAAATGAATATCGCGATACTCTACTTTGCCAGTGACGTGGGGCATTGCGATCGCATCCCCTTTTTCCACCAGGGTGGGGGCTTCAGCAAAGATCTCAAATACCCGCTCCACCGAGGCTTCGGTCTGCTTAAAGGCGTTGTAGTGCTGGGTGACCAGATCAATCGGATGAATCAACAGCGCCACCGCGACCAAATAGCTAACAAACTCTTGGGGTTGCAGATTACCCACCGCAATTTGCCAGCCCCCCAACATAAACAACAGAATAATGCTGACCGCTTCTAAAAACCCTACCACCGGGTACTGGATTGCGGTGAGATGCTCGGTGCGAAACTTGGCATCACGATTGTGCTCAGCTTCGTTACCAAACCGATTGACCTCATAGTCTTGGGCTGCAAACGCCTTGACCACTCGAATATTGCCCAGTACCTCGGTCATCAGTGAGGCCAGGTTAGACATCTGGTTTTGGCTACGCCGCGATAGGTCGAGCATGCGATTACCAAACTGCCCGATCAGCCAGGCCATCAGCGGGGCCAGCACAAACGCCGCCAGGGTCAGGGGCCAGTTTAGATAAAACATATAGATCGGAATCGCAATCAGCTGCAGCACACAGGAGATAAACTGCTGCGACATTTTGTAGATCACTTCGCCAATACGATCGATATCTTCGGTCAGGCGATAGGAGAGATCGCCTGTTTGAGCCGAGGCAAAATAGTCAATACCAAGACGATGCAGATGGGCATAGACCTTCTTGCGTACCTGCAAAATCACCTCTAGCGACGCCTTAATGCTAAAGATTTTCTCAGCGTATTGAAAAATATTCTGAAACAAAAAAACCAGGGTGGTTAGCCCCAACCATAGGGCAATCTGACGCACCTGACCTTGACCGATGGAGTAGGTCACCTTCCCTGCTACGTAGGGCAGCAGCAGCGTCGTCAGTACGTAGAACAAGATAAAGACCGACGAGCGTGCAAACAGCGGCCACTGCGGACGTAAAAAGGGCAGCAGTTGCCAATAGCTAGAACGACGCTTCATGCGGCTGGATGTCTCCTGGCTGAACAGTATCCCCCGAGGCCTGTGCCCCTGTTGTCATTTCTAGACAATCTGCCCCTTCCAGATAATCAATCACCGCCTGGGCCATGCGGGTCGAGGCCCCAAAAGGACCAAAGCGTTGAAATCCATTGTCTACACAAGCAGCAAGATAGGCTGGATCTTGCACCATATCCAGCGCCAGTCGAGCAGCATCTTGCAGGGTGTCAGCAGTGGCAGGGCCGGTGCCAATGGTCTTGGCTGACAGACCCAGCAGTCTCGTTTGGGCCTCAGCAAAGGCATAGGTAAACTGCGGGCCTTCTCCAGGGATCTGAAGCACGGGCTTACCGATGGCGACGGCCTGATCGACGGCTAGCCCCGCCATACCGAGCACCAGCGTGGTTGAACAAACAATGTCATTAAACGCATCGCTGTAGCAGGCCACCCTAACTGACGGAGCACTGGGATAAGACAGCCAACCGGTTTCGTGCTGCCACCCAGCAGCAGTGGCTATCTCCGCTAGCTGGGTCATCAAATCGGGCACCAGGGCAGCACGAAACTGCACCTGTGGATTAAGCTGGGCAATTTCGCGCACCAGCTCCAGCAGCAGCTTAAAATTGCGCACGGCCTCCGGCAGGCGTGACCCTGGTAACAGCGCCATCATCGGCTGGCCAGGGGTGAGCTGTAGGTCTTTGCCTTTGGGCTTGAGCCAGTCAAGGGAGGGGATGCCGCCAAACTGAGCCTTATCGACCCCCTGGCGCTGCAGGTCTTTAGCGGTGTAAGCATCGCGGGTAAAGACAATGAGACAGCGCTGCGATCGCATAATCCCCCACCGTAAAATCAAATCCAGCTGCAGCCTGCCCTCATACATCGCCGACAGCGGCGAAATAAACGAAATAAACGGTCGCCCGCTGGCAAAGGCAAAAGACTGCCCAACCATATCGCCCGTCGCAAACACCAGATCATACTGGGGCGCTACTTGCCGCACCGCCTTCAGCTGCTGCCAGGTCAAGCTCAGCAGCCCGGTCCGAATATCATCCACCAGCCGCCATCGATCCATATAGGTAAACCCCCCCGAAGGCAGCGTCAGGGTCGGCCCCTTGATCGGAATCCCCAATTTTCGATACGCATACCCTTGCCCCACGATTGGGATCGCGGCAATCTCTAATGCTGGCCGCAGCTCGTGCAACGCTCGAATCACATGGGATGAGTGGTTATCCTCTCCGTGACCGTTGCTGATAAACAGGATTCGTTGGGACATCTGCACTCTCAGAAACTAAGGGGCTCGAGCGGGGCAAGGAGGGGGTGAGTCCATAGTATACCGGGGAAAATCGCAATCACTGAATTACGCTGTGGGGGTGAGCCTCCGAATTTTTGCCCAGCACAGATTACCCCAAAAATATAGGCAAAACTTCAGAAAACGATAAAAAAAGCCCCCCGATCGTTGTCCATCAGGGAGCCTTTCTGGTTTACAAATGTCTTCAATAGACTATGGGGGCTGTCAACCTCAAATTTTCAGGCAAGGCTGACGCCGCCGGCCCTAGGGCATCACTTCATAAATGGCGGTTGTCCCACTCACTTCGTTCGTGGTCACCAATAGCGGGTTGCGGGTGGGGCTTTCCGCTTCAGCAATGTAAAGCAGCCCTTCTGGGCTATTGTCTTCGGGGGGGTTGGGGGCGTAATGCACAAAAAAGGCATTCACAGGGTCGGTGATGTCGTAAACCATCACACCACCGACGCGTTCCAAACCAATAAAGGCCAGGGTGCGATCGCCCAGGGTGCCTACCGTGACCCCTTCAGGCTCGGGGCCTTTGGCATTGCTGCGGGCATCGAGGCTGTCGGGGTCGCCTTTGGAGTTAAACAGATCTGGGATTTGCTGGGCAGTGATCTGCTCAAACTCATCACCGCTGTCATAAACCAGGGTGCCGTCTGCATGCCAAATAGAGAAAGAGCGTCCTCCGTAGGCCACAATCTGATCGATGTCCCCATTGCCATCGGTGTCACCATCTAAGGAAGAGATCGTCAACCGTCCCAGGGCTTCAGCTTCAAGCAGAGCTGCGTCAATGCTAGGGGACAACGCGACACCGTTGCGCCCAAACGAGATAGCGCTGCCGACGTTTGTAAGTTGAATCGCATCGCCCCGTCCTTCTTCGTGCGCATCGCCGCGATCGTCGCCCTCGTTGGCAGTGACAATGTAGGTTTCACCGTCCACGTCGTAGGTTGCGATCGCGTCTGGCATATACAACCCAAACACCGGCCAATCTTGGATGTTGATACCCTCATCGAGATCGCTGGCATCCAGAGCTGGATACTCTTTAAGCCCAAGCCCTATCAGATCGGTAAACTCCCCAGAGATCACATCTAAAACACCGAGCGTATTGGCCTCTTGCAGCGTGACATAGGCCGTTTGGCCATCTTCTGACACCGCGATATATTCAGGCTCCAAATCTTGGGCCGCAGTTGCATCTGGAAAAATGCGTACCCCTCTGGCCCGCAGGGCCTCTTCTTGACCGTCAAAGGCTGTGAACAGTGCGGTAGTGACTGAAACGCTTTCCAACCCTGCTGAAATATCGATAATGCTGACAGAGCCTTCTGGATCAATGTCGCCGTCGGGCTCTCCCTCATTGGCAACCAGCACTTTGCTGCCGTCGGGCGTAAAGGTTAACATGTCGGGCAGCGGGCCCACCGCCACCTGGGTTAAGAAGCGACCGCTATTATCAAAAAAAGCCACACTACCAGAGTCTGTGACAGGCTCAGCTGCCAGCGCAACGGCCAGTACCCCATCTTTAAAGGCTACGCTGTTGATCCCAGCTCCATAGGGCGTCAGGCTTAGGCGGCTCACTGGATCAGGGGTTGCCGGGTTGCTAACATCGATAATGTCGATGGAATTGTCAGTAGAATTGGTAATAAATAAGCGATTGAGCACCGGGTCATAGGCCGAAATTTCCGCCGCACCTTCACCAAGTCCGCTATCAAAGCGACCCACCAAGTCAAGGCTGACGGCAGATACAGGGGATGCGACGGCACCTGCCAACACACAAGCAGGCAGTAATTTTCCCAGGGTTTGTCTGAGCATCATAAAGTTAGTTATTTTAGAAACTAAAGCGTAAAAAAACTGGAATGCGCCCTATCAAAGTCGATTCTGTTTAAGCTAGTTCTATTCAAGCCAGTCCTGTTGAAACCATCAAACGGCGACGGTCTGTTCTGAGAACCCAGCTGCTTAAACTTTCATCTTGTCTTGCTCAGAGTCAGACATTCCGAGCATCCAGTCCCCAAACAATTATTGGAAGGTTAAGCGAAGGTAAACTTCCGCACTTTGAAGGAACTTTACATTGACCTAATAGCATCGCAATGATTCACTGACCCAACGTTTCCACCCCCGTCCCCTACAATAGAAACGTCCTCCCACCCAGCCGCTTTGTGCTAGCACCTGAAAAGCTATTCCCCTTTGACTTAGACCCCTTTCAACATGAGGCTATCGATGCGCTAAATCAGGGCAAATCTGTGATTGTCTGCGCCCCGACTGGCTCAGGCAAAACCCTGGTGGGTGAGTACGCGATCTATCGCGCCTTGGATGAAGGTAAGCGGGTGTTGTATACCACACCGCTCAAGGCGCTCTCTAATCAAAAGCTGCGGGATTTTCGCAACCAGTTTGGTCAGGACCGGGTGGGTCTACTCACCGGGGACATGTCTGTCAACCGCGATGCGCCGGTTTTGGTGATGACCACCGAGATTTTTCGCAATATGCTCTACGGCACCGCCATTGGTGAAGTCGGCACCTCGCTACAGGGCGTGCAAACGGTGGTGCTCGACGAGTGTCACTACATGAACGATCGGCAGCGGGGCACCGTTTGGGAAGAGTCGATTATCTATTGCCCATCTGAGATCCAGGTCGTGGGCCTGTCGGCCACCGTGGCCAACGGCGATCAGCTCACCGACTGGATCGATCAGATCCACGGTCCCACAGAATTAATTTATTCCGATTTTCGGCCCGTCCCGCTAGATTTCCATTTCGTCACTGAGAAGGGCATTTTTCCCTTGCTCAATGAACAAAAAACGGCGATTCATCCCCGACTTAAAGGCAAGCGCAAGCCGCCGCGCAAGCAGCGGGGCCAAAAGAAAAAACTAAAAGCGGCAAGTTTGGCCACCACCGTGAGTCGCCTGCAGCAGCAAGATATGCTGCCAGCGATTTACTTTATCTTTAGCCGCAGGGGGTGCGATAAGTCGGTGCAGGAGGTGAGCAATCTATCGCTGGTTAATCCAGACGAAGCCGCTCAGCTCAAGCGGCGGATTGATGCGTTTTTAGCCGCTAACCCCGATGCGGGTCGGGCCGGGCAGGTTGACCCTCTCTACCGAGGCATTGCCGCTCACCACGCCGGGATTTTACCCGCCTGGAAAAGCCTGGTCGAGGAACTCTTTCAGGCCGGGCTGATCAAGGTGGTCTTTGCCACCGAGACCCTGGCTGCGGGCATCAATATGCCTGCTCGGACGACCGTCATTTCTAGCCTCTCGAAGCGGACCGATAATGGCCATCGACTGCTGCACGCCTCAGAGTTTTTGCAAATGGCCGGACGGGCCGGACGGCGAGGCATGGATCTCCAGGGTCATGTGGTCACGGTAGAAACCCCCTTTGAAGGCTCAAAGGAAGCCGCCGCCTTGGCCCTGTCTAAACCTGACCCGCTGGTGAGTCAGTTTACCCCCAGCTACGGTATGGTGCTTAACCTGCTGCAAAAACAATCTCTTGAAGAGGCCCGAGAGCTGATCGAGCGAAGCTTTGGGCAATATATGTCAACCCTGCATCTGACCCCCCAAAAGCGGGCCATTGCTGACCTTGACAACACAATTACTCTGATTAGAGAGAAACTTGCTTCGGTAGACGAGGCCACCCTCAGAGACTATGCCAAGCTGCGGGAGCGAATTAAAGAAGAACGACGCCTGCTCAAGATTCTCAAAGAACAGGCTGAAGAAACCCTGACCGGTGACTTACGCATGGCCGCCAGTTTTGCAGTGGCAGGCACCACCCTTTCTCTGAAGGGCAAGCATATTCCGGTAGGGCAGCCGGTTTCAGCGGTTTTGGTGAACAAAATTCCGGGGTCAGGGCAGTTTCCTTACCTGGTCTGTCTGACCCGGTCTAACCGCTGGTATGTGGTGACCGTGCGCGATGTGTTCAAGATCCACGACGAGTACGATCGCATGGCCGAAGTGGACGATCTGCTAGCGCCCACGGCCCTGCCCAAGCGCCCTGGCAACCCGGTCAGCGGTGATGACAGCAGCCTGGCGATCGCAGAACGCCTGCCAGATTTGCCTGCTTTAGAAGATTTGGCCCCGGAGGTTAAAGAGCAGCGGCTACGGGTGCAGGGCCTCGAGGCTGTCTTGCAAGATCACCCTGCCCAGACCTTTGGTAGCCCCAAAACCTTGCTCAAACATCAGGATCAGCTGGTGCGTTTGGAGACAGAACTGCGCGATCGCAAAGCCAAATATGCCGATCTGGCCCACCGCTATTGGGAAGAGTTCCTCAGTCTGATGAAGATTTTGGAACATTTTGACTGCCTGGAAAACAATCGACCGACTAACCTCGGACAGATAGCCGCTGCGATTCGCGGTGACAATGAGCTTTGGCTGGGGATGACCCTGGCCTCTGGCGAGTTTGACACCCTCCCGCCCCATCAGTTTGCGGCGGCCTGCGCCGCCATCTTGACCGAAGTATCCCGCCCCGATACTTGGACCCGATACCGCACCTCCAGCGAAGTAGAAGCAGCCTTGGAAGGACTGCGTCAGCTGCGTCGAGAAATCTTTCGACTCCAGCGGCGTCATCAGCTAGTCATCCCCGTTTGGCTTGAGTGGGATCTGATCGCGCTGGTCGAACAGTGGGCGCTAGAAACTGACTGGACCGAGCTGTGCAACAACACCAGCCTGGACGAAGGTGACGTGGTGCGGATCTTGCGCCGCACCCTTGACTTTTTATCCCAAATTCCCCACGTCCCTTTCTTGTCGGACTCGGTTAAAAACACCGCGCGGCAAGCCGCTTACTTGATTGACCGATTCCCCGTCAACGAAGAAATTGAGGCTTAGGTCAGAAAACTAACTTAATCTAGCAAGTTAGCTGCAAGTTTTTGTGAGTTTCTGCAAGTTTCTGCAAGACAGGAAAAAAGCCCCGATGGCAACACCTCTGAAAAGGCTAGAAGGGCTACAAAGGGGTAGTCCAGAGGGTATAAATCTGAGAGCTCTCAACTTAAGCAAATCAGCCAAAAAAAAGGCATGGCCCCAAAGCGCCACACCTTTTGATCAAGAACCGCTTTTTTAAAAAAAGCAAAATGAACCGTTAAGTTGGAAAATTTCCAATCTGGCGAAAGAATAACACAAGACCCAGGGTGAATAGCAAGGCTTTTAGTAGCAAATCTAACAATAAAAAGTTTTACTGCAAGAATCATTAAGTTTTCTATGCAATTTTTGTGGCGCGCCACTGTAGTCTCAATGCTTAAATTGGGCACATAACCTGGCTTTTTGACGTAATAAGCCCCCTTTTTTGACCACATCAGGTTTTAAAGCGCTGACGCCAGGCGTCGGCGCTCTCTTGAATATCAGTGCGCTCTTCTGAAGACATCTCGTCCAGATTTTTGAGAATGAAATTCATGCGCCCCTGAGACTGTAGCTTCTCTCGATGACGATTGAGAAAATCCCAGTAGAACGTGTTAAACGGACAAGCGTCGTCGCCCACCCGCGCCTTGTGGTTATACTGACAGCCTTTACAATAGTCGCTCATGCGGTTGATGTAGTTGGCTGAGGCAGCGTAGGGTTTAGTGGCTAAAATGCCTCCGTCAGCAAATAATCCCATGCCAATCACGTTGGTTTGCATCACCCAGTCGTAGGCATCAATAAAGGCTGCGTGGAACCAGTCTTCGACTGCTTGGGGTGAGAGCCCTGCAATTAATGCAAAGTTGCTCAGGATCATCAGCCGCTGAATATGGTGGGCATAGCCGGTTCGTTTTACCTGATCAAGCGTCTGATGCAAACAGTTCATAGGCGTGTCAGCGGTCCAAAAAAACTCGGGCAGGGGTTGGGTATGCCCAAACCAGTTTTTGTCAGGGTAGTCATCACTCACATAGTGGGCCAGACCGTGCATATATTCTCGCCAGCCCAACACCTGACGAATAAATCCCTCAACACTGTTTAGGGGCGGCTCGCTGTCGTGGCAAGCTTTTTCAACCGCTTCAATCACCTCCAGCGGATGGAGCAAACCTATATTGATATAAGGCGACAGCAGCGCGTGCCACATCGTATCTTCCCCCGTCACCATGGCATCTTGATAAGGGCCAAAGGTATTGAGTCGTTCCTCAATAAAGTGATCAAGCACCTTTAGGGCCTGTGCTCGAGTGACTGCCCAGCGAAACGGCTCCAGATCACCAAAGGTGGGGAAATCTGCTGCTTCTACCTCTTCTATTACCGTTTGAGTAATCGCGTCGGGCTCAAACCACAGCGGGTCGGGTGGTTCAATTTTGCCTTTGGGCGGCTTGCGATTCTCTTTGTCAAAGTTCCACTGGCCGCCAGTGGGGTCTTTGCCCTCCATCAAAATGTCGTAGCGCTTGCGGCCTTCGCGATAAAACGACTCGAGCAGCAGACTTTTTCGACCCTTGGCCCATTTGGAGAATTCATCAGTCGACCAAAGAAAATGGTTGTTGGGGATGATAGTTAGCTTACAGGGCAGCTCCAGATGGGTTAGAAATTGCCCAAAGGGTCGATCGGCGGGTTCCATAACCCTTAGTTCGGTGATGCTTTGCGCTTCAATCCAATGCCGCAGCGATGGTTCAAAATCCTCACCCTGAGCATAGTCAACTGACCAGCCTGCTGTTTTTAAGTCGTCTGCAAAATGACGCATCGCTGACCACACCAGCACCAGCTTTTGCTTATGATAAGGTCGCGATTGAACGTGACGGCGTGACTCAATCAAAATCACAGCGGTATTTTTGGGGTCTGCCTCACAGCTAGCCAAGGCTGCCTGGCCCTGCCAGAGCTGATCGCCCAGTATCCAAACGCCAATGGTCATGCGGTACGGTCTCACGGTAGTTACAGAGGTTATTTTGCCGCGATCGCAGTTAAATGGGTAGGGCGAGGGTAGTGGGCAATGGGAGGACCAAGGGGAGGTGGCGCAGATAAGGAAGATGGGGCAGGTGAAAGACGCGGGGAGGTGAAAGACGCGGGGAGAGAGGCGGGAAAGTATTGAGGGCTCAGTTTTGAATGTTAAGTTGAGGTCGTCGGAGAAAAATCTAAAATCCAGAAATCCCCAATGTCGTCTGTTCCTGCTTCGCCACTCCTTACCCAGGTCATTGGCTCCACCTTTATCCTGGCCTATAAAGAAGACACCACCCAGATAAAAACAAGCCTTACAAAAGCAAGCTGTCAGTGCGAGGTACTCAGACAGATCCATCAGCCCGGCTACGAGCGCTATTCGCGCAGCTATCTCTGCCTGCTCAATCATCGGCAGGCATGGGAGCGAGCGCTGCACTCGGCACAGCCGACGCTGGTGGTTGAGGCAGACTTCGTGCCAGTGAAAGATTTTGGCCAACTGCCGCCGCCTTTCGATCCTGCCGATCCTAAATTGGGCATTGCCTGGTTGTACACCTGTGCGCCGCAAATTTATACCCTTACTGAGGGGGGCTACGCCCAAGGCTACTCAACCGCCATGGTGGCCTACGTCGTGACGGCTCAAAGCGCACAGCTGCTGGTTGACCTGGCTGAAGCCGTAAAAGCCGATCCGGGGCCAGAAACCTATACCCCTTGGGATTCTGGCATTGAATACTATCTGCGCGATCGCAA
>JBCBZL010000247.1:0-7635 GCA_039815385.1 Cyanobacteria bacterium P01_A01_bin.114
CGTACCTTTAGCCTGCACGACCCGGTGGACTACAAGTTTAAGGCCATCGGTGAGTGGGTGGTGAATGGGGTTTACCCGACGCCGAGTCAGTATGCGTAAGAAGGGCGAAAGGTTTTATCTGAGAACTCAAAACTCTCTACGCCCTATTCTGCCTCCCTGAGCTCATCAAGCTTTTTCCGCACCGCCTGAATATCTTGCCACATCAGCCACTTGGGCTTGCCCGGCTCTCGTGAGGGGTTTCTGAGCAGATAGGCGGGGTGAAAGATGGCCATACAGTGACGACCTTCCCAGTCCATCCATTCGCCCCGCACTTTGGTGATGCCCTTGGTGATATTCAGCAAGTTTTTCATCGCCGTTTTGCCAGTTAGCAAGACGATTTTAGGATTTACCAGCCGTATTTGCTCTAGCAGATAGGGCTTACAGGCGGCAGATTCATCGGCGGCAGGGTCACGGTTATTGGGGGGGCGACATTTGACCACATTGCAGATGTAGACGTCTTTCTCAATATCTAACTTGACCGAGGCCAAGATTTTATCTAGTAGCTGACCCGAGCGGCCCACAAACGGCAGACCTTGTTCATCCTCCTGCTGGCCTGGCCCCTCACCAATCACGAGGATCGGTGCCGTGCGGCTACCTCGACTGACAACGACATGGGTGCGCCCCTCGGCAAGACCACAGCGCTGACAGCTTTTGCAGTGAACCGCTAGCTGGTCGAGATTTTCATAAGTGCCCCTCGGAATCGGGATCTTTGCACTGGTAGGAATTTGCTCAAACTGGTCAGGACTGAGCTCACTGGTCGCTTCAGCGGCACCGAATAGGTCAATTTGCTCTTCAGGCATTGGGTTTTGGGGGCATCTGCACGAAATTTTCATTTTAGAAGCAAATGGCAGGTGACGGGAGACCAGAAGGGAGGAAGAGAAAGATTAAAAATTGCAAATGAAACGTTAAAAAAAGGGATAGACATCGACCTTACGGGAAAGCTTATTTAGAGGATATAAGTAGATCCAATGAGACTCATAGAGTCAATAGGTGGAGCTAAAGCAAGCGCACCAGAATTCTCCAGAGCCATCAGCCATCATTAATCAACTCGCACTAACCCTCTACAGCCATGAAGAAGGGTCAGCTTGCCTGTAGATATTAAAAAACCTTGTTGTCGGGCGACCCCTTCGTGTAGTTAGTGCAATGCTCACCGAATTCTCCAGGATCCTTAAGAAGCTTCCCCGTATCTTCTCTATAGATATCTACCGTGATAATTCCTACCGTGATAATTCCTACCGTGGTAGCCCTCTATATATCTATATAGGCAGCGGTCTTCAATCATCCATTCACTTGTTCCCCATTCAGAAAAACCCATGACACCGACTCAACTGGTTCAAACTCGCTTCAGTGTCCCTGTTTTATTAGAAAAGTCGGCCATGCATATTGGCTGGAGTAAGCGAAATTTGCTTAAAACTGTGATGATCGCCTACGGTATTCTGCTGGCTGCCAGCTGGGGTGGGGTCCTTACTAAGTCAGACGTGAGGCCCAGTCTCAAGTACGCAGCCGTTGCTATGACGGTAGGCTTTTGGGGAGTCTGCGAAGGCTATGGCCTGACGAAGGAAGCCGATCGGCGGCGAGCTATTCATGCCATAGAAGATGCCTTAGGCGAAGGTTACGTTAATCACGATTAGTACCGTGTCAAGCTCAAAAATTTGGGTAGGCGAGGTGAGATAGTGAATGGTGAGGAGGACGAGGTCTTTACTACTCACTAGCGCAGCGTACTCACCCATCAACTGAAAATTAAATCCTGACAGACGACTCGTTCGAAAAATACCTAATGCTGGGTAAGCAGATCTCGATACGCCTGAATCATCCGCTGGGCGATCGCATCCCATCCATAATTTTCAGTTGCATAGTGTTGGCCATTCTCACCCCGTCGCTGTCGTTCGTCGGCGTTTGTAAGCGCCTGCTGCAAAGCTGCCTGCAGCGGTGCCACCTCACAGGGCACCACCCAACCTGACTCGCTACTCTGGATGTTAGGCCAGATATGCACTTGGTCAGAAATCACCACTGGTTTGCTAGCCATCATGGCTTCGGCGACCGCAATCCCAAAATTTTCATAGTAAGACGGCAGCACAAACACATCCGCAGCCTGCAAAAGCTGAGCTTTAAGAGCCCCAGAGACAAAGCCTGTTAACGTGGTGCAATGATTTAAAGGCAAGGTTTGGATTTGGGTTGCGATCGCACGCTCATAGGCCCGGTCTTGTGGGTTAGACCCGCTCAGCACAAAGTGAAACGGCACCCCTGACTGCTGTAGCTGCGTTAAGGCTGGCAACAGCAGATCGAGCCCCTTTTTAGGATCAACTCGCGACATAAACAGGACAATCGGCACCCCCGCTGCAATTTTGAACTGTTCACGGATCGAACGCGCCGCCGCTGCCTCAGACTGTTGAAACTCGGGTAGTCTAACCCCTAAAGGCATGACTAAATCTGGCGTGGTCAGCCCAAACCGCTCTGACACTTTGGCTTCTTGCGGGCTAGTAAAGTGAATCGCCGCCGCCCCCTTGAGATTGGATCGTTCAAACAGAGACACATAGACTTGTTTGAACTGCTTTTTCTTTTGCAAATCTGCCGGGTCGAGGGTGCCCAATGGCCGCATGATATAAGGTAACCCCTGCCACCGAGCCACCGTCGCTGACGCCGTACTCACCGGAGAAAAAAGGGCGTGGATGTGAGCGATGTCGTACTGGTGGGCGTGCTGCCGTAGCCAGTTGAGCAACCCCAGCGAAAACTTATAGCGCCGAAACGGCGAACAACGAAAATAAATCACCTCGTAGCCGTCTTGAGCCACCGGCTGATTGAGAGGCACCTCTAAGGGAGGCTGATCAATATCGCCATTAGAGTCGGTGGTGATCACCGTGACGGTGGCTCCCTGACGCGCCAGCCCACCGCTCAGCCCCCGTACCATCTGGCTAGGGCCCCCGTAGATCAACGAAATCGACGGCACAATTTGGAGAACTTTGAGGGGAGAATTCATAGGAAGCCAGGTTCACAAAGACAGTTGACCGTCATTGAGGTCAATCATTAAAGTCTTCCCTGAGGTTGCCACAGAAACATGCGCCGCGTCACTCATTTCTGGGGAGCCGCTCAGCCACCAGCCAGACTCAGCCTGCTCTACAATCGCAGCCCGAGAAACATTTAACACCGCTTGAACATCGTCAAAGCTATGCTGGGCAAGTACTTCGCCTGATACATCTATCACCATGACGGCGTAGGGGCTGGCCACGTTAATGTATTCGTCGAGCAGGAGGACCTGCCCACCCGCGCCCATGGCCACAAAGCGAGGCCCATACGCCTGTGGCAGCGTCTGCTGCCACAGCAGGGTTTCGTCACCCCCACTCAAGCGATACAAACGCCCCTCTGCCTGGGACGTTGCCCACCCGTCAGCGGTGCTCACCTCAAGTTTATAGTCACCATTTTCTGAATGATAAATCTGCAACTCAGGGGGCAGTGCGATCGCGTCATTCGCCCCGGATGCTGGCTCAATATTGGGCTCAATATTGGGCTCGACACCTGGTTCGGCATCTGGATCAAGTACGTTCATAGGGGACTGTCCTATCTCTGAGCTGGTCCCATCTGCTGAACTGACCTCATTTAAAGAGGGCACACAGGCGATTGCTCCGCCAACCCAGCCCAAAACCAGCACAGCCGTCAGCAGGTTCGATAGTTTTAAAGCATTCATTGACAGTCACTCCCGACACGAGAGAGCTTGGTACGCGAACTGCTGAGTTGAGATCGCCCCTTCTGCAGGCAGCGTCCACCAAACCCAGCTAGCCCTAACCATACTAAAAACGAGACTCCTGGCTCTGGCACCGACGCCGTATCAGCCTCGGCAACGAGCTCAATGCTGGGCTCAATGCTGGTGTAACCCCCCGCCGGTTCAGCTGAGCTGCCTGAGGTCGCGAGAGGGGGCCAAGCCGCATCACCCACACCGAAACTGAAGCCCGTCACCAAATCCTTTGGCACCTTTAAGCCTGACACCGACGCTTCAAACCCAACTGGTATTGCATCTGCCTCTGTAGTCAACCCCGTCGGTATGTCACTCTCTGCTACATCCGGCATTGAACCTGTCAGGCTCGCTAACCCCGCTGCGCTCAATAAGAAACCACTGCTGCGCGCCTCGCGAATTTGGTCGTCGTTTAGCCGAGATAGTCTAGCCCCGTCAGGGTAAATGTCGTCAATTGAGCTGGGTATTGCTCGACTGCGACCGTCGCTCATCAAGTTGTTGGCAGGCCCCGCCCCCAGGGTGGAATGTCGTAGGCCCAAATTGTGACCCACCTCATGGGCAATCACATCTATGCGACCAACCCCATTATTAAAATCAAAAATATCATCGCTGATCAGCACGCCGTTAGAGCCTACCCAGGCATTACCAAACTGCACCAGGCCGCTACCCACTTCGATAGTATCGACAAACCAGAGGTTGATGGGGCCGCTGTCTCGAGTGGAACTGGGGTGGCGACCGAAGGCTCCGGCCCCTCCTGAAAAAGACAGCTGAGAAAACTCGCTGTTGCTGCCAGCCCCCGGCGCAACACTGAGATAAGTGGAGTCATTTAGCTGGTTAGTTGGCAAGAAAGTAACCTGCAGCCCAGCCTGATCCCAGATTTTTTGGGTGACCGCTTCAAAAAAGCCCGTCTGGGCACACTGCCCGCCGCTGTCGTTACAAACCTGAATGGGCTGAATCACCAGCTGATCGCCCTGGGCGGGCGGCGGATCGGTGCCGATGGTGATACCGCCCCCACCAGTGCCGCCCGTACAGGCAGACAGCACAAGGGCAGAGCTTGCGACCAGACCAGAAAAATAAGTGCGTTGTGACATGTGGTGAGTGAATCCCAAATGAACTCCCAGTGGCTCAGTTCTATCTTAAGACCAAGGGAATTTGTTTAATCACGTCAACAGCCTCAACCTCGACTGGCACAGTCTCGATGGGCATATTTTCGACTAACCCATGAAGCTATCGCAGGAGAGAAATAGCTATGACAGGCTACTAGAGCTCAGTAAAATACCTAGCTGACTTCCCTCGATTTGTTGATATGGGAGATCTGAGAAACTTGAGGAGACGTGTAAAATCGCTGGGTCGGATAGGCCAGTTGGATATCATCATGCTGGACAAAGGTTCTCAAGATGGTTTCCCAAATGGCTTGTTCGGTGCCGCGGCGGTGGCGGGGGGCACAGAGGTAGCGAATGGTGAGCAAAACGCCGCTGTCTCGAACAGAGGTATACACCGTGGGCGTGAGTTTGGCATAGAAGATCATGTATTTTTGGGCGGCTTTTTGGACCCGCCGCTGGGCCGCTTCGCTGAGGTGCTCAGCGTTTTCATCGGCGATGCTGTGCAAGATCGCTTTGGCTTTTTCCCAATTGCTTTCAAACGTAATCAAGACCGGGATTTCATTCCAGATATATTGAAACCCTTTAGAGTAGTTAGCGATCGCATCTTGAAAAACTTTGCCATTGGGAACATGGATGACGCGCCCTGTGCTCTGGTCGGTTTCGACCCAGTTACCGATTTCCATCAGGGTAAATTGAAAAATACGGATGTCAATCACATCTCCGGCATGGTCACCGATTTCAATGCGATCGCCCACATGAAACGGCTGACGCACCAGGATAAAAGCCCAGCCCACCATGTCAGAAATCGGCTCTTTGAGGGTCACGGCTAGGCCAGCAGCAATGATACCCAAAAACGTAGATAGCCCGCGAAGATCGGGTAGCCAGGGAACACCAGCAACGAGCAGCGCGATCGCACCGCTGATATAGCCAATACTTTTGCGCCAGTGGTATCGCGTCCGAGCATCTTCGATTTGGCGATTGACCCAGCGCTGAGCAAACAGCCTCAGCACCAGCACCACAGTTAGGCCGATAGCCGAAGCAATCAGCTTTTCTTGGGTGCTAGATACCGCATCTAGCGCCATATCCAGCGGCTCAACCTGAGCAAGAAACCCCATAGCAGCACTCCGATTTACAGGCTCGCCAACCCCTATAATGAAGCGAGGTTAACATTGATTTACATTAGATTGAGAAGGGAGCGCCTGTGTACTTTTTATTTGATCCACCCTATTTCTTTTTGGTTGCTGGGTTGCTGATCTCAGTCACCTCTGGAGCTGCTTTTGCCGCAGTTCTCAAAGATTCGCTCAATGACTGGTACCAAAAACGATCAACTCGGACCCTGGCAAAATTACAGGGGGTCGATTTACAGCTACCCTTCTTCGGCATTTGTGCAGGTACCTGTATTTTCTTGGCATCGGGATTAGGCGTTTTTGGCTTCCCGCTATGGCTTGCTTATGGCGCGGCAGCCCCGTTGACTTTTTTGAGCGCCGCGCTGGTCTGGCGGCAGCTCAAAAGCAATCTAGCTTTGCTAGAGGGCGGTGAGAAAAATGCGTTTGAGCTAGATGCTTTCTAGAGCCCACTAATCCGCTCTATCTGCGCTTGAGCATTGGTCACCCAGTCAGAGCGGCCCTGAGTAATGTACAGGTTCAGGGCCTGCTGTAGCCTGGTGGTGGCTTCTTCGTAGCGACCTAGCTCAGCCAGGGCTAATCCTTCAGAGTAATAGGCATGGCCAAATTCAGGGTAAAGCTGAATGGCTCTCTCAAACGAGGGGAGTGCTGCCTCAGGGTTTCCCCCGCGAAAGCGAGTAATGCCCAGGTTGTAGTGGGCTTCAGGATAGGCTTCATCTAAGGCGAGAGCATTGCTGAATGCGGTTTCAGCACCTTCTAGCTGGTTTTGCTGTAGGTACAGCAGCCCGATCTGATAGTGAACTTCTGGAGCCTGCGGGCTGTACTCAGCGGCTTTACGAAAAGACTCAAAGGCTTCGGCCAGATTATTTTGGCGGCGCTGAACCAAGCCCAAGTTGTAATGAGCGATACCCAGGTCAGGCTCTACGAGAATGGCCTGTTGCAAATATTCTTCGGCCTGCTCTGGGTTATTGCCGTCCAGCAGAGCTGCGCCCAGATTAACATAGGCCAGGGTAAAGCCGGGGTCAGCGTGGACTGCTTGCCAAAAAGCGCTGGCAGCTTCTTGAAGGCGGCCTTGCTGACGCAGAGCCAGGCCCAGGTTGTAGTGGGTGGTGGGCAAATCGGGAGCCAGCTCAACCGCTTGTTCAAAATGTGCGATCGCGCTGTCTAAATCACCCTGTTGTACGTAAGACAAGCCTTGCTGTAAGACGGCTTCTGCGTCGAGAGACAGGGTTTGGGCAACACTCTTAGAAGGCATGGTCAGCGAGATCCCCAGGGCAGTGACAACCGGAAGCAATTGCTGAAAACACGCGTTTAGTTTCATCAAAGCTGCTCCTCACTACCAAGATTGCCCATTAACTTATAGCACTCAACAAGTTAATTGAATATTTATGTTCTATTTATAGAACAAGTAAGGCTCTATTAAGAACCGGGGAGGGGGCAACCTTTAGAAACCCTGGGCCAGAGACCGTGATTTTGGAAGCAATTTGACAGCGTGGGGAGATCACCCGTTGGTTATGTTTACAGAGGGAATCCGGGGGAATCCGGGGGAAGGGGGTGGAGGGTAGAGGGTGGAGAGTGGAGGGTGTGGAACCCTCTACCCATTACCCTCTCCCATTACCCATTAACCCACTGCAACCCGTCC
>JBCBZL010000177.1:0-10112 GCA_039815385.1 Cyanobacteria bacterium P01_A01_bin.114
CCCCAAAATATCATTTTGGGTGCACTATAAGCCAGGCACCCCAGATCATGTAGAGATAGGCCGATTTACAGTACCTGTCGGTTTCGGAAAAGCCTAACGTCGCAGCACTCAATTAGAGATTCTCTCTTTACAGAGCAGGGGGTCGTCTTGCTTGAAGTAAGATGACCTTTTTTTTACTCGCAAAACTCAGAACAACGTTTCACAGAAGTCAGAATAAGCCTGTCATACTCAGGTTCGATCTCAGGTAGCCATCCGATTTGATAGGGAAGTAACGCCCAAGGAGTCAGCTTTGCAACGTTACTTAACCCTACCACGAGTAAACGCAATCATGGATCCAGCAAGTGCTATTTGGACAGCTCAAGTATTTTCAAAGTTATCTCAAATTAACAAGCAAGTACTAGAAGCAAAGGCAGAAATGTTGAGTGCAGCTGAAGAAATTCAGTCAAAGCTCGATGAGGTGATCCTCAGAGATCTTCGAACGGCCTTTAGACATCTTCGAGACGGCGCGCTTTCCTCTGTTCCTGAAATGCAACAGAGAGAGCTTCAAGCAGCGCGGCAAAAATTTGCTGAGCTAGTTGAGCTTGATTCTAACGGAACGACAAAAGGAACCTCCGGAGAATTCTCAAATCGCTATCTGATTGCCCTCGGTTATTTGGGAAGTTTTCACTACTACAATCTTTCAGGGGATAAACGCTTAGCAGCGATTCAGGCTTACGAATGTGTGAATAGATTCCTGGAATGGAGTGACTATCTAACCGTCGTAGAAACCTTTTCGTTAGAAATCCTAAATGGATTATTCAGCAAAAACTATTTGAAAGAAATTGGTCTCATGGAAGCTAGTTTGCAGCTTTCTAGGCAAAAGCTAAAAAAGTCAGAAAAAGAAGCATTTCGTAAGAAGCTTCAGACCTTGGGAATTGCTGGCACCAGTGGTGCTCTTAGTGCTATTGTGTTAGGAGAACTACTGGTGATAGGCGTTCCTATTGCGGTAGCAGGTGCGTGGTTATTTGGTGATAGGTTGCCTGCTTCTTTTAGAGAAAAGCTATCTGGGGCCGCAAAAAAGACGTTGCAACCTTTAAGAAATACAATCAGGCTCCCTGATACTCAAGCAAAAGAAGTCTCTGTTGCTCAGATAGAAAGTAGTCTAGAAGATCTTAGATCGATCTTTGAAAATGAATGTGCAGAACGATTAGACTGTCTCCGAAATAGCGAAAGTAGCGATCTGATGGTGCTAGATTTTGATACTAATGTATCTCCTGTCATGGAGCAGCTTGAGGGTTTTCTAGAAGAAAATAAGACCATTCTTTCAGCAGAACAGCAGGCCACTCTGGCCACAGAAAAGAGCAGTTTGAAAGACGCTATACAGCAAGGCGATATTAATTTGATTGGCACCACTTTGTTGAGCATCGGTGCAATAGTTCGTAATCCTGCTGATCTAATTAGTTTAGTACAAGTTTCTGCCGAGTTTTCGAAAAGCTGCGCGGATATTCTTGAGCAGTGCAATGAGCTCATTGATACGATGCGAAAAGTGGGTGTATTAGCGTACCCCCGTTAATTTTATGTGGACATGCACATAGGCTTCAAGTAACAGTTTGTTAAAACGACTGTCGGTTACGATTAGCTGAAATAGGCAGCGGTAGTCTTGTGGATAGCTGTCAGTCTTTCACCAGGGTTAAACATCGCAGAAGGCTCAATTATGAATCCAATCAAAATTCTCATTCTGACTGCAAATCCGCAAATTCCTGATTACGATCCGCTCAGGCTAGATGCAGAAGTGCGGCGGGTGGAAGAAGCTTTGCAGCGTTCTCGGTATCGCGATCGCTTTGAAATCGCCACCAAACTCGCCGTGCGAACCACCGATCTGCGGCGGGCGCTACTCGACCATCGCCCCCAAATTGTTCACTTTTCGGGGCACGGCACCGGCGAACAAGGGCTCGTGCTAGAAAATGACGCTGGCAAAGCTCAACTGGTCAGCACTGAGGCTTTAGCTGGACTGTTCGGCATTTTCGAGACGGGGCAGATTGAGTG
This sequence comes from Cyanobacteria bacterium P01_A01_bin.114, assembly GCA_039815385.1. Lineage (GTDB taxonomy): Bacteria > Cyanobacteriota > Cyanobacteriia > Phormidesmidales > Phormidesmidaceae > SIO4C1. The sequence goes on from JBCBZL010000177.1 coordinate 2,026, forward strand.
TGTTTTGCTTAATGCTTGTTACTCAGAGGTGCAGGCGATGGCAATCCATCAGTTTGTAGACTGCGTCATCGGTATGAATCAGCCCATCGGCGACAAGCCAGCCGTTCAGTTTGCCGAGGGGTTTTATGACGCGCTGGGGGCGGGCAGCGACTATGACGAAGCCTTCGAAATCGGCTGTAGCGCCATTGCGTTAGAAGGTAGCTCAGAGCACTCGACCCCGGTAAAAAAGTATCGCAAGCGTCGCCGTGCGCCACTCTCGGCTGAGCCTGCGGCTGAGCCAACGTCGGTACCCGCGACTGAAGCGCCCAGCCCAGCAACCCAGTCCCAATCATTTGGCAACATCAACATTAGCGGCAGCAATAACGCCTTTAGCGGTATCCAGGCGGGAGAAAATTCAACGGTCTCTCAGGACAATTCGCGCTACGAAAATAATTCGCGTCAGTCCATGAATATCAGCGGCGGCACTATTTATGGATCGGTCGGTCAAGCCGGCGGGAATTTGACCCAGACTCAGTCTCAAAATGAAAATGCAAAGCCGTTGACACCACAGGAGGTGGTTAAGCTGTTTGCTGAAATTGAGACTTTGCTGGAGGGCTCTGGCCTGCCTGAAGGTCAAAAAAACAAGGCCATAGGCTGCTTAGAGTCAGCTAAGGAAGAAGTCAGTGAAGAGGAACCAGACAAAACGTTTGCGGCGAAAAATCTCCGCAAGGTTACCAAGATTTTGAAAGAAACAGATGATGCTGTTGGCGTCGGTCAGTCTCTCTTAGAGAAAGTTACACCCGTTGTAAAAAAGCTGCTGCCCTGGCTAGGGGTCGCTTCTCATTTCTTTGGACTATAGGAGGTACAAAATGAGTAGACATAACAAATCAAGCCAAAAGCTTTCAATCAGTGACGCTTCTATTGCTGGTAATGTGGGCCAAGCGGGCGAAAGGCTAATACAGGTTCAGGGGCGAGGGAAGTTTGTCTTTGGTGGTGATAACAATGTCATCACCTACAGCGAGATTATCCAAATCTCGGTAGATGAAATTAAGACTCGACCGTTTGAGAAGACTTCGCCTTATAAAGGGTTAAAAAGTTTTGAGCCCAATGACAAAGACAAATTTTTTGGTCGGCATCAGTTTCTAGCTGAGCTGGTGAACAAGCTAGAGCATACCAACCTGGTGCTGCTGTTGGGGGCATCTGGTAGCGGAAAGTCGTCTTTGGTGGGGGCAGGGCTGATTCCCTGGCTTTCTCAAAAACTAGGTAATCAGTGGGTCAATCTAACATTGAGACCCGATAAAGATCCCTTCAAGGCACTCTATGGTAGTTTACTCGGTGCGCGGTTTAAGCAGTCTGAGGTCGAATTTGTCACGAGTGGTGATGATGGAACCTTGAATCGGCTGGTGAGCAGTTTAAAGCAGCCGGACTCGTTTTGGTTCATCTTTGTTGACCAGTTTGAAGAGCTGTTTACCGTGAGTGATCCAGAAAAGCGCGATCGCTTCATCAAAGATCTAGCAAAGCTGTGCAAAGACTACGCGGGCGACCCCACCCTCAAGATCGTGGCCACGATGCGGTCAGATTTTTTGGACAAACTTGATGCTGCTCCAGCAAATGAGTTAGCTGTTTTAACCGAAAATTATCGCCCCCTATTGACGCAAATGCACTCCGACGAACTGCGCCTAGCCATTGAGCAGCCTGCAGCCCACCACGGCGTTGTGTTTGAGAAAGGGTTGGTAGAGCGGATTATCAAAGAGGTGCAGGGGCAGGCGGGCTACTTGCCGCTGATGCAGTACACGTTAGATCTGCTATGGAAGATTGAGCGTGAGCTGGAGGAAAAGGACGGCGGCCTGGACGATCGAACGCTGAATATCAAGTCTTACGATGCGATTGGCGGAGTACGAGGAGCGCTGCAAAAGCGGGTGGATCAGATTCACCAAAGTCTGTCTAAAGAAGAGCAGACGGCGATGCAGCGCATCTTTTTGAGGCTGGTGGGGATTGGCGGCAACAGTACCAGTGAGACAGACTGGCGACCCATACGCAAGCGGGAGCTGCGATCGCGGTTCGCTGACCCGCTAGAGAAGAAGGTCCTGGTTCAGCTCATTGATGCCAATCTGCTGGTGAGCGATGCGTCCAAGGCTGAGACCGAATCAGAGGCGACCGTAGAGATCGCCCATGAGGTGTTGCTCACCTCATGGAACCGTTTGGAGGAGTGGATTACCGAGAACCGAGAGGCGATCGCCTTGCGGAACCGGCTGAATGAGGACGTGAGACAGTGGAAGGTGACGCAGCGGGACGAGGAACTTTGGAGCGGCATCAAGCTAGAGAAGGCGGTCAAATTAAGAGATGACCTGACGTTTAACCAGGTGCTAGGCGGATTTGGCCCAGACGCCACTGAATTTTTGATGGCGAGTGTGGGGCTGAGAGATAAGCAGGAGCGAGAAGAAGAGGAGCGGCAATAGGAGAAACTAAGGCGAGCGCGTCGCTTCGCTGCTGGAGCAACTATCGGTGGAGTTTTGATGGCGGGGCTGGCCCTATTTTCTGGCCTTAAGACTCGGGAGGCGGAGATTCAGCAGATTGAAACGTCGATCGCCTGGTCGGATGCGAATCTGGCCAATAATAGGAGATTAGAGGCAGATATCGAAAGTATCCGCGCTGCCAGAATTTTGCAAAATCCTTTTTGGCAGACTGTGATGCCCAATCCTCAAATAAAGCTGTCTGTTTTAGGACAGTTGCAACAGACATTCAACGATGGGCAAGAACAGAATCGACTCGAAGGCCATCAAGGGTATGTCAGGTCCGTTGTGTACAGCCCCGATGGCACCCAGCTGGCGACCAGTGGAGACGACGGCACCGCCCGCGTGTGGGACACCGAGGGCAATCAACTGGCTGTTCTCGAAGGCCATCAAGGGCATGTCTGGTCCGTTGTGTACAGCCCCGATGGCACCCAGCTGGCGACCAGTGGATCAGACGGCACCGCCCGCGTGTGGGACACCGAGGGCAATCAACCGGCTGTTCTCGACAGCCATAAAGGGCCTGTCAGGTCCATCGTGTACAGCCCCGATGGCACCCAGCTGGCGACCAGTGGATCAGACGGCACCGCCCGTGTGTGGGACACCGAGGGCCATCAACTGGCTGTCCTCGAAGGCCATCAAGGGCGTGTCAGGTCCGTCGTGTACAGCCCCGATGGCACCCAGCTGGCTACCAGTGGATCAGACGGCACCGCCCGCGTGTGGCTAGTTGGGGGATTTGATAACCTGCTTGCAAAACAATGTGATCAGGTGCGAGATTTTCTGAAAAACAGTCCCAGCGTTCAGGAATCTGATCGCGATCTTTGCGACGGCATTGAAACAGTTGCCAACGCCTCCCAGATCTCAAAATCATCTTTAGCTTCAAGCCTAGTAGCCCCCTCAAAAGTCGCTTCACTATTTACCAAATCGAGTTTCAATCAAGCCTTAAACCAGGCAACTGAGGCGGCCAAGCTGACTCAAACGGCGGCAACAGAAGACCAATGGAATAAAGTTATCAGCCACTGGCAGAAAGCCATTGATCTAATGAAAGCGATTCCTAAAAGCTCTCCTGACTACGCTACTGCCCAACAAAAAATCGGAGAGTACGAGAAAAATCTGCAATACGCTCAAGGATTAGCAAAGGTCAGCCTATAGGATCAGTTTGTTTCTGAGGGTTGATAAACCGGCTTTATTAGCAGACAATCACACTATCATTAACTTGTGTGTACGGAGCATCCAAAAGATGGAAGACCCCCCCTCCGGAACCCAAAGACAGAGTGCTGGCGATGTCAGCATTGCGGGCGATGAAAACGCGACTGCTTTTGTGAATGCGGCGGGTCAGGCGACGGTTGACCAGTCGCGCCACCATACCATTATCAATTATTACTATAGAGAAACTGTTACAGAGTATCCGGCAGAGGCTGCTATAGAGCCCGACGCTTTACCCTGTCCCTATCGCGGTTTGTTCCATTTTGGCCCCGACGATGCTGAGTTTTTCTTTGGGCGCGAGGTGTTTGTCACCGCTTTAGCTGAGGCGGTTGAGCACCGAGCTTTTATTCCCATTCTGGGCGCGTCGGGCAGCGGCAAATCTTCCGTGGTGCTGGCGGGGCTGGTGCCCTATCTACAACGGGCCGGTCAGTGGCAATTTACCCACTTTCGCCCCGGCGAAGACCCGTTTCACACATTGGCTTTGGCCCTAGTGCCGCTGATGACGCCCGATTTAGACGCCATGGGGCAGATGGTGCAGGCGCGACAGCTGGCTAACCACCTAAAATCGGGGGAACTGCATCTGAGCGATGCGATCGCAACGATTCAGCGTCAGCATCCGCGCGATCGCATCCTTCTAATCGCTGACCAGTTTGAAGAACTCTACACCCTGTACCCTGACGAAGGCCCTCGGCGACAGTTTCTTGACTGCCTGCTATCGAGTCTGTCCACGGCCCAAAGCGGCGCTTCATTCGTGCTGGTTGCCACCCTGCGGGCCGACTTTTTGAGCAATGCCCTGGCCTATCGGCCCTTTGCAGATGTACTACAGGGCGATATCAAGCTGGGGGCGATGAACCCCAGTGAGCTAGAGCAGGTGATTGAGCAGCCCGCCCAGAAACTGGGCGTGGGGTTTGAAGAGGGGTTAGTCCATCGCATTCTTCAAGACGTCAGTGCAGAACCGGGGAATTTGCCCCTGCTCGAATTTGCCCTGACCGAGCTGTGGAAACGACGAACTGGTCAGCTGCTCACCCACCAGACCTACGAAGCCATCGGGGAAGTCAAAGGGGCCTTAGCCCGTCATGCCGACGCCAAGTATAGCAATCTGAGTTCCGCAGAGCAGACCCTGGTGCGACGCATTTTTATCCAGCTAGTCCACCCCGGTCAAGGCACAGAAGATACCCGCCGACTCGCCACTAAAGCAGAGCTTGGAGCTACTAACTGGTCGCTGGTTAAACAGCTGGCCGATGCCCGACTGGTGGTCACCAGCCTCGACCCGGCTCAGCAGCAAGAGACGGTCGAGGTGGTGCACGAGGCGCTGATCCGCAGCTGGGGCCAGCTGCGAGACTGGATGGAAACCGATCGAGAGTTTCGGGTCTGGCAAGATCGGCTGCGGGGCTCCATGCAGCAGTGGGCAGGCTCCCGCCAGGACGAAGGGGCGCTGCTGCGAGGGATACCCCTGGCAGAAGCCGAAGAGATTCTCAAAACCCGTCGTCAGGAGTTGAGTGCGGCTGAGCAATCGTTTATTCAACAGAGTCTGGCCCTGCGCGACCGCCAGGGAAAAAAAGAAAAACGTCGCCTGACAATCTTGCGATCGCTCTTAGTGGGTATCAGTACAGCATTCGTGCTTGTAGCAGTGGCGGGGCTGCTGGCGTTTCGTCAGTCTCGCATCGCCGCCGAACAAACTCGAGAAGCCGAGGCCGCCCGCGAAGCTGAGCGAGAACAAACCCAGATTGCGACAGGTGCTCAACAAGATGCCGAAAACCAGGAGGCGATCGCCCTCAGTCAATATTCTCAGGTGCTCTACAACTGGAATCGAGACAAAATTGATTCTTTAGTTGAAGGGATTCGGGCTGGGGTCGAACTACAACAGGTGAGTGAGATCGACCCAGCCGCAGAGACCCAGGTCAGAATTGCGCTACAGCAGGCGGTCTATGGCATCAGCGAGCGCAATCGTTTGCAAGGGCACGATGGCGGGGTGCAGGCGGTGAGCTTTAGCGCTGACGGTGAAACGATTGCCACCGCTGGCCGAGACAACACGGTTAAGCTCTGGCAAACCGATGGCCAGCCGCTGCTGACGATCAACGGGCATCAAGATGTCGTGTGGAGCGTGGCCTTTAGCCCCGATGGTGAAACCCTGGCGTCGGCCAGCCGCGATCGCACCGTTCGCCTGTGGGATCTCAAAGGCAACGAGCTGGCCGTGCTGCAGGGGCATGAGGGCGATGTCTACCGAGTTAGCTTTAGCCCCGACGGGCAGACCCTGGCCACCGCCAGCCAAGATCAGACCGTCCGCCTGTGGGATCGTCAGGGTAATCTGCAACAAACGTTCGAAGGCCATACGGACGAGGTCAGGGGCGTGGCCATTAGCCCCGATGGTCAGACGATTGCATCGGCCAGTCGCGATCGCACCCTCAAACTCTGGGCCCGCGATGGCGAAGCACTCCAGACGCTCGAAGGTCACACAGGTGGCGTATACGCAGTTAGCTTTAGCCCAGATGGAGAAGAAATTGCCAGCGCCAGTGAAGATAGCACCGTCAAACTTTGGTCTCTAGAGGGCGAAGCCATTCAAACCTTGACGGGGCACCCAGAGGCAATCTGGGATGTGAGCTACAGCCCCGATGGGCAGGCCCTGGCGTCGGTTGGTCGGGTCAACCAGGTCAAGCTATGGCGACGAAACGGTGAAGAAATCCAAACCTTGAGAGGTCACAACGATAACGGCGATGTTTGGGGGGTCAGCTTCAGTCCGGACGGGGCCAGGCTGGCCACTGCGGGGCGAGATGCGACAGTCAAGCTGTGGACTCTGAATCGACAAAAAACATCCATCGAGCAAGATATTCTGGTCATTCGAGGGCATAAAGGGCTGGTTGAACAGGCTGACTTCAGCCCAGATAGTCAGGTGATTGCCTCAGCGGGCTGGGACAGAACCATTAAGCTCTGGAATCTCAAAGGCGAGGAAATTCAAACCTTGACGGGGCATCGTGACGACGTCTGGGATGTGAGCTTTAGCCCCGACGGCCAAACCCTGGCCTCAACCGGGCGCGATCTCACGATTAAACTGTGGGGTTTAGACGGTGAAGAACTCCAAACCGTTCAGGGCCACGGGGACGGGGTTGAAATTGTGGTGTTTAGCCCCGATGCCCAGCGGCTGGCCACCGCCAGTTGGGACAACACCGCAAAACTATGGGATTTACAGGGCAAGGAGCTGCAAACCCTGCGGGGGCATACCGCTGCGATTGAAACAGTGGCCTTTAGCCCTGATAGCCAAAGCCTGGTGACCGGCAGCTGGGATACCACAGCCAAACTTTGGAATGTGCTAGGGCAAGCGCAACAAACCCTGACCGGCCACACAGCCCCGGTCGAAAGCGCCAGCTTTAGCCCCGATGGCCAAACCATCATTACCACCAGTTGGGACAACACCGCCAAGCTCTGGACGCTGGACGGACAGGAATTGCAAACCCTAGAGGGCCACGACGGGTGGGTGAGAGACGCTGCTTTTAACCCTGACGGAGACCTGATCGCCACCGCCAGCGTGGATCAAACCGTCAGGCTCTGGGAAAAAAGCAGCGACGGTAGCTTTCAACTCTCAAGAACCCTTTGGGTGCACGGCGCTGGGGTCAACAGTGTCGATTTCAGCTCGGATGGCAAATTTCTGATTTCATCTGACGCGTCTGGGAGCTTAATTTTAGGGGCGGTGGCTCTCGATTTGACGATAGATGACCTGCTAGAGAAAGGGTGCGCCTGGGTGCAAGACTATCTCAAGCATAGCCCTGACGTGTCAGCAGACGACCGCCAACTGTGTAAAGGGATTTAAAGAACAACTGGAATATCATCTATCTGCGGTTAGACGACACCGTCTCTTGATGCTGATATTCTCTGAGGGCAGTTTTGGGCAGTCTGTCTCTTTAACCCTATGGGATATCAACCCATCGACAACTACGGCATCATCGGCAACATGCGGACCACTGCCCTAATCGGCCCCAACGGTTCAATCGACTGGTTTTGTTATCCTAATCACGACTCGCCTAGCGTTTTTGCAGCAGTCCTAGATGAGCAGAAGGGCGGCTATTTTCAGATTATCGCCACCGCCGAAAATATTTGTCGAAAACAGTTTTATTGGCCAGAAACAAACGTGCTGGTAACCCGGTTTTTGTCAGACACTGGGGTGGGTGAGGTGGTCGATTTTATGCCCGTAGGCGCTGACGAGCCCAGTCAGTGGATTATTCGTCAGGTGAGGGCGCGACGCTGCTCGATGCGGTTTCAGCTCACCTGCGATCCGGCCTTTAACTATGCCCAGGCTGAGCATCACACCAAGCTGGTGGATGAGGGCGCGGTCTTTGCCTCGGAAGACCTAAACTTGGGACTGGTGACCTCGGTGGAACTGGTGGCAGACGATCGGGG
>JBCBZL010000172.1:0-10258 GCA_039815385.1 Cyanobacteria bacterium P01_A01_bin.114
CAACCATTGACCTAGGGCCGCCAATTGCTTCGCCATGCGATCTCGCATTGAGGGTTTTGGGGTAAGTGCCCAGCTTTGCTCAAGTCGACGGCGCTTGATATCTATGTTGGCTGAGGCGTTGGTGTAGCTGCTCATGGTTGCCTCCTTAAAGGTAGAAAAATGTCGAAAATTTGCTGAAATCGTGTCAATTTGCCTGACACTCACCACTCTAAGCAGGCTAATTAGAAGCGACAAAGCATTCCTTAAATGGCATCTATGCAAAAAATCGATATGTTTGGAGGGCGAGGGTGAGCTAGCCTTGCAGTAGGCGCTTAGGGCAGCGACGCATGAATCCTGGAAAAATCAAACTGGCTCAGCTAAAGGCATTAGCGACGGTTGCAGAGACTGGCAACTTTAGTGAGGCTGCGCTGCATCTAGGGCTGAGTCAATCTACCGTGAGCCATAGTATTGCGGCCCTAGAAGACGAGCTGGGAATTATTTTGCTGAATCGGGGGCGCTACGGTGCAGCCCTCACGCCTGTGGGTGAACAAATCTGCGCTAAGGCACGACAGATATTGCAGCTAGTAGATGAGATGACGCAAGAGGCTTCTCAGGCGCGGGGCGTAGAGGGGGGCCTGGTTAGAATTGTGGCGTTTCGCAGTATGGCGAGTAACGTGCTGCCGCTTGCGATCGCAAAACTCCACGAAACCTACCCCTCAATCAACGTCACCATCACCGAACTGGACGAGTTTGCCCAGCTACAGCAGGCACTGATCGAAGGCAAAGCCGATCTCTCCGTAGCTGAGCTCCTGCCTGAAAATGAATTTGAAACCCTGCCAGTGCTAGAAGATCCGATTGCGGCCCTACTGCCCCCCGACTGCCCAATTGATTCCCCTCAGCTTAGTTGGGAGCACCTCTATGAATATCCCCTGGTCACGTCTCAGCACAATAGCTGTACCATTCGCATTGACCGCGCCCTGAAGCAGTCTGTGCCCCCCATCGAAGTGACTTACCGCATTCGCACTGACTCTACGATTGTGGGCATGGTGCGTCAGGGGTTAGGCATCGCTATCATGCATCGCCTGGCTGCAGAGCCGGTGCCACCGGATGTGCGTGTCGTAAAACTGCCCTTTACCTTTTCTCGCTGGTTGGGCGCGTCTTGGTGTAGAGATGCGCTGCTGTCGCCTGCGGTCTATGCCTTTTTAGATGCCCTTAGAACCATCCGCACCGTAGAATATAAAATCGCAAGTTAGATTTGCCCTCATCCCTAACCCCCTTCTCCCTGCGCCCCTACCCTATGCGCAAACTCTACTTTTTGCTCCCTGGCACCACCCGCAAATTTTACTGTGGTGGCCTTTTTGCTGAGCTAAAAACCCTCAACCTGGCCCAGCAAATTTGCGACGCTGAGGCGGTGACCTATCGCCAGCGAGAGGAATCGGTTCCCTTCATTGACGACATTTTGCAGCAGGGCGATCTGGAGCGCTACATTTTTGTCGTGAGCTGGGGGTTTGACGTCCCCAAACAGCTCAAAAAACTGGCCCACTGTAACGTGATCTACCACGCCCACAGCGCTGGCTACGGCTTTCGCGTGCCCGCCAGCGTGCCCATCGTGACCGTTAGCCGCAACACGATGGGCTACTGGGGTGAGCAGGCCCACAATACTCTCATTTACTATTTTCCCAACTGTTTAGAAGACACCGTCAATAACCGACAGCTCGCCCGTGACATTGATGTGTTGGTGCAGGCGAGAAAATCATCTGAATACCTTATGCAACAGCTAGTTCCAGCTCTGGAAGAGAAATGCAACGTGGTGGTAATTGACACCTTTGTGGACGATCTGATCGAGCTATTTAACCGAGCTAAAGTCTATCTTTATGACTCTGCCGAATATTGGGTGCAGCATCGCCTCACCGAGGGATTTGGGCTACCGCCGATGGAAGCCCTAGCCTGCGGCTGTCAGGTATTTTCGAGCGTCAACCATGCTCTAGCAGACTATCTCGATCCGGGATTTAACTGCCAAAAAATTGCGGGTTATGCCACTGGCTATGACACCCTGCGGATTTTGAAAGCAGTTGAGCAGTGGCGACCCTATGATCTACAGGTCCATAATTTTCAGGCTCATGGTTTATCAGAAGATTTTTTTGCTCCCTATCGCGTTGCTCAATTGGTGCCGCGTTTGCGAGTGATTTTAGAAGATCTAAATCAGTTTTTCGACTATCGAGAACAGTACCCGTCGGATATTACGAGCTTGACCACCGGGCGCAGGCTCTATTTGCTAGTCCAACGATTTCAAAAGAAGGTGCAAAAGATTTTGAAGGCGTAAGATGATTGCCGGAAATGCATGTCTCATAAGGTTTGGCAGATGATCATGGCCCCAATGTAGCGAGACGATGGGGCTAAAATGTCTGAAGCCCTGGAGGTTTTGTTCAGGGATGTTTCATTCAGGCGCTTCTACATGGAATTTTGTCTTGAGCTTCACAGCCCTTGCTAAGTGAGGGCGATCAGCTTCCGTGTAATGGGAACCAGTGCCGACTATGACTAAACCAATAAACACTCGTTTGCAGCCATCCCGATCGTCGACAGTGGGTAGATCGATCCAAACGACGGTCAATCAGGTGATTGCTCAAGAGGCTCTGAAAAACGAGCGCAAAGTCGCCTACGTAAAGGTCATTGTGCTGCTAATTTCAAGTGCGTTAGATGTAATTGTATTTTTATTCCCCAAAAGCATTCTTGGTGAAGCGACTGTTTCACCCACAATCGCAATCATTGCTTTGAGTGCTTTTCTAATTTCCACTGGTTTTCTTATTTCACTGCGGCAACCCTTTGCCTGGCGCTGGTTACCAAAATTACAAATCGCCATTCCACTATTTGATGGACTCTTGCTGGCGTTTTTTATAACGAATATTTGGCGAGTCTTGGCAGCGTCTCAGCCGCAAATTATTGCAAATATTGCTGCCTTTTGTTGCTTATTGGCCGCCTCAGGTGGCATTCGAATTCGCCGTCAGGCCTCAGTGATGACAACTGTTTTGGCGCTAGCTAATTTTGTATATGCTGCGTTCTTGTTTCGCCTAAACATTGCTGTTAGTCTCTTTGTCCTGTTTACCATTTTGGGTACGGGCATGATCGGGATGCTGACGTCTGGCATTGTGCGTCGACAGGGTAAAAACGAAGCCGGTCGTCTTTTAATGCATCAGTTCTTACCTGCCAATGTGGTTGACGCAGCTTTTGAAGCTCCCATTCGCCTTTTTGAAGAACCCAGGCTATGTGAGGTCACGATTGTGATGACCGATCTGCGTGGCTTTACTCGCTATGCTGAAAAGCTCGAGCCGGTTGAAGTCCTTGAGTTTTTGAATCAATATCAAGGACTCCTATCCAGCATTGTGGAGCAACATGGTGGCTGGGTCGATAAATTTATGGGTGACGGCATGCTGGCCGTATTCGGTGTCCCCAGGATATTGGAAAACCACGCTGAACAGGCATTGAAGGCAGCCCAGGCAATTTTGTTGGCAGGTAGCCAGTTGAGTTCCTTGCCGATTGGGATTGGAGTACATTCCGGCTCAATTGTGGCAGGGTGCTTGGGTACCGATGGGCATTTAGAGTTCACGGTGATTGGAGATACTGTCAATGTCGCCTCTCGGCTAGAATCTTTGACCAAAGAAGTGGAGGTTTCACTTTTGATTAGTAGAACGACCCAGCACTGTCTCAAAAACATCTCTCTTGAGTCTCTGGGCAAAATGCCGATTCGAGGCCGTGACGAATGTCTTGAAGTGTTCACCCTGCCCCAGAACATGCCCCAGAACATTAGCCTGAACCGTGATGCTTAGCCCACAGTCACTAAGCCCACAGTCACTAAGCCCACAGTCACTAAGCCCACAGTTACATTATTTAGTGTCTTTACACTTAGACAAAATCTTACCTAGCTATACCCGATACCAAGGGTGTAGAGTTTTACGCCCCTGACAGGCTCCCATTTTGAATCGGGGGTTACTTCGTTCGGATTTGGTATTAGTCCCAAGTTGCTAATGCAGATGCCCAGGAACCTAGCAGATTAATCACTTGCGATCGCCTTGACTCAAACGTGGCCGCAATCCAGATAAAAGCCAGCCCGAGCACAATGCCAATTGCCCACAGCATCAGCGAATTGGTGCTGATAAACAGCCACAGTACCCGCATGATTTGCAAAATAAAGGTGACCGTGCCCCCATAGAGAAAGGCGCGCACCTTGAGGATTAACCCTGCAAAGATAAACCCCAGCCCCAGCAAGAGAGTGAGGCCCGCAAACGCCAGTATGGGGTCAGAGATTTCTGCCTGGTACAGCGCTGTGAGCCCGACTAGCCCACTGACTAGCGTTCTCAGCCAGTGGCGCTGCTGCTTTTTAGAAACGGTATTAGACGCCGGGCGAAAATAGGGGTCTACCTCAGCCGCATACAGCACCGAAAGACCTAATATCAGGTTGCACCACAGGATTGTGAGCCAGCCTTGTCCGTTGAGATAGCGCAGCACGGCCCAGTCAAGCAGCAGCACACTCAGGTAGCTAAGTCGAATTTGCTCAAACTGTTTGCCCATCCAGGCATAGAAAGCGCCCACGATCAGTAAACCCTGAATGGAGACCTGCTCCAGGGTAATGCTCAGAGTTAAAATGGGTAGCCATACGCCCATCAGTCGCCAGGGGCGCATCGGCCAGCCCCACTGTGTCCAGGGGGCACGATACAAAGCAAACCCAATGGCGCAGGCGATCACCCCACCCCAAGTGAGTAACCCGAGCTGGTCAGCAAACCAAGCAAACCGATCGTAAGCAACCGCTAACACCGCTTCAAGTAGCCCCAACGCAGTCCAGGTTGTGTGGTTAAAGGCGACGGTCTGCGGCGTCCAACGATGATTGCCGATCAGGAGGGCATAGCCTGCTAGCAGGAGTGAGACGCCTGTCCAAATAGCAATGCCGTTAGGCTGACTCAGCCCGTCTAGCCCTGCCCCCAGTGCAAGTAGGCTGCCTGCTGCCCAATGCCCTTGGGCAAATAGGCGCAGCCCCGTCGGGGATGTCTGTAGATAGCGCAATAGCCAGGGGCCCAAAAGGCGCTCGACCAAGGCGATGCCGAGGGCTAGACCGGCCAGTAGGGTAATGCCATCACCGGCTTGGCCACCGCTGGCCTGCAAGAGCCGGTAGATCAGCAGCTCGTAAGCCCCCAGCGACAGCGTGGCTAACCCCAGATAGCTAAGAGGATGCAGCGTAGGCTGACGCCGCCCTACCCCAATAAAAATCACGGCGGCCGTGAGGGTATAAAGCCCCGTATCAGCCTGAAACTCGATATGGCCCAGTAGCCATCCCAGCAGGCCATAGGCAATGGGGATGCCATGCCAGCTAACTCGATAGGGCCGTTGCTGCTTGAGAACCCACAGATCGGCTAGGATCTGTGCTATCAGACCCAATCCAAGGGTGCTACGTGCGATCCCCTCAGGGGCGATCCCTTGTTGCAACAGTCCGGTTGCTATGACGAGCTCGGTGGCCCAGGCTAAGCTCCAAAACCGCCACTCGGCAGGGCGATGATAAATTGCTTCGCCCAGGGTGATGACCAGCAACAAGGCCGCTGCAAAGCCATAGCTGAGATAGGGTTTGAAGCTACCAGAAACGCTCTCAACGCCTAAGTGGAAGCCCCCTGCCGTCGGGGTCAATATGAGCAGGGTCAATGTCAGCAGGGTCAAGGTGAGCAGTAGCCCCACCATCAAAACGATGCCCCAGGTTTGGGTGGCTCGGCTATAGAGCCTGGCTAACTCACCTTCACGACGATTTAAGAGCCGTGGTAGCAACCCTAGTACAGCAGCTGCGGCTGCCCAAAAGATGAGCCATTGGCCTTGGCCGCCGGGTAAGCGGTATCCAAAGCTGCTGGTCGCCCAGCCGATGGCAGACGCTACCGTAAACAGCGTCGCCAGATCGTTTCGCCAGATGCGGCTGTTGAGCCCCATGCACAGGGTGCCGATGGCAAAACTTGCGATCGCACCCTCCCAATCTATCAGCCACGGTGTTTGCATCACCAGCGCCGCCATCGTGGCCCCCACTGCTGCCTGAGGGTGCAGTGCCCGACGATGATTAGCTACCAGGGTCAGGGCTATGGGCACCGTGAGCCAGACCCATTGAGGCTGGTCTCTCCAGGTGAGTAACAATAGGCCATAGTCAATGGCGGCTACGATCAGTCCAGCGTGCCAGGTGCTCAGCTGCCAGCGGTTGCTACGCAATATCAGATGGACGAAGAACTCTGCGATCGCAATCCCTAAGCCAACGTAGGCCCATCTCACTAAGCTGAGGTCAGGGGCGATATGATAAATCCAGGCGGTTAGGGCCAGGAGCCCGACCCCGTGGGTCAGCGCTATCAAGGCTCTGGACGGAGGGCCGAGGACTTGCGCGCGATAGCGTAGTACCCCTGCCAGGGTCACGGTTGAGAGTGAAAGATTGACCCCGGCGCTAAAGCTGTTGCCCAAGCTCAGCAGTGATAGCATCACCCCCAGCCCCAGGGCCACGATTTCAGTCTGATGAGCTAATGCCCGCTGAGCCCATCGCTGCCGGAGCTGCCATGCAAACAGCAGCAGCCCGATCACAAATGGAAACAGGCCGAGGCTGGCCCATTCACTGCCAGTCATGAGTCGGGGGGCAAACTGGTTTGAGAGTCCGGTGAGAAAACTGGCTCGACTCTCAGGTGGCAGGGTGAACCACAGCAGCCAGTAAGCTTGGAACGAAACCCCCAGCAACATCAGTAAATGGTCGCGAAGCCAGTGGATGCGCAATCGATCCCAAATCAGCCAAAGCGCTAAGCCGCTGACCCCAATGGCCTGCCAGGGGGGCTCATGGCCCACAGAGACCGCCCAGCCAATCAGCAATAGCCCCAGGCCGACTCGGCTCCAGACCGGTTGGCTTGTTTTCTGTCGCGTAAGCCATACCAGCAGCCAGCCGCAAATCCCCGCCGCTAAACCCAGCTGGTGGGGAGGCACCTGGGCTATCCACGCACTACGGGTGAGTAAAATCAGGACAGATAGCGCTACGACGAGGCTATCAAACGACATTATCTGGGGGGTCTCAGATTTAAGTTCTATCTCAGCCGATGCGGTTGGGGGTGTCGCTGACTCGGCGGCGGCAGTTGTTCCTCTCTCTCTCCGGGCCGATTGTCGATCTTGATAGGTGAGATTGATCGCTGTACCTACTGTGCCGATATAGGTGGCTACCAGCGGCCACCCTAACGGCCACCCCCCCCAGCCCCAGTGCAGCCAGCTTAGCGCCACCAGGTTCAACGTATTTGAGCGAAATGTATTTGAGCGATGGGTGAGCAGCTTAAAGGGGAGTACTGACAGTGCGATCGCAGCCAGCCCCCCAACCCCAACCCCAATCGGGCTATCTAAGACCCCCAGCGCATCCATCATCCAAAAATTAACTGGGATGAGCAGCAGCGTCGTCAACGCCAGCATACTGGCCGTGGTTTGCAAGCGAGCCTGCCGCTGTGCCCAGACGCTCGCGCCCCAAAACGCCAGTGTGTAGGTCAATAAAATGACGTATTGCCCAACTGGCGAAAACGACTGCCACTGGCTGGCGGCCAGCACCCCAGACGAAACGATGACCAAGAACACACCCAAAAATAACAGCCAGATAACGCTGATCTCGTCGAGGAGCGATCGCACTGCCTGCGACAGCAAACTAGGCTCCCTGCTGGCTGGTGCGGGTAAATTGTCCTGAACGTTGCTATTCCCTGCGCTGTTCACAAAATCCGTAATCGGTGCGGTGCTGCGTCGGGCTGTCTGTTTGACTGCGCTCATCTCGAGGCCTCGCTTTCCTACGGCCTCGGTTGCTCTTGCTTGCCCGAGCTCAGTCCCGAGCCCGGTCTCAGGTTCGGGCAGCCTGACTGGCTCAGTCAACGTCGTTGCCAACTCCCGTATCTGCGTTTCTGACAGCAGCCCTAACCTCACCCAAATATCTAACCCGTCTAGGAGACTCTCCTGAACGCGTTCAGAGGTTAAATCGAGGCGAATTTTGAGCTGCATAATGAAACGTCCCTAGCTGATTTCAAGCATAGGCGGGTATCGAGCAACCTCAGGAAATTAAAAGCCAGATTTCAGAATGGCGGTGAAAGTGCTGCATGCAGCGCCTCTCCTATCAAAAAATCTTCCAAACGGTCCCTACCTGTCGGGACTGGGGGGCGATGGTTGGGCATTCTCAGATCAGACACTTCTCTGCTTGCCAGCAATGGTTCAACACTTACCTACGTCAGAAACAGCAGCGTTACTGAATGAGCGCTACACCGGTCAGAAAATCCTTGGCACTCGCTTAGGACGTCAAACCTTGCTGGGCTACGATCACCGGGCACAGCAGCCCGTTATTCTCAAATACCTCTGTTTTGACGATCCTATTCAACCTGCTGATGTTCAACGGTTTCAGAGAGAGATTCGGGTTCTCAAAAGCCTGTCTCATTCGGCAATTCCCAGCTATCTAGACGATTTTGAAATCGACACGTCTGACCACCGAGGGCTGGTGCTGGTACAAAGCTATATAGACGGGACGTCCCTGTATCAGCAGATTCAATCAGGGCGACGATTTAATGAAGCTGAGCTAAGGCAGTTGGCTAAGCAGCTTTTGGAGATTCTCCAATATTTGCATCTACATCAGCCGGCGCTGATCCACCGCGATCTTAAGCCCAGCAATCTGGTTCTGGCTGACCGGTCTGCCCACACTGTGGGCAAGGTTTATCTAATTGACTTTGGGTTAGTGCAAGACTCGACTGAGACATCCCCTTTAACGATTGCAGGTACCGATGGCTATCGCCCGCCAGAGCAGCTGGGCGATCGGGCTACCCCTGCGTCAGATATGTATTGTCTGGGGATGACGCTGATTCATCTGGCGACGGGGTGCCACCCGGCAGAGCTGCCCCGACGCGGGCTCAAGGTCTTGTTTGCCCAAGAGCTGGGTGATTTTAGCCGCCCCTTCAAGCACTGGCTGCGCTGGCTCACCGAGGTTCGACAAGAAAAGCGTCCGGGCTCAGCCCAGGAAGCACTCAAAGTACTTGCTCAAGCTGAAGACGTTTTCCCAAAGCGATTTGTTGCGTCTGCCTTACCGCCCAAATTTGCCAACCCTCTCAAACAGCATTGCCAACTTTTTGAGTCGCTGAAGCCTTTTGGTTCCCGATTGCATCTGCTTGAAAGCCCCCATACTTTAGAAATTGTGATTCCAGCTTTGGGGTTGCAGGGGGCTCTTATGCGCCAAGCTAGCTGCCAAACGCTCGCAGGGTTAGGAGGGCTGCTGCTGCTGGGTATCACAGGCCGATGGGTGGGCTATAGGATTGCCTTATCGCTGCTAGCAGCAGGGCCGGGGGCAGCCATGGCGGCAGCCAGTTTAGCCTGCTTGCTCATCACGGTCAGCACGCTGCAAGCCTGGCGAGGGCTGCTGACTCTAGTACGTCAGCTTAATAAGAAGGTCAGGATCCAGCTAGAGCCTGATGTTTTGTTGGTGGGGTATGACTACCCAGCGCGCCCTATCGAATATGTGGTCAATGCCCGCAAGCAAGATATTTTCGATATTGTCTTTAAGCCCGATGCGTCTAATCTCTACCTTCTTTTAAAGTGTAATCGCACGGTTCAACGGCAGCTTAACTATCGTCTCTCGGCTGAGGAGCTTGCCCTCGCCCCAGACGAGATGCGCTGGCTCAACGATTTGCTTTCTTTTTGGTTCAAACGGGTGTTTGAGAAATAGTTAACTGGGGGCGGGGCGAAGGGGGCAGGGCGAAGGGCGAAGGGCGAAAGGCGAAGGGTAGGGGCTGGCCTTGTGCCTGCCCAGTCAGGATGTGGATAGGGTTCAGAAGGCAGGGTGAAGGGTGAAGGGAAGCGATATATTGTGTCGTCTTTCATCGGGGTAGCAGGCTTTGAATAATCTCGGCTGTTAGCATTTCGACGTGTTCGAGTACGGTGGCTGCTCCGGCGGCTTTGAGCTTTTGGGTATAGTCGGCTTGATAGGTAGCATCGCCTTGGACATGGGGGGGTAAAATGCCGATGCTGAGCCAGGTTCGTGCAGGGTGCTGCTGCTGAGCCATTGTCACGGTTTGCATATCGGCCACGGTGTCCCCAGCGTAGATGACCGGCAACCCTCGATCTATCTCGCTCTGCGCCTCAAGTGTCTCAACGGCCATCAACAATCCAGTGGGCTCGGGTTTACTGGGGGCATCTTCCATTGCGATCAAAATGGGTGATGTCAACCCCATGCGGTGTTGTAGCACATAGTTCGCAGAGCCTTGGGTGGCCCCGCTAAAAA
>JBCBZL010000216.1:0-8586 GCA_039815385.1 Cyanobacteria bacterium P01_A01_bin.114
AGGTCGTCATAGCTGTCTCGCAGGTAGGCCTGCAGCGTCACCCCAACATCGCTGCTGTCTTTAAACTCGGGCTCGGTCAGCACCGATTTGAGAATGTCTAGCGTCAGCGTTTTATAAACGTACTGTTCCATGTCAAAGTGAACTGCCACCCCAAATTTTTGAGACTGGCGCAGCAGGGTGCGGATGCGATCGCTAACCCGATTTTTAGTTCCCGCTGGATCTAACGGGTCAAATTGAGAATAAAATGCCGTCAGTTTTACCGAAACCTGGGCCTTTGGCAGATCGACACCGTCTACTCGATCAACCCCATCAATGGCTGACCACTGTTGCCCCTTAGATGAGAGGGTCTCCATCAGCTCAAGATATCGCCCTAGATAAGCCTCAGCTTCGACCTCGGTGACGACAGCCTCCCCCAGCAAATCGAGGGTAAAGGTGAAGCGCTGTTTGCGCAGCTGCTCCAGCGTTTTTAGAACCTGTTCAACCGTTTCCCCGGCGATATATTTCTTAGCCAGGGTTTCCACTGCAGTTGAGAGCGTAGACGCAGCAATTTGCGCTGGCATCGAGTCCGGCTGAGAAAAATTCAGCAACCCCTTCAGAGCGCTGGGCAGCTCTACGCGATCGCGGCCAAGATAGTCCTGCAGATGCCTGGCAATCTCAGCCTTGGTATGCAGAGCAGGCAAACAATCCACCAGCTGAAATAGCTGCACCCGCAAACCTGGGTTAGCCATCGCGAAACCCAACATTTTGTCATCCCAGCGCACCTGATCGCGCATTTGAGCAAACCAACGCCGATCGCGGGTTTTATCTAGCAAAGTCTTGGCAATCGCCTGGGTTTGGGTTTCGTAATTGGACACTGTAGCTGGTAATGCCATAGGTAGCTTTTGGTTTGAGAGGATGGGTGGTGGGTAGTGGGTGGTGGGTAGTGGGTAGTGGGTAATGGGCAGTGGGTAGGATCACCAATTACCCATTACCAATTACCTATCCCCTATCCCACAGTTACTTTGCAACCAGAGTCTGAACCTTTTGCAAAATCAACTCTGGGTCGATGGGCTTAACAATAAAGTCGTCAAAGCCTAGAGTTTGGGCCATCTCAACGGTACTCGGATAGTCGTCTTCTAGCACGGCCAGCAGCTGAATCCCGGCGGTGGTCACTTGACGGCTCAGGTCTTCTAAAAGATAGCGACTATCGCTACTCACCAGATTGAGATTGATAATCAGCACAACGGGCTGCAAAATCTCAACCTGACTGACAATGCGAGAGCCCTCTATCAGCCAAATTACCTGGTAGTCAGCGGCGGTTAGCATATCGCAGATCAAACTGGCATTGTTTTCATCCTCTTCGAGGAGCAAAATACGCCCGGTCACCGGCTCAACCAAAATGCCTTCGTGGCGAGCAGGCGCAGGTCCATCCTGGCGCTGTAAGGGAATCCGTACTGTAAAAATTGATCCTTTGTTGATTTGAGAGATGACTTGAACAGAGCCACTGTGCAGCTCTACCAGCTGTTTGGTCAGGGCTAACCCCAGGCCAGTCCCCGCGTACTGACGCTGACGGGCCGTTTCAAGCTGCTTAAATTTCTCAAACAGCAGGGGCTGCTGCTCTGTGGGAATACCGATTCCTGTGTCTTCGACCTGGAGAATGGCACAGTGGGGCTCTCGCCACACCCGCAGGCTGACTCGCCCCCCCGGCTGTGTAAACTTGATCGCGTTGCTGAGCAAATTGGCCAGCACCCGGCGCAGCCGACGCGTATCTGCCACAAAACGATCGTCTTGCTCGTTAGCGATTCGCAAATCTAGCTTGAGGTCAAGATCGGCCTCTTGCGCCTGTTTGCGAAAGGCCTCTAGAGAAGTGCGGGCTAGATTAGCCAGAGAAAACTCGCTCACCTCTAAGACAATACGCCCCGACTCAATCTTAGCGACTTCTAAAATGTCGTTGATCATATCCAGGAGCTGTTCACCACTGCGGTGAATCGTATTGAGATAGTCTCGCTGTCGGCTGTTGAGTTCGCCAAAAGACCATCGCAGGAGCGTGGCTGACATCCCGATGATATAGGTCAGGGGGGTGCGCAGTTCGTGACTCATGGTCGCCAAAAATTCGCTCTTAGTCAGATTCGCAGCCTCAGCCGCGATCAGGGCATCTTGCAAAGCCTGGGTTCGTTCATTGACGCTGATTTCCAAGGTCTCTTTGCGCAGTCGCAGCTGATGATAAAGCTGTGACTGGCTAACGGCAATCTCTAAGTGCTCAGCGATCTGCCGTAAAAACATCAGCTCCCAATCTTGCCAATGCCGGGGCTGATGGCACTGGTGGGCAATGATCAACCCCCACAGCTGCCCTTGGACTAAAATCGGGGCAATCAGCGTTGACTTGACCTGCATGGTCTCTAAAAACTCAACCAGGCAAGGCGAATTTTTATATTGTTCGGCGATATTGTCAACCGCAAGCGGACGGCCCGAACGATACCGCTCTTGACAAAACGGATCATCTAGAAAACAAGATTTCTCTGACGCATCTAGCACTGACGCAATCGCCTCAGAGGCTCTAGATTCATAGGTGACGCAGCCTTGGCGCACTGTTTGGCGCACTGTTTGACGGTCTGTTTGACGGTCTGTTTGACGATCTGTTTGGCGCACTGTCTGATTGGCTGACTGATTGGCTGACTGATGGATTGTCTGGTGGACTGTCTGGCGCACGGGATGCTTTGACAAATCAGGCTGTTGATCAGACCGCCCGTCGAGTTTAGGTTGATGTGATATCAACTGCTGGGCATGGGCCTGGCGCTTAGCGTTAAACTGATACACAACAAGACGATCAGCAGAGAGAAATTCTCGAACCTGATCAACCGTAGTAGCCAAAATAATCGGCAGATCTAAGCTGTGGCGGATGCGGGTAACGACCTGGTTGAGCAAAATACTTTGCTTGAGCTGCTGATCTAATGTCTGCTGCACCAAAACCGGCTCTTGGGCTGAAAGGTACTCTGCCAGCGAAGCAATAAAATTTACCGATGGGGTAGAGCCGATGCTAGCCAATTTTTGACGGCATTGCGCTATCGCCTGCGCAGATGACTCAGGCAGAACGGATTCTTGGCTCAGCTGATGCAGGAAGGACTCAATGATGGCTCGGTCAAAACTTAAGGCAGACTGACATGCCCCCACCTCCAGAGGTTTACCCACCAGCAGGATACAAACCTGAGAAACCATCAAAAGACTAAACCAGGTAGCCGTCGTCGAACTCTCTGTTAAATGCCGTTCGGTCAGAAGGAGGGTGTCGGGCAGATCGCCCTGCTGCTGCAAAAAAGCTCTGACGTGCTCAAAGGTCGTCAGAGATAAACTTTCATAGCAAATCAGCTGCTCAAAGTCGGGCATGGCAATTGTGCAAGGCTCTTCAAGCCTTTGGTGTGGCGTCCCCAAAAAGCGTGAGGCCGTTTAGACAAGAAAACATAATATTCAGTTAAGAACACTGCCCGCTCTGTCAGCCCTTATCTGTCAGCCCTTAAAAGATAAGAAACTTGTTGGCGACAGGCCAAAACAGGAGATACTGAAAAGCGTTTCTCAAAAGCACATTTGCAATTGGTGAGATCATCCTAACGCTAGGATCGCTCAAGCCTGCCGAATAACTATACTTCTTTCACATTTGCCGGAATGCATCGACTAGCGACCATGCCGGGAGGATGGGTCCCCGGTGGACAAGACGGCGTCATTTTTATTGAGCAGGCCCCTGCCCCGCTGGTTGTTTTAACCACAGCCGATACCGACATTCAAGGACTGCATCGAGCGGTGGGGCAGCTACCCTCGGCTTTTAGCCAGGTGCGGGTGGCCAATCTGCTCAACCTGCAGCAGCAGCTGACTGTGGATACCTACGCCGAGTCGGTCTTGAGCCAGGCTCAGGCGGTTGTGGTGAGAATGCTGGGCGGGCGAGCCTATTGGACTTACGGCTTGGAAGTTCTCAAAACGCTTGCCGAAGAAGAAGATATCGCACTCTGGATACTGCCGGGGGATGACCGACCTGACCTAGATTTGATCAGCCACTCCACTGTGCCACTGCAGCAGGTCAATCAGCTTTGGCAGTACTTTATCGAAGGCGGGCCGCAAAATCTTTGCCATGCGCTCCTGTTTTTGAGCGATCGCACCCTGCAAACCCAATATGCCCCCCCGCCACCCAAGCTGATTCCTAAAGTGGGCATCTATCGGGGCCCAAGGCACCGTCTCGACGGCGCGCGAGATCGCCGCCTGACCCCCATTTTGTTTTACCGAGCCCACTACGTAGCGGGCAATGTGGCCCCCGTTGATAGCCTCTACGAGGCTCTGACCCAGCGCGGCCTGGCCCCCATCGCCCTTTACGTCTCATCGCTCAAAGCCCCTGAAAACCAGGCAGATCTGAGGCAAATTCTAAAAGCTTATGGGGCCCCTGCGGTCATTCTCAACACCACCAGCTTTGCCATTGCCCAGCTAGATGGCCCCCAGCCCTCCCTATGGCAGCAGCTCGATGCCCCTGTCTTACAGGTAATTTTGAGTGGAGGCACCGAAGCCCAGTGGCGGGCCCAGCCCCAGGGGCTTGCGCCACGAGACATGGCGATGAATGTGGCCCTGCCCGAAGTCGATGGTCGGATTGTGACTCGGGCTGTTTCCTTTAAGACCGTCGCCCAGACCAGTTCGGTATTAGAGACTGATGTGGTCACCTATGAGCCCGTAGACGATCGGATCAATTTTGTCGCTGATTTAGCCGCCAGCTGGGCCCGACTCAGGCGCAAACCTGAGCGCGATCGCAAAATCGCCCTGGTTTTAGCGAACTACCCCAACCGTGACGGCCGCCTGGCCAACGGCGTCGGCCTTGATACCCCGGCCAGCTGCACTGAGATTCTAAAGGCACTGCAGGCAGACGGGTATCTGCTGTCTGATCTCCCCACCGATGGCGAGGCCCTGATTCAGCAGCTCACCCAGGGGGTTACCAACGATCCAGAGGGCTGGCGAACCGTGCATCAATCCCTGTCCATGCAGGACTATCAAATATTCTTTGGCCAGCTGCCTGAGGGGGTACGGCGGGAAGTTTGCGATCGCTGGGGAGCCCCTGATCAATCATTGACCGAGCCCGCCATTCCAATTTCGGGCCGGCAGTTTGGCAATATTTTTGTGGGTATCCAGCCCAGCCGTGGCTACGATATCGACCCCAGCCTCAACTACCACGCCCCTGACCTAGAACCGACCCATCGCTACCTGGCCTTTTACCACTGGTTGCGCACCGTCTTTGAAGCCGACGCCATTGTCCATGTGGGCAAGCACGGCAATTTAGAATGGCTGCCTGGCAAAAGCATTGCCCTTTCACACACGTGCTACCCCGAGATTGCCCTCGGGCCGATGCCCCACCTTTATCCTTTCATTGTCAACGACCCTGGCGAAGGAGCCCAGGCCAAACGCCGCGCCCAGGCCGTGATTATTGACCACCTCACCCCGCCGCTGACCCGCGCCGAGCTATACGGCCCCCTGGCAAAGCTCGAAAGCCTGGTGGATGAGTATTACGATGCCCAAACGCTGGACCCGTCGAGGGTACCGGTGATTGAGGGGATGATTCGGGAAGTGCTGGCCGAGGCGCATTTGCAGGAGGAGTTGGGGAAAGGGAGAAGGGGAGAAGACCGTAGGGGCGTTGCATGTAACGCCCCTACGGAAAATGGGGAAGAAAATTCCTTAGCGGCGCTGCTGCCTCAGCTGGACGGCTACCTTTGTGAGCTCAAAGAAGCCCAAATCCGCGATGGGTTGCACATTTTTGGCCAGTGCCCGAGCGGTCGGCAGCTGCGGGACTTGATCGTTGCGATTGCTCGGCATCCGAGCGGTGACCGAATGGGATTGACGCGTGCGATCGCAGTCACCTGGCAACTCGATATCGACCCCTTAACCGACGATTTCGGAGACCCTTTTCAAAATTCAAAATTCAAAATTCAAAATTCAAAATTGATCGGCTGTCGCACCGTCGGCGACGTCGTAGATCGCATCGAACAGTATGCCGCTGAATTAATAGATGTCCTATTGAACGATGCCTCCCCCACCGTACCGGCGTTGCATGCAACGCCCCTACACATACCCTCACCCCCTCACCCCCTCACCCTCCAAACCGAACTCACCTGGATCACCCAAACCCTCCTCCCCGCCCTCCGCCGCACCAGCGATGAAATTGCCCACCTCCTCCACGGCCTCAACGGTCGCTACGTTCCGGCAGGCCCCTCTGGCGCACCGACCCGCAATCGCCCTGAGGTGCTGCCGACCGGGCGTAATTTTTACTCAGTAGATGTTCGGGCTTTGCCCACCGAGAGCGCCTGGGATGTGGGTCGCAAGGCAGCGGAAGTGCTGGTCGAGAACTACACCCAAGAGCAGGGAGACTACCCCAAAACGATTGGCCTGTCGATGTGGGGCACGGCAGCCATGCGCACTGGGGGTGACGACCTGGCAGAGGCGCTGGCGCTGCTAGGGGTGCGACCCGTATGGGATGGGCCATCGCGGCGGGTGGTGGATTTCGAAATTTTGCCGCTGTCGGCCTTGGGACGACCTCGGGTGGATGTGACACTTAGGATTTCAGGGTTCTTTCGAGATGCGTTTGCGAACTTAATCGACTTGTTTGACCGAGCCGTTGAGGCAGTAGCCGCTCTAGACGAACCCGTGGACCAAAATCCGCTGGCGACCCAGGTTAAGGCAGAAACTGAGCACTGGCAGCAGCAGGGACTCACGGTCGAGCAAGCCAAGGCGCGATCGCAGCTGCGTATCTTTGGCTCAAAACCAGGGGCCTATGGCGCGGGTCTACAGGGTTTGATTGAAGCTCAAAACTGGACCACAGACGAAGATCTGGCTCGCGCCTACATCAACTGGAGCAGCTATGCCTATACCCGTGCAGGGCAAGGTCGCTCAGCCCCAGAAGCCTTTCAGCAGCGGCTGGCCCAGATGCAGGTCGTGCTGCATAACCAAGACAATCGCGAGCACGACCTGCTTGACTCCGATGACTATTACCAATTTCAAGGGGGGCTCACCGCTGCCGTCAAGGCGCTCTCTGGCAAACAGCCCCAGACTTACTTTGGTGACCACGCAGTGGCCGAACACCCTAAAGTACGGACACTTGAGGCTGAGATAGCTCGGGTTTATCGCTCGCGAGTGATTAATCCTAAATGGATCGCTGGGGTGATGCGCCACGGCTACAAAGGGGCTTTTGAGATGTCTGCAACGGTGGACTATCTATTTGCTTACGATGCCACCACCGGCTGCGTGTCAGACTATATGTACCAAGGGGTGGCCGAGGCCTATGTGCTAGATCCAGCCGTCAGCACGTTTATCGAACAAGCCAACCCCTGGGCTCTACGTGACATAGCAGAGCGACTGCTCGAAGCTCACCAGCGCAACCTGTGGAAAACACCGACCCCCGATTTGTTAGACAAATTAAGAAACATTACGCATGCAGCGGAGGGGATCATTGAATCCCAAGGGTTTTCGCCTGCCTAGATCCCGTATTCGACGTATATTTAATGTAATAAGCGTCATATATATGAAGCTTGGTTCAAATATTACATCGCTGTATTGTCATGTGTAGGTAGATTGTTAGGATAGCGGGGATCGTTCTCTACGAACCTTCTCTGTAAACGTGTGTGTTGTTTGGAGTAAGCGAATGGAGCCTGTATCTGCACCGGTGTCCACAGAGGTGGTTCAACAGGTGGCTGACTACTTTGCGGTCTTAAGTGAACCGATGCGCCTCAAGCTTCTAAATCTGCTCGGTTCTAATGAGAAGTGTGTCCAAGATCTAGTCGAAGCCACTGAAACCAGTCAAGCCAATGTTTCAAAGCATCTCAAAGTAATGCTACAGGCCAGGATTTTGACCCGGCGTACCGAAGGGACCTCTGCCTACTATCGGGTATCCGACGATCTGAGTTTTCAACTCTGTAGCCTGGTGTGCGATCGCATCGCCACCCGCATTGAGGAGCAGGCCAAGCACTTTCGAGCCTTTAGCCAGGTGCGCGAAGAGGGCACGTTTTCGTTTCAGACGATTCACAAAACTAAGGTTCCGTCAGCCTGATAGAGCTACCTGGTAAAACAGAGCTGCCTGGTAAAACAGAGTTACCTGGTAAAACTCGGATCGACCTGCACCCAGAGAGACACATCTAAGTCATCTGGTTCCAAGCTAGCGTCAAGAATGCGGAGTGTCACACCTTCATCTTCAAGCTGGCGGAGGCTGAGGCGATCGCCCAAATTTTCAGTAAAGGTTTCGAGCAGCTGAGGCGGGGCTTCAGTGCCGTTAACAGAGACCTGCGGCTCAACCAGCACCAGACGATGGCCGCCCTCAATAGTAAAACCTGTCTCAGCAACAATCCTGAGGCTAAACGGCTCAGTGGTTTCTGGATTAAGCGGGTCCGAACGAGAGGATTCTAGATCGGCGGGGGCCAGACCGGCAGACTCTGTAACCGCTTCATCCCGATTCGACAGGGATGCCCGATCGGCCAGGTCAAAGCTCAGCTGTAAACGATTGTTGGGCAAAAAAATCGCTTCAGGGTTGATCAGCTGATAGCGCTGCACATCTCGAGACTGGGCGGCTGTACCTAGATTAATTTGGATTTGCTCCAG
>JBCBZL010000415.1:0-3010 GCA_039815385.1 Cyanobacteria bacterium P01_A01_bin.114
CTATGTGGGCCTGGTGACCGGAGCCTGTTTGGCCCACATTGGTCACGATGTTGTGTAACCGTTTCATCGGGGCAAAAACGTGAGCAATATTCCGGGAACGGGGCTGGGGTTGAGTATTGTAAAGCAGTTTGTTGAATTTCAGCGAGGAGAGATTGAAGTGGAGAGTGAAGCGGGGGTGGGTACAGTGTTTAGGGTAAGGTTGCCATTAATGAGCGAAGGATGAGATTTGAATAGACACCAGGTTCTGAGCTGTCCTAGCTGCTCTCAAAAATTAAGATTGCCAACTGATCGCGGCAAGCTCAAATTGCTGTGCCCCAAGTGTCAGCATGATTGGTCATGGGAGCCAAATGGGTCGTTAACCCAGCAAATCGAAAATATTAAACTAAAGGTCGCCAGGCTCAGGCAGAGTCACGAGCTTGAAAATCAAAATTATGGTGAATTTTGGGCCTCGATACAGCCCAATAGGGCTGCTTTCAATTTCAGCCCCCCTCTAAGGGCCAGCCAACTTGATGCATGGGAAGAAAAATTTAAGCTTTTTCTTCCTGTAGAATATAGAACATTTTTAGAACAAATTGGGAACGGCGGTGGAGAAGTTCATGGATATGAGCTTCTCAAGCTGGATATTGAATCGATGGAGCCATCAGCCGCTCAGTCAGCGCTTAATTATGCTAAACCTTGTTCAATATCCGTAGACATTGCTCAGGAAATTGTTACCGCAAACTCCAAAAATGAACAAGTAGAGCGATGGCATCAATGGCTTGTGCAAACTGTCGGAAAAGATTGGGAAGCGCTATACGATCAGGAACTTTGGTCCCCCACCTTCGGGATGCTTCCGCTGGGATGCGACTTTTGCGGCGCAGCCTGCTCACTAGGGTTGCATGGCCCTTTAAAGGGGCGGATCGTCCACTGGCTGCACGAGCCTGGTTTTGCTGAAATGCCCTGTTTGGATGAATCCGCACATTTCTTAGATTGGTATGAGGCTTGGCTTGACCAGGCACTTCAGAGCGCTACAGGGCAGGTGATGGATAATGGGTGATGGGTAATGGGCGTTTTTGCACAAGTCACAAATCACCCACAACGGCCCCCTGAGTTCCTTAAACCCCAAACTCTTCAACCTGATTCTTCAAATAGTCTTCTGCCTGGCTGGGGTCAAAGTCGCCAAATTTCATCGTTTCGACCCGAGAGATTTCGGTCGGCGCTTCGACCCCAAGCTCTTCGGCCAGCTCGCGGGCGAGATCGGTCAAGAAAATTTGCTCACCGATTTCGTCATAGTTGGCCTGGTCGGCAGGCATGTAGTCCCAACGAACCAGCTGGGTTGAGATCCAGCTGGCGAAGCTTTTCCAGGGATAGGGATCAAAGTTGATCCGATCGGGAATGTCAAAGGTGTTGCCCTGGCCGTCTTCAAACTGGCCGGTCATGACCGCTTCAAGCACATCCAGGGGCTGGTTGAGATATTCACGGGGAGCGATCGCAGCTGCCACTTCTTTCCGATTAGCGGGGGCGTTGGCGTAGGTGGCTCCGTCGATGATGGCTTTGTTGAGCGCCCGGAAGGTATTGGGGTTCTCATCCATCCAATTTTCGGCGGCGACAAAGGCGCAGCAGGGATGACCGGCCCACAGGTCTTTGGTGAGCAGGTGGATAAAGCCAATGTCGTCTTTAACCACGCGCTGGGTAAAGTTGTCGGGCAGGATGAAAGCATCAATCTGACCGGTGGACATTTTTGCGATCGCATCCGGCGGCGGCAGCACCAGCAGCTTCACATCGGTGTCGGGGTCTAACCCACCCGTCGCCAGATAGTACCGCAGCAGCAGGTTGTGGTTAGAGTAGTCGTAGGGAATACCAATGGTCATGCCCTTAAAGTCAGCGGGGCCATTCACATTGCCCAGATGCTTTTTGGCAACGGCGATGCCCTGGCCGTTGTTGTTCTCAATACTGGCCAGCTTTACCGAAAAGGGAGTGGAGCCCAAGCCGAGGGACATGGCAATGGGCATGGGGGCCAGCATGTGGTAGGCGTCAAGCTCGCCTGCGATCGCAGCGTCTCTCACCACAGACCAGCTCGAATACTTCATCAGCTCAACATTGAGCCCGTGCTTTTCATAAAAGCCCAGCGGCTTTGACATAATGATGGGCGACGCACAGGTAATCGGCAAAAACGCCACCTTCAGATCGGTTTTCTCAAGCCCTGCGGGTGCCTCAGCACCAGCGTCTGCATCCACCTCCGGCGACTCTGAGACCTCAGAAGCAGGGCCGCAGTTAGCCAGGCTCACCAGGGCCGCACCCACTGCCACATTCTGCAAAAACTTACGCCGAGTGACCTGACTGATGCGCTTAGCATCGCTAAAAAACTCACCCGCTTTTGGCCCAAAAGCAGCACTAAACGCCTGGTCAAGACCGCCTGCCAGTTTAATCAAGTCCCGTATCAGCTTCTCTCGCTTCGGGCTACCGTGAGCGGCCATACTCACAAACAAAGCCGTGCGCACTTCTGCCTGAGAGATCGCATCGGCCATCTCAACGGCAGCGGGCTGATATAGACGCATCTTGACCAGATCGTCGATCATCTCAGCCGGGTTTTGCGGCATCTCTGCCATCAGCCGCCAGTGGTCTTCGGTTGAGTGAAAGCTGCCACAAATAACACATCGCAGCGAGAGCATATCCAGCTCTCCTTGGTCGCAGGTCAGGGTACCCCACCGACCAGCCTGTCCAGACAGCCCACCACCCGACATCAAACCCATAGCGCGTCTCTTTTGGTAGATTCTACTAGCGTCTATTAGAACGTTTATTCTAGAAGTTTTTTGTGGGAAGTAATACAGTTTTACAGGGCTTTACAGGGCTTTACAATTGCGGTTTCGGGGAGGGGGGGAAAGGCGAAGGGTAGATACTGTGCCAGAAACTCTCTGTCAAGGATGAACGGCCATGGCGATCTCAAGGTCAAACGGCTTGCCGGAATGAAGCACCCCAAACACAAAGCGAATTAGCTTGTGCATAATGGCACCGATGACCTGCATTTTGC
>JBCBZL010000220.1:0-8456 GCA_039815385.1 Cyanobacteria bacterium P01_A01_bin.114
CCCCTTTCCCCTTTCGCCCTTCACCCTTCGCCTTTCGCCCTCCTCAACCGGGGGCTTATATTCGGCAATCCTTTTAGGGCAGCGCGTAAATCGCGCGTCCTGGTAGGGGTTCAAAAAAAACTTGTAAAGCGGTTTTTGCTTACCCAGTCGAGTTCGAGCCATAGTTTCGGGCCATAAATTCTGTAGTTTATGGTGTGGTTTAGGCAGATGATATCAGGCGCTGATGTAGCCTCCGATTACCATAATCTATAAACATCAAGCTAATAGCCCTCAAGCAGATGTCAACTAAAAATAGCTTACCTGCTTTCACCGAAGCTGATTTAAAGAGGCTTACAACCCCCCAAAGTTTTGATCGTGGCAAAAGCTACTATCAGGGGGAAGCCATTGAGAACCCCATCCGACAGGGCGACAAACTGTCGGCAGACTGCTGGGGCAGCCAGCGCTATCGCATCCAGGTTACTCTGGCCAACCACGATATCTCCCAGTCAAAATGTACCTGTCCCTATGACTGGGGTGGGCTATGCAAACATCAGGTGGCGCTGCTGCTCACCTATATCCACGCGCCCGATAGTTTTCAAACCCTCTCATCCCTTCAAGAAAAGCGTCTAAGCACCTGCTCCAGATTCGGCAGATTATCACTTAGCACCAGACAGTGAAAGACTGGTCGCGGTATATTGGCGAGGTGCGATCGCAAAACAAAACCCTGCGCGCGCTCCATGACGAGCTAGCCAAAGCTGGCCTTTGAATTCTAATGCAGCCAGCCTTTCCAAAATTTCTTTTGTTTTTTCTAGACGGTGTGGGTCTGGGTACTGCTGGCCCCCATAACCCCCTCTCTAACCCCAGCGCCACCCCATTTTTACGCTCCTTCCTTGGGCAGTCACTCTTAGCCGGGGCACACCGTCAAACCGATAAGCTGCTGCTCAAACCCATCGACGCCACCCTCCAGATTGCAGGGCTGCCCCAAAGCGCCACTGGCCAAACCACGATCTACACTGGCCGCAACGCCCCCCAGTTCTTAGGTCGTCACCAAACCGGCTTTGCCAACGGCTCTTTGCGCACCCTGATCGACGCCAGCGGTGTATTCAAACAAGTCTTGGCCATCGGCGGCACGGCCACCCTGGCCAACCTCTACTCCCCCGCCTATTTTGAAGCCATTGCCCGACGACGACTGCGCTACTCCGTCTGCACGCTGCTAAACCTCACCGCCGGGCTGCCCTTTCGCATGCAGTACGAGTACGAACGCGGTGCAGCCGTCTTTTGGGACATTACTGGCGAGATTGCCCACTCTAGAGGCATTCATCATCCCCCGATCTCAGCCGCCACTGCCGGAGAGCGCCTCGCCCATCTGGCAAAAACTCATACGCTCACCCTGTTTGAATGCTACCTCACCGACTTTTCGGGCCACGCCCAAGACTATCAAAAAGCCGTCGCCGATCTTCAGCACATTGACCACTGCATCCAAAGCACCATCGAACACCTGCCCCCAGACGTCACCCTGATCATCACCAGCGACCATGGCAATGTTGAAGACCTCTCCACCAAGCGACATACCCTCAATCCAGTGCCGCTGATGGTCATCGGCCCCCAAGCAGCCAAGTTCGCAACAGTAACCGACCTCACCGAGATCACCCCCACCCTAATAACCTGCCTTTTGGGGATGGTGGGGAAAGGCGAAGGGTAGGAGCGTTGCATGCAACGCCTGTACGGGGGTGGGAAAGGGCGAAGGGGTAAGGGCGAAAGGCGAAGGGGGTTAGCGGGTGGTTGCGTAGGGTGGGTTACGGGTTGCCAGTGTCTTTCGAGATTACCGAGCACACTAAACCCACCATCTGGCGGTCAAGTGGCGTCTGTTTAGAAAGGGGTAGGGCAAAGGGTTAAGCTGAAAATTGCTAAGATAGGGCCTGACACATAGCAGGAAAAAAAGCGTGGTCGTCAAACCAGATTGGCTTAGAGTCAAAGCCCCCCAGTGGGAACGGGTCGGTGCGGTCAAAAGCATCCTCCAAGACCTTAACCTCAATACCGTCTGCGAAGAAGCCTCGTGCCCCAACATTGGTGAATGCTTCAACGCCGGAACTGCCACTTTTTTGATCATGGGGCCAGCCTGTACCCGTGCCTGCCCCTACTGCGACATCGATTTCGAGAAAAAGCCCCAGCCCCTCGACCCCACAGAGCCCTTGCGCCTGGCTGAGGCCGTTCGCCGGATGCGGCTTAACCACGTGGTGATCACCTCAGTCAACCGCGACGACCTGCCCGACGGCGGTGCCAGTCAGTTTGTCCGCTGCATCGAAGAAACTCGCAAGCTTTCTCCCCAAACCACCATCGAACTCCTAATCCCTGACCTGTGTGGCAATTGGGAGGCTCTAGCAACCCTTTTGTCAGCTGAGCCTGAGGTACTCAACCACAATACTGAAACGGTGCCTCGCCTGTATCGTCGCACGCGCCCCCAGGGCGACTACCTGCGCAGCCTGGAGTTGTTGCGCCGCACCCGAGAGATGGCCCCCTGGGTGTATACCAAGTCAGGCCTCATGGCAGGTCTGGGTGAGACCGACGCCGAGGTCCGTCAGGTAATGGCCGACTTGCGTGCCGTTGACTGCGACATTCTCACCATTGGTCAATACCTGCAACCCACCCAAAAACACCTGGGCGTCGATACATTTGTCACCCCTGAGCAATTTGATGCCTGGCGCGAAGCGGGCGAAGCAATGGGGTTCTTGCAAGTTGTCTCATCTCCGCTGACCCGCAGTTCGTACCATGCAGAGCAGGTTCAAACGTTAATGCAACAGCATCCGAGGGATGGGGCATCAGTAAAACGAATGCGAGCGTAGCTAACCTTTTGAGTTTTTGATGACGCTTTGGGTGACGCTCAACTTTGGGAATAAATCAACTAAGGTTGAGCAGTCAGATTGGGTTGCTTCGCCAGCGTTCCTGATACTGATTGATTTGTCCGGAAATATATCTAAACCACTGCCATATCCAGACCTGTCGTTTGCTTTACGGGAAAAACTTAAGTTTTCAACCTGGATACGGTTTGTGCTTAGAATCTACAGGCAGTTTGGTGACCAGGGTCTATCTGAAGTCCGGAATATATTTTGATGTTGCTGTAGCTAGCTCGTAACCCTCTCAAGAAACCTGGGCGCAAGTAAGCCCCTGTTTGAATACACTCAAGGAGAACTTTTTATGACATTACTACGCCTACGCTCACTTGCTGTCCTAGCTGTCGCTGCCACTGTAACCCTATCTGCCTGTGGCAAATCAGAACAGGCGGTGGTTGACCCTGCTGTAGACGGCGATGCGTCTGTGGAAGTCACGCCTGAGGCTGAGGCTGAAGCGGGCTCTGATGCAGCGGCGGCAGGTAGCCCCGATGCAGCCGAAGTTGAAGCTGGAAAGTATAGCAACGAATTTTTCGGATTCACGATGGCGTTTCCAGACGCTTGGACAATTGCGTCGCAAGAAACCACAGATGGGCTGCAAGATACGGGTGCAGAGATGCTCGCGGGCGACGATGAAGCGCTCAAATCATCTATCGAAGCCGCTGAGAAAGATACGTATCAGCTGCTAATGATTTCAGAGCAGCCAGTGGGAGCTCCCACCACTGACTTTAACCCCAACCTGGTGGTCATGGCGGAGAAAGTTTCCCATCTACCGGGGATTAAGTCGGGGTCTGAGTATTTGGAGAATGTGAGCAACTTACTTTTGCAAACCGATCTGCCCTACGCGGCAGAGGGTGAGCCCTATGAAGTCGAAATCGGCGGGCGTAAGTTTCACCGAGCTGACTTTACTCTCAGCACGGCGGGCATTGAAATCAAGCAGTCCTATCTGGCCACCGTCGATAAAGGCTACGCGCTAGGGTTCATTCTATCTGGGACAGATGACACGATGAGCAGCTTGGACGACATCACTCAGTCGATTAGTTTTTAGGTTTAGAGAATAGGAGATAGAAATCAGGAGATAGGAGTCAGGAGATGGGAGAAAATCTCCTGACTCCTGACTTTTTTATTGATCTAAGGCAGGTGGGTTTTTGCGCTTCTTTTGGGTGCCTAAGCGCCTGCTTTTGTTTCTGCTGACTCATACGAAATCCTGTCTAGCTATACCCGATACCGAAGGGCGTAAAGGTTTACGCCTCTAACAGCCTCCAATTTTCAATCGGGGTGCTTCATTCGGATTTGGTATCAGAACCTGATAGAGCGGGTTTGAGAAAGTCACACACCTTGTGCAGGGAGGTTGCGATCGCACAAACCTGCCGCTGAGCTTCTGGAGAGGGCGGCTGCAAATCTGGCACCATAATTACGGGGATGCCAGCCGTTGAGGCGGCTTTGACCCCGGCATTGGAGTCTTCTAATACCAGACAGTCGCCGGGGGGCACCCCGAGCTTTTGCACAGCACGAAGAAAAATATCGGGGGCGGGTTTGCCCGCAGCGACCTGGTCAACCGTCACGACATGGGCAAATCGATGCCAGAGGTTGGCCCCTTTGAGGCTGATTTCGGCTTCTTGAAGGTTGCTGGAGGTGCCGACTGCTTTGGGGATAGGGTAGCTCTCAAGTAAGTCTAGTAGTTCCAAGAGCCCAGACTTGACTGGGATGCTGTGGTTTTGTACGTGTTCATGCCAGTATGCGGTCCAGGCGGTGCGAAACGTTTGGAAGGGGAAGGTGTCTCCGAAAAATTGCCCCATTAGCTGCTCTGCCTCAACATTGCTGTGGCCGACCAGGGATAGGTAGAGCTGACTGTCAAATTCGTAGCCCAAACTGGTCACGGCCTGCTGCCAGGCGAGATGATAGATCGATTCGCTATCGAGCATGAGGCCATCCATATCGAAGATGATGGCTTTGGGACGGGTGAGGGGGGGCATTGAGTAGTTTCCGATTGGATGGGATGTATTTGGGTGGGAAGACAGGAGACAGGAGACAGAAGACAGGGGATAGGAGGTAGGAGGCAGGAGATCTACCGTGTATATACAAGTTGGAGAGTTTAGCCACATCCTGAGGCCTACTCTGCGAGAAGCCGCTTTGGCGTCTACATCCCCCAACCCCTTCTCCCAGGTTTTGGGAGAAGGGGTGAAAACCCTTGCGAAAAAAGGCTTTCGCCCACTCAAGGGTTCTTTCCCCGTAGAAAAGCTCGCTCCGCTCAAAGTCCCTCTCCCAGAGCTGGGAGAGGGATTTAGGGAGAGGGCAGGACAGAGACACAGAGCTACTTTTCGGCATAGTCTTCTAGATCTATATACACGGTAGGGTAGGAGATAGGAAGGGGTAAGGTGGCAAAATGATTTCTTACTTGGAGAAAATCATCTTCAAAGAGACAACCAGCAATGATGCGCCAAAGGTTCGTTTTAAGATGAGTTCGGGGATATCAACGGCGAATTGGGAGCTGACGATACTGCCGATCACAAACCCTAGGCAAATTAAAACGGCGGCGCGGATATCCACGTAGCCCTCTGAATAGTAGGTCCAGGCGGCAAAGAGACCAATGGGGGGCACCAATAGCGCCAGCGTTGTGCCTTGGGCCTGGTGTTGAGAAAAGCCAAACAAATAGACCAGGGCTGGGGTAATGAGCGCGCCGCCGCCGATGCCGATCAGGCCGCTGATCGAACCGATGGTAACGCCGAGAAGTAAAAAAGGCAGAATAGAAATCATGGGCAACCGTCTAAATTAACCGCTGGCGAATCTTGGCCGAAACCGTGTCAATAATCGCCACCGCTGTTATCAGAATAATCAGAATGGCGCAGACTTTGCCGTATTTGAAAGATCGAAAGCTTTGGTAAAGTGAAACACCAATGCCGCCCGCGCCCACAATACCGAGGACAGAGGCAGAGCGCACGTTTGCTTCAAAGCGATAGAGCGTAAAGGAGGTCCACAGGGGAATCACCTGGGGAATCACGCCGAAGATAATTTCTTGAACCTTAGAGGCTCCGGTGGCGCGAATCCCTTCAACGGGGCCGGGTTCGATGGCCTCAATGGCTTCGGAAAAAAGCTTGCCCAGGGTGCCTGCAGTGTGGACAAACAGGGCAAGGACGCCTGAGAAAGGCCCCAGCCCAACGGCGACGACAAAAATTAGGGCAAAGACGATTTCATTGATGGCGCGCATGGCGTCCATAAACCGGCGGACGATAAAGACGAGCCAAATGGGGGCCACATTTTCAGCTGCGATAATTGATAGGGGCACGGCGACAATGGCGGCCATTAGAGTGCCCCAAACCCCCATGCCGATGGTTTCGAGAATATCGGAGAGGTAAAAGCGCCAGTCGGTAAAATCGGGCGGAAAGTAGCGGCTGATGTATTCGACCATGTTGCCGCTGCCCTCAAATAGCTCTACAAAGCTGAGGTCGCTTTTTTGCCCGGCATAGATCAGAACTGCGATCGCAACCACCCCCCAAACAATGCGCAGCGGTGTAATCCGCTTTTTTTCCTGAGACAGGGTGGCTAGCACCTGAGGCGATATGACGCGCTCGGTTGCATGAGTATGTGCGGGCTTAGACATGATCTATTAAAACAAATGGTGATTAAACAAACAGGCGCAATACCCGATCCGAATGCCGTACCCCCGATTCAAAATAAGAGCCTGTCAGGGGCGAAAATTTCATGCCCTCCGGTATCGAATATCGCCAGGCAAGATTTTGTATGAGAAAACAGGCCAAAAAAAGCACAGAAAGCCGTTTGGCCTCCTGTGCCACATCTAGCAGGTGAGTTGAAATGTGACTAGCTCTTAACAGCTTCAAGCTTTTGATTTAACTCGTCGAGCTGTTGTTGCTTATCAGCCTCGCTGAGGTTAGCATCGTTTTGTACTTCTAAGATGTCTTTTGCAATCTGGAGCTCGCGGATGGTGTTCCAATCTTCGTCCCCGGCGGGGTCTAGCTTAGTCCACTGGAGCCCGGTGAGCACCTCTTCGTTATCGTAGTTAAAAAAGAAGTCTTGGATCGACGTTTTGAGACAGTCGGGTAGATCGCTGCGATAGGCAAGCGGGTCGCTGGGGATAACGGGTGAAGTCCAAATAATCTGAATCTTTTCAAGGGCTTCGGGGGCAGTCTCCTTCAGTCGATCCAGATTCTCACTGTTGTTGGTGGCCACATCGACCTGGTTTTCAGCCACGGCCAAAGCGGTGGCTTCGTGGCTGCCCGCATAGATCAGCTCGCTGAAAATCTGATCTGGGTTAGCGCCTTGCTGGGCAAAGACGTAGTAGCTAGGCACCAAGAAGCCCGAGGTGGAGTTGGGGTCGTTAAAGGCAAAGGTGAGGTCGCCCGCGTTTTCGACGGTATACTCGTCTCCGTTGCCGTTTTCTAAATCAATCTCGCTAACAATCGGGTTCTCTGTGTTCGTAATCAAGTGAGAGTAATACCCTTTGGTGCCATCCAATGCAACAGTCTGGGCAAAGGCTTCTGCATCAGAGCGCTCAGCTGCCTCAATGTAAGACTTACCGCCGTACCAGGCGATTTGTACTTTGCCCGCGCCCATGCCCTCAATGACGCCCGCATAGTCAGTGGCATAAAACCCTTTAACGGGCCGTCCCACGGCTTCAGACATGTCTGCTAAGAGCGGTTCCCACACGGGCTTGAGGTTGTCTTGAGATTCGGTGGAGAGAATACCAAACTCAATCTCCTCGATCTCTGGGGCGCAAGCACCCCCTTCGGTAGTCTCGGCTGTGTTAGCAGCCTCCGCGTCGGCTGTCTCGCTAGGAGACTGAGCCCCGCTACAGGCACCCAGGGTGCCCAGGGTGAGGGTGGAGACCGCGAGTAGTGAAGTTAAACGACGCCATGGGGTAACAGACATAATTGCGTTCCTTTGATTGCGTTTTGTGCTTTGCGTGCGGGAGGGTGTTGGGGTCGGGCCTAGCTTGTTAAGACTTCGCTGTGGCCGCTCAGAACCAACTCTTCGGCGGCTGAACCATAGATGCGAGCAAGACGTGCTTCATCCAGGTCAGCCGTATGACCGTCAAAACAAACTTCACCGTCCTTCAGCGCGACAGAGCGCTTGAAGTAGTGCTGAACCACCTGAACCTGGTGAAGGGAGGCGATCACGGTGATGCCCTGTTCTTTATTAAGGTTGGTCAGCAATTCCATCACTTTGCGGGCTGACTCAGGGTCTAGAGAGGCAATGGGCTCATCAGCCAGAATGATTTTGGCCCCCTGCATCAGGCAGCGTGCGATCGCAACCCGCTGTTGCTGCCCACCCGAAAGCGTTGATGCTCGCTTGTAGGCTTGTTCAAGAATCCCGACCCGTTCTAGGGCAGACAGAGCCTTAAGCTTCTCTTCTCTGGAAAACACTCTAAACAGAGAGCGGGTCAGAGAGACATTGGCAAGGTTGCCCACCAACACATTCTCCAGGGCCGTTAAACGGTTGACCAGATTAAACTGCTGGAAAATAAAACCCACCTGACTGCGGAGTTGACGCACGTGGGTGTGAAACTTGCCCTCTGACTGTAGCGTATTCCCAAAGATGCGGATGGTGCCGCCCTCGGCCTGCTGCAACCCG
>JBCBZL010000045.1:0-20323 GCA_039815385.1 Cyanobacteria bacterium P01_A01_bin.114
CGTTCGCGAGTTCCACTTTTCCTACGTAGAGCTCGAAGCGCTCCGCCACGCGTCGATCGTCCGGAGACAATCTGGCCATAGGCGAAAGCACTATAGGCGAAAGCATAGGTCAGAATGCCGTAACCGGTATTCTGTCTACCCCAGAGGCACATTAGGCGGGGCACTAAGCCCTTATTCCTAGCTTCACCAGCGGGGTGAAATTATATATAAAACAGGCCCTTGGAAAACATTGTTTTCCAAGGGCCTATTGGTTGTTCGTTAAAAATTTTCCGCTCGGCAGGTATGCGCCAGCTGGGTTAGGGCGAGGCAGCTAGCCCCTACCCTAAATATCTTCATAACCTAGCGTCGGGGCTGGTAATAGACTTTTTGACCTTCGTTAGGTACAAAAATGCACTCTTTGGCCGACCGCCAGAGACTCTTCCAGACCGGTTCTCGGGTCTGTCGATAGTAGTCTCCTAGGATAGGTTTGATCGCCTCGGTTGCGTCCTTTAGGTGGTAGTGAGGCATATTTAAGAAAATATGGTGGGCTACGTGGGTACCAATGTTGTGGTGAACATTGTTGACAAGCCCGTAGTCTCCTGACTTAATGAATATCGTCGGATGGTGTCGTCGGCATCAATGGGGACATCGCTAAAGCCCACCACCGAAGGGACGCGCTCTGGTGATATCTCAGGGGGTGGCCCAATGCCAGGGTCGTCGGCGATACTGCTGTATTTGCAGGTGGCAATGATCGGGTCAGACTGTATAGCGTCAGACTGTATAGCGTCAGACTGTATAGCGTCAGACTGCAACATACGGGCCAGATCGCGATGGGCGGGGTCAACGGCATAATTGCGATACAGGTCTAGCGCGATCGCACGTGGCTCATAGGCCTTTAGCTGGGTCAGCAATGCTTCCAGGGTGGCATCGCTCAAGGAGGCTCCCCGCAGGTCGTTGGCGGGCTGAGCGTTGACGTCGGCTTCGGTCACGGTCACCAGCAAAATCCGATCGTCCCAGCGGGCGGGCGGGCGAAGCCGCGAGAGGGCGTTATAGGCCCCCAGCTCTAACGGTTGCAACAGCCCCGCCAGTCGAGCCACAATCACCAGCCCGGCTACGGCAGTGCCTTTGAGGAGCGCCCTGCGTGCGGTGGGGGTACGGGGTGCAAACCGGGGGGCAGGCGCGATCGCATTTGAAACCCTTCCCTGGCGCAGGGTTTGCCAGGTGGGGGGCGGGGCCGCTGAGCTTTGGAACAATACTGGCAGCCAGCTGGCGTAGGGGAATCTATCTTCCAGGGCTTCTAGCTGTTCTCGGGCTGCTCGGACGGCCACGTGTAGAGGGTTACCCGCAGCAAATGCTTGCAAAAAGGTTTTCAAAAAGGTTTGGGCCACCGGGTCAGGCACCGGCTGACGCATGACAATCACCTGGGGGATATGCAAATCGCTCAGCGCCTGGGCCAGCCCTAAGCCATCACAGGAGTTAAAGATGGCCAGCTGTAGTCCTTTTGAGATCGCGGTTCTCAGCCCATATTTAAGATCTTCAAGGGAAAGAAACTCATCGGGGTTAATCTGCAGCTGTCCTTGCCCGTCTGAGATAATATCTTGCCCGTCTGAGATAATACCTTGCCCGGCAAGACTATGCCCGGCAAAAAACAGAATATCCCAGGGGTGTTCCCACAGGGCTTGGCTGATCTCCTGACGTCGCGGCTCAACCAAAAACTTAACCGCTGCGCCGCTTAGATTTTCTAGAAATTGGCGATCTTTTTCAACCTCAATGCCTTGACTGTTCCCTAAGATGGCTAAAATTTGCACTTTGCGTTTGGGCGAGGCGAGAGCCGCCGCAACCCGTCGTGAATCGAGCCCTCCAAACACAATCTCCGCCTGGCTGTAGCGATCGATAAAATCCCACTGGTGCCAGGGCAGCGAACTGAGTCGCGAATCCTGGGTTTGAACAATTACTTGAATGGCATCCTGAGGGGTCAGGGATTCTCTCAGATGCAGGTCAACATCTCGAAACGAGACTGATTTGAGCCAGGCTTGCAGCTGCTGGGTCACCGCCGCCCCCGACTGCTGACAGGCTTTTAGGGAACCGCCTAATCTAACTCGATGGGGGGTTAGTCGGGGGTTGTTGGCCAGGGTTCGATAGGTTTGCTGCCATCGATCCAGGGCCTCGGCTAGCGCTGGGTTAGGGGGCAGCTGACCGGTTTTAGATTCAGGCAAGGTGGCCCCCGAGTGGAGAATATCTAAAGTCACTCGAAAGCCTTGCTGGTCAAGGTCGCCGTCGAGACGTAGGGTGACCCGCTGAGGATGGGAAAACACGGTAAATCTCCTCAAATTACACTCAAATTACGAAATATTCAGCAACCCGGCGATCGTCGATAGAGACCTCGGCACTAAACCGCTCGTCTGGCGTGCCGCTAAACTCTGCGGTAATCATGCCGGTGCCACAGGCCAGCGCCGTAATCACGGCTTGCCCAGCCTGGTCGCGAATAATCAGTTCCAGGGTTTCGGGCAGATAGGCCTGTTCCCCGGCTGGGCAAATTTTGACGGCGATCATCATATCAGAGGTTTCAGACAGCGGGGCGGCTTCGACAATCAGGGCGACGGGGTCTGCCGCAGGCTGCAGGTCGAGGAGTTTGCCCCGGCTAATACGCAGCGGAAGCGTATCGATCGAAGTGGACGGGTCTGGGGCGGTAGAGGCCACCTCGGGCGCACTGCGATAGGCGGGCACTCTGGGCAGGGTCAACGACTCCAGGGTCTGCCAGACGGCCTCAATTTGATCTTGAAACCAGTCACCCAGCCGGGTGGCTTCGGTGCTCCAGTCGATGGGGGCTGGTTGGGTTTCGCGTTTGAGCTGTTGCAGATAGGGCAGCAGCTCATGGGGTGAGCGCAGCTGGCTAAAGGCCAGGGCTTCGGCGGTTACGCGTTTGACAAAGCCCAGCAGGGTTAAGGTTTCCAGGGCCTCATCTAGCTGGGCGACCACATAGCCAATTCTGTTGTGCCAGGTTTCAGCGGGCACCAGAGCCTGTTGCTCACCGGGCAAGACGGGCCTGCACTCTAGCCTGCCCAGGGAGGGAATGCTCAGATCGGCGACGTTGAGACAGGTTTGAAAAACCGGATCTTCACTGTCGCCAAAATGGGCATCCCAACCATGGGTCTCTAGATAGTGATGCACTCCCCAGACGGTCAAGGTATTGAAATAAATTTGTTCCGCCTTTTTAAGATCGGACTGCTGCTGGCAAAAGCGATCGGCGCGTTGATGAGCCTGGTCAGGAAGGGCGATGGTGACGTTAGTGACGGGGTGGGTTGATGACGGCATGGCGGTTATGGGATAGGGGGTTTGCAGAGACCCGATATATTGGGTCTCTAGAGTTGGACGTACTGTTTAATTTGGGGGGCGATCTGTTTGAGGTAGCGTTCGTAAAAGCTACTGAGGGTGGGGACGGCTACGCCGAACTGATCGGCGAGATCGCCCCAGCGCTGCCCGTCGAGGCGGGCCAGGGCAATGGTCTGAAAGGTGGCACGGTGACACCCCTGGATGTGTTTTTTCAAAATTTGATCGGGGTCAGTTTCTAAGTACTGGCGAATTTCATCGGAGAGGGTGTTGCTGGCGGGGCTAATATTTTCTAACGGGGCGGCCGCCGGATCGACAAAGGAGATTTTAGGCGAGGTATGAATGACGGCGGCCGCCAGATCAAAGAGGAATGTGTCAACCGCGCTGCTGTCGAGGGTATTCAAGTGGGCCAGTCTGCGGAAATACACCAGGGGAATCAGCCCCGCTAGAAAAACAGGCTTTGCAACTCGAGCCTTTAAATAGAGAGATATCCAACCCCTGAGTGCCTCTGGGCTGGCTTCTCTGAGCAATCGTTTGAGCATCAGTCGAGTTCTAAACAGCTTGCGTCGAGAAGCTTGAACGACTTTGTCTGCTTGCTCTTGCCGGATCAGGCTAGGGGTGAGCTTAAGCTGATAGTTAACCCAGGCAATCACCGGGCCTTTTTGGGGGTTGAACTGGTCAATTTTGTCGCAAACATAGCTCAGAGTGCGGTGCAGAATATCTGAGGAATGGGTCGCGATCGCGTCTGCCTGTTTAACAATTAGCAATGCCTGAATCAGCTCAGAGAGGGCATATTGCCGTAGCTCACCCCCACCCGGATATTGCTGGGCGCTCAGGGCCAGCTGATTGAGGCAGTCATCGGTGAGTACGGTGCGGGCAGCCGCTAGCTGCTGACGCTCTGCCCATTCTCCCCAAGAAAGGGGGCCGGGGGGGGCCAAACCGCCGTTGCTATTGTGCTCTAGGGTTAGGTTTTTTAACACTTGATTGTGAAGGCTCTCGTACAGGTTTCTATAGAGGGGCGCTGGAAACTGCCCTTTGAGAGGCCGACCGATTTTTCGCGATCGCAACGCTGCATCGACCAGCTGACTGAGGGCAGATTGATAGTCGGCCTCTGTCAAGCCAGGTTTTTGAAGGGTTGTAAATAGGGCTGTTAACTTTGCATCCATCGGGAGTACGCCGAGTGAACCGGCCAGAAATATCAGGGGTTACCTTTATTTCTAATAGTGACTGCGCAAAGTGGATCAGAAATTATGCAGCCTGACACAAATTGATATTGGGATCCGCTAAAGGGGAGAGGGAGCCGGACGAGGGCCTTCGATCATTCAAACTAAGGTATTTCCTCGAACCCTAAAGTTGATGATTTCTCGAAAATAGCTCCTTAAGTCGCACTTTATTTTAAGATAAGCGGCCTACTTTCCGCTCTTAAAATAAACCGACCTGGGATGGCTCTTTGATTGGATAAGTTAACGAGGCTTTCTCAAGGTAGCCGGGTCAGTTTGGTTAAGAAACTTGAGCATTCGGCCAGTTATTTTGCCTTTAGACGTCCTAACCGGTCAGGAAGAATCAGAGATCTCTAATTCTTTCCAGATACATCTGGTAAGACTTCGTAATGTATTATCAGGGCTTCAAAGTTAAGTATGTATACTTATCAGCTCTCTGATTTAAGCACAAGGCTAAATATATAGCCTTGATGTGTAGTCTTGCATCACCCCCATGCGTTAATCCCGTACTAAAGACGCTCCTTATGCATGAGCCATTTGAGTTGACCTCTGTTATTGAT
Source organism: Cyanobacteria bacterium P01_A01_bin.114 (assembly GCA_039815385.1). Classification (GTDB taxonomy): domain Bacteria; phylum Cyanobacteriota; class Cyanobacteriia; order Phormidesmidales; family Phormidesmidaceae; genus SIO4C1. The sequence continues at coordinate 5,090 of JBCBZL010000045.1, forward strand.
CGTCTCGCTGATGCTCACCAAACTACTCGATTACACATTGTTGGGCCAGATGTTGAATGGTGTCTAGATGTCGTTGGTGGGCAGCTGCTATTTGCGGCCCACTCTTTACAATATCTGACGGCCTTAGAAACCAGTCTGGCAGGCTTAGGCTATGAGGCCGCACTGCCGGCCTATTGGCGACTGGCTCAGCTGGGCCCCTACAAACGCAGCCTCGACGAGCAGGGCTTAGACGCCCTCAGCTGGACGAGTAAAGTGGTAGGGGCTTTGGTCCAATATAAAGCACTTCATTTAGAGCAAGCCGAAAAGACTTTGGTCAGGCTATCTGAAGATGCGCTCGAGTCGCTGCTAGGGTTAGAGTCGGCAACCGTGACTGAGCTCCCCTTACCCGATGGCCTCTGGTATGCCACCACCACCAGCGGGGTCAATTTTCTCTCTCTGCTGCATCGCCTGGTAGAACGACGGCAAGGTTGGTATCCCCTGTGCGATCGCATTGTCTCACCCCACCAAAGGCCCTACTGCGAAACCCCCGAACATCTCTATGCACCGGTGCCGCAGGGCGCTTTACCGCGCCAGATGTTAGAGGCGTTAGTGCGGCTGATGCAGGGGGCGAGTATTCGTCAGCTGGCCCAAGTCGTTAAGCAAGACGAGCTTAAGCTGGCGCAGCTGCTCTATCCTTACATCCAGCATCGGGTGATCAAGCTATGGCCGCCGGTCTCTCCCCTTGACCAGCTCCCCTGGCTATCGACGAAATCGTTACAGCTGTCGTCGCTGTCTCCCCCGGCACCGCTTACCCAGAACGATTCTAATTCTCACAGTTCTAATCCTCACAGTTCTAATCCTCACAGCGATAGCAGTCTCGTCCGTCAACCGACCCCGTTTAGCCCAACAACCTTTGCCCAGTCTAAATATTTGATTGTGTGCATCGATGACAACCAGCTGGTTCTTCAAAAGATTCAGACCTATTTAGATCCAGCCCGTTTTGAGCTCAAAGCTATTCTCGACCCGATGGCGTCTATTTCCAAAATATGTGCCATGAAGCCCGATCTCATCTTGTTAGATATCTCAATGCCGAGGATCGATGGACACAACCTTTGCCGGATTTTAAGACGCAGTTTTATGTTCAAAGAAACCCCGATCGTGATGATCAGCAGCAATAGCAGTGCGCTGAACAAAGCCAAAGCTCAATCGGTGGGCGCAACCGATTATTTAGAAAAACCCTTTTCTCAGTCAAAACTGATGACCGTTTTAGACACGTATCTAGCGAAGACTCGCTAAGTTTGACTCTTAACTTGGGTGCTTATCTTGACGGTAGCCCGCCAGAAACCAAGATAAAACCCGCATAACCCAAATATTCCGGCTTGAATGGTTACCCCGTGTAATTACGTATTTAGGTAGTAATCGCAGTTAGGCATAGTGTGCAATGACCAAAAAAGTATTAGTGATCGACGACGTTAAATCTGAGCTGCAGTTGATTAGTCATTATCTTGAGCAGGCTGGCTATGCAGTCACGACTGCTGTCAATGGCCTAGAGGCCCTCGAAAAAGTTAAGGCTGAGCGACCAGACGCCATTGTTACTGACCTGGTTATGCCTGAGCTGAGCGGGTTAGAGCTCTGCCGTCAGCTTAAGAAAGATCCAGATACGGCGGATATCCCAGTCATTGCCTGCACCACTAAGGATCGCAAGATAGATCAGAGCTGGGCCAAAAAGCAGGGCATTGTTAACTACCTGGTCAAACCCTGCACGGCTGCACAGCTCTCTGATGCTGTGCGATTTGCGACTTTGTAGTTTAGCTCTCTGACTTAACTCTTTAGTTCTGCCCACGCAATTAGCGCATACCGTCTTCCTCTATGCACCCCTCTCAATCCTCAGCTCCAGCCCTGGCCCCGGCAGATCGCCTCCAACAGCTCTTGCCAGAGCTATTTGAACCCACCTCAGCACCCGGTGAGAAGTTTTTGAGGCTGTCGTTAGCCCCAGATTTGACTGTTGCCCTGGCGCTGAGCTGGGTCGAAGAGAGTTTGCTAATCTCAACCCAGTTAGTCACGCCTATTCCTAATATGCCCCCTTCAGTATTGGGGCTGATGAGCTCAAAAGGTCAGGTCTTTTGGGCGGTTAACCTGGCACAGCTATTGAAGCTGCCAGCTGTGCTGGCCCCGTCTCAATCGTATGAGGTGGTCGTGATTCGAGCACTGCCGACCAGCTCTGATCAGATGTCTGACGACGGTTTTTTGACCCAAGATACTCGTCGTCAGCTGTTTCTAGGGTTAGTTGTCCCCAAAATCAGGGGCACTGTCCGATTATCACGAGAAGAGATTGTCTCACCGATCGATGAGGTAGAGGCTAACTTACAGCCTTATCTGAGCGGTCAGGTGGTGGTTGATGACGAAACCATTCTCGTATTGAGCGCTGAGGCGATTGGGGCGATCCGATCGCTCACACCCAGCTAATTTAAGTAGCTAATTAAAACATTTACCCACTACTTACCCATTATTTACCCACTTGTTTTTGTTCGGTTATCACAGAGGCTTAGAACACTATCATGACTGCTCAGCAATATTCGTCAAGAAGAGATCGGACTCCAAAAAGAGGATCTGGGCTGCCCCCAGGACAAGGTTCCCCATCTTCTCAGTCAGGTCTAATCAAAGGACGCCCCCTCAGCAGACAGCTCCTGCAGACGCTGCTACCGGTGACGCTGTTGCCGCTGGCCGTAGCCAGTGGATTAGGGATCGTGGTCACTAGCCGCACGGAACATAAAAATGCCACCTTGGAGCTACAAGAAAGATCATATCTGGCGTCTGGAGCCGCCAGTTTCTTTGTAGAGGAGAGCTTTGAAGCGGCTGGTAACGTCTTGATCAACCCGGCTGTGATCGAAACGCTGCGCGAGGCTGGAGAAAAAGCTATCGAAGACGGGCTGGTTGACAGACCCGCTGAGGCGCTCAACCAGCAGTTTAGCCAAACCAAGCTGATCGAACCCAACGCTACCATCAATCAATATCTGGCAGATGTCGCTGAGTTAGAAGAGTTGGCACAAATTCTTTTGACCGAACCGAGTGGGCTCAACGCCGCCTATAGCAGCCCATCTATTGACTTTGTTCAAAATGACGAAGAATGGTGGAGCCAGGCTCAGCAGGTAGGTCAATATATTGAACCCGCCGGATTTGACGAAGCCACCGGGGAGCTGTCAACCGCGTTCGCAGCGCCGATACGCGACCCCGAGTCTCAAGAGTTGGTGGGGACTATTCGAGTCAGGACACCTGTTGAGGAGTTAAACGAGCAGATTTCTGCCTTTCTGATCAACTCACTGGCTGAGACCCAGCAAGTGCAGATCATTGATACCCGCAACGGGGTGGCCTTCTCAACCGTGACAACGGACGAAGCGATTACCGATGATACGGCGGTAATCGGGGGCGACACCATTGTCCAGGTCGCCCGAGTACTTACCTCGCAGGTGGGGCAACCAGAAAACGACCTTGAGGCACTCCAGCAAGAGCTGGAGGCTCAGTTTCCGGGGATTAACGTAGAGGAATTAATCCGCATCGAAGTGGGAGAAGACGAAGACGAAGACGAAGACGAAGAGGCAGAAGAAACAGAGGAAGCCGAATCGAGTCGAGAAATTTTAGACGTCGTACTACAATATGCCGGTAAGGACTATAGTATCGCTACGGTACCCGACACCCCGTGGGTTGCGATCGCATCAGCAGACACCGTCGAGCTTGACGCAGCGGGTCGCAACTTGCTGATCATCTTTGTCCTGAGCGGGTTGATTTTGGGGGCAGCCGCTGCCGGTTTGCTAGTCGTGCTGGCCCGCAATCTTTCTCAGCCGCTACAGACCCTAACCGAGACTGCTCGAAAAGCGGCCGCCGGGCAGCTAGATACCCGTGCCAATCCACAGGGCACCATTGAGACCCAGGTTTTAGGCCAGGGCTTTAATAATCTTTTAGAGCAGCTGCAGTCGCTACTCGGCCAGCAAAAAGCCATCGCCGATGAACAACAAAAGCAAAAAGAAAACCTGGAAAATGAAATTTCTCAGCTGATGGAGGAAGTGGGCGATGCTGCCAATGGCGATCTCTCGGTGCGGGCAAAACTTTCTGCCGGAGATGTGGGCATTATCGCTGACCTGTTTAACGCCATCATTGAGAACCTGCGGGATATCGCTGTTAACGTAAAACAGTCTACGGGCGAGGTGAGTCAGTCTTTGCTGACCAACGAGCAAGAAATTCGCACCCTGGCCGAGCAGGCGGTTGAAGAAGCCCGCTCTATGCAGGTCACCATGACTGCGGTTGAAGAGATGGGCCAATCTATTCAGACGGTTGCCAATAACGCGAACCAGGCTTCTGCCCTCACCAACGACACCTACGAGACGGTGCAAGCGGGTACCCAGTCTATGGAGCAAACCGCCGAGAGTATTGTCGAACTGCGCTCAACGGTGGGTGAAACTGCTAAGAAAATCAAACGGCTGGGGGAATCTGCCCAAAAGATTGCCCAGGCAGTTAGTTTGATTGACGAAATTGCCCTCAAAACTAACCTGCTGGCGGTTAACGCTAGCGTTGAAGCCGCCCGTGCCGGAGAGCTGGGCCAGGGATTCTCTGCGGTCGCTGAGCAGGTCGGAGCGCTGGCAGACCAATCAGCTGGGGCGACTAAGACCATTGCCCAAATTGTGGCTGAGATTCAAACTGAGACCCAAGAGGTGGTGACCGCAATTGAAACAGGGACCGCTCAGGTGGTAGACAGTAGCAACCTGGTCAAAACCACCCAGCAGCAGCTAGAGCAGGTGCTCGCCAAATCAGAACAGATTAACCAGCTGATGCAGGGTATTTCAGACTCGACGGTTGGCCAAACTAGAGCCTCTGCAGCGGTGACTGAGCTGATTCAAAAAGCGACCCAAGAGTCAGAACAGCGTTCGCAGACATCGGCGCAGATGGCCCAGGCGATTCAAGAAACCGCCAAAGTGGCTCAAGCGCTGCAGGCATCGGTTGAGCAGTTTAAGGTCATTGAAGCGTAGGCTTGAAGCATCAACAATGGAACTAGACAAAGAACAACAAGCCAGACTGACCTTCTTAGCCGAGGCTGAAACATATTTTGGGGAAATCGAATCGGTTGTGCTGACGCTGAAGACAGCAGACGATCGTTCAAACCAGATTAATGTCGCCATGCGGGCAGCTCACTCTGTCAAGGGGACTGCCGGGATGATGGATTTTTCGGCCCTGAGCCAGGTCGCTCATAGACTGGAAGATGCGTTTAAGATTCTTCAGGCCCGTCAGCTATCGATTGATACCCATCTAGAAACCTTGCTGTTGCAGGGGGTTGACTGTTTGCGAGCGGTGCGACAGCGCCACTATGATCAGCTGCCAATCGATCCTTCGTGGTTGGCGACCCACGTTGAGTCTGTCTTTGAGCAGCTGCGCCAACGCCTGGGTGACCTCACCCCCGAAGACGAAGCCCGACTCCTGTCAGAGGAGACGGACGAAGATCTCGATGTGATCATTTTTACAACCAGCGTCGGAGACTGCCTGGATGAGCTTGAGCGCGACCTGATCCAGCTCAGCGGCGACGACCTCAGGCAGGCAGTGATCGCCATGGCTAGACGGCTCTCTGAGTTTGGTCTGATGGCCGAGCTCAAGCCCTTTGTGGCGCTGTGTCAGTCGGTATTGCGACAGTGTACCTTTGCCCAGCCTGAGGCAATGGGTGCGATCGCACGTCAGGCCTTAACAGTCTGGCAGCGCAGCCACTCTCTGGTGCTGTTAAACCGCACCGAAGGGCTGCCCACCGAGCTACAGCTGCCCAGCGATGATTTAACGGGTGAATTGACTGACGGTTTCACGGGTGATTTTAGCGACGATTTCACCGCTGCGGCCTCAGATATGTTGGCTGAGCCCAGCGTAACTCCTGACTTGTTAGGGGTTAGCTCGGATGATATTAGCCGTCTTCAAGAACAGCTGGCAGCCCTAGAGGTCATGGGAGATCTGGCTACAGCGGATCTGATGGCAGCAGAGAGTCCTGAAGAAGAGAGCCCTGAAAAAGGAATTCCTGAAGAAGAGATTTCTGTCGCAGAGAGTCCTGAAGAAGAGATTATTGCAGATCGTCTGATCGAAGAATATCTTACTGAAGACGAGCTTATCAAAGATGAGCCCGTCGGCTTAGAAAGCAGCGTTGAGGCCAGCTCGGCTGAATTTTCTCCGTTCGAGGTAATTTCAGACTTTATCCCAGATTCTATTTTAGAAACAGGTTTAACGCTAGAAACAGCTTTAGCAGACAGTCTAGACGTAACCCCTGAGGAGATCTCAGAGAAAGTCTCGGAGCAAATTTTAGAAGCGGCCCCAGAAGCGGCCCCAGAAGCGGCCCCAGAAGCGGCCCCAGAAGCGGCCCCAGAAGCGGCCCCAGAAGTGGCCCCAGAGGCGGCCCCAGAAGTGGCCCCAGAGGCGAACCCAGAAATGGAAGTTCCCTTGGAACCCTTGATTGTACCGTCTCATTCAGACCTGTCTAACCCCGCACAGCCTGAAACCGTGCGGGTCTCCGTTGACCAGCTCAAGCAGATTAATCGTCTGTTTGAAACGCTGATTCTAAATCGCAATGCGATTAATCTGCGCTTAGATCAGCTGCAGTCGTTTAGTACTCTGATGCAAGAGCGGATGGCGACCCTTGCCTCATTTAATAAAGCACTGCGGCAGTGGTACGACCGAGCCTCAACAGAAGGGCTGCTGCCTGACAATTTTGGGCCTGAGGGCCTGAGATCTGATCTCATGTCTGGTCTCAGGTCTAACCAGTCTGAAGTTTCAGCCAGCCAGCTTGACCCCAGGTTAATGACTCCCCATGGAGGGGGCACCGTTAATGGTGGGGTCGCCACCGCTGCGATCGCAGCGACCCGGCTGGATGCGCTAGAGCTAGATCGCTACTCTCAGCTCCATCTGCTGGCCCAAGAAAATATGGAGACCATTGTCAAACTCGAAGAGGTGAGTCGCGACATTGAGCTGGGCCTCAATGAAATGGGTCAGGCCATTGGCGAGCTCGGCTACACCAGTCAGGCCCTCAAAACTCGGATCACGCAAACGCAAATGCGGTCGTTTGAAGAGATTGTGGGACGATTTCCTCGGGTAGTCCGAGACTGGTCGGTGCAGTATGACAAATTTGTGAATCTGATCATCCAGGGTGAAAACACCCTGCTGGAGCAGTTTGCCCTAGATCAGCTTAGCGATCCGCTGATGCACCTGCTGCGAAACGCCTTTGACCACGGCATCGAAAGTCCTGAGATCCGCCGGGCCCAGCAAAAACCGGCGGTGGGGACGATTACGCTGCGGGCGGTGAACCGGGGTAACCGAGTGGTGGTGACGCTGAGTGACGATGGTCGCGGCATCGATCTTGACAAGGTGCGCGATCGCATCCGCAAGTACAACCTCCCCGCTCAGCAGATTGACGAGATGAGTCGCCAGGAGCTGCTGTCCTTTATCTTTGAACCGGGTTTTAGCACCACCGATCAGGTGACTGAGCTATCGGGTCGAGGCTTTGGCATGGATGTGGTGCGCACCAACCTGACGCAGCTGCAGGGCGACATCCAGGTGGCCACCGAGCCGGGGCAAGGCACGACCTTTACCATCAGCATTCCGCTATCGCTGTCTATTTTACGGGTGATGCTCTTAGAGCGTAACGGTTCTATCTTTGCCCTACCCATCGATACAGTGCAAGAAATGATCCGCACCCCGTCGGTGGATGAGACCGAATCATCCTTGCTCTGGAAAGACGACCCGATTCCACTGATCCGAGTAGAAGAGCACTGGGTGAACCCGCAGGCGACCCGCCCCCTTGAAATGAGTGGGAACCCGCTGATCAACCGACCCATGGTAGTGGTCTTAGGAGAAGGCGAGCGCTGCTATGGGCTCAGCATTGATCGCTTTTGGCAGGAGCAAGAAGTGGCCATTCGCCCCGTGGCCAGCCCCATCCCGCTGCCGCCCGGTTTTAGTGGGACAACCGTCCTCGGCGACGGGCGGGTCGTACCGCTGATTGATCCTATCCGCCTCATCGAATGGATCTTAGAGAAACCTGACCCGCTGCTCGCTCAGGCCAATACGCCGGCAGCAGATGCGCCAGCCGCTATCCCCCCTGAGCTATCCCAGGCTGCGGCCACCCGAATCTTGGTGGTCGATGATTCTATCCACGCGCGGCGCTATCTGGCCGTTAGCTTAGAAAGATCGGGCTATCTCGTTGAGCAGGCCAAAGACGGTCGAGAAGCTGTCGATAAGGTGCTCGGCGGCCTTGGCGTAGAGGCCATCATCTGTGACATTGAAATGCCCCGGCTAGATGGCTACGGCGTTCTAGAAGAACTCAGAGGCCAGCCAGAATTTAGCACCCTGCCAATTTTGATGTTGACCTCTCGGAGCAGCGAAAAACATCGTAAATTAGCCATGAATCTAGGGGCCACGGCTTATTTTTCAAAGCCTTATAACGAGCAGGAGCTATTGAAGACACTGAAGCAGTTGGCTGGGTAGTGGGTGGTGAGTGGTGAGTGGTGAGTGGTGAGTGGTGAAAAATTTTTGCCTCTCTGCATAAAACTGGGTGGGTTTGGCTAAGTCTCTAATAGCTCCCTTTGGATGAGACCCATGCCTCGATCAACTGTTAATTTTGAAGCGATCGATTTTGATACAGTAGACCGCTTTCGAAAGCGCGCTAGCTTTTCACAAATCAATATCGAGACGCTGCTAGACGGCATTTTGCTGCTGACCCCAACGGGCGATGTGCTCAGGGCCAATCAGCCAGCCTATCGAATTTGCACCCAATTACTCGCCAACCAATCACAGCCTATGGCGCTGCCTAAAGTGGTCTGGCGACTGTGTCAAAGCCTGATGGCTCAGGCTGATCAGATCTCAAACATGGCCGAGACCGAGATCAGTACAGCGCAGTTTCCTAAGCTCTATCTGCGGGCCCAGTGGATATCGCTGGAGGCCGTTGACTATCCTTGCCTGCTGGTGATTTTAGAAGATCGCCACGCGGCCAACCAAAGGCTCGCTGCCGCTGAGGCCAACCAGTATGGCCTGACCACCCGCGAAGCTGAGGTGTGGCGACTGCGGCGAGCAGAATGCTCTAACAAAGAAATTGCCCAGACGCTCTACATCAGCATCAACACCGTTAAAAAGCACATCAAAAGTATCCTGGCCAAGCGCCAGGTGGAGTTAGAGGTGGGTTAAAAAATTTAGGGCATAAATTAGGGCATTTAGTGCATAAAGGGCCAAGACTTTTTACTAATTACTCATTAAAAGGTAGGCGGTTAAAAGATAGGAGGCCGTTGGCGCAAACCCGCTCCCCCTGCCCACTAACCCATATCCTCACTTACCTACGTACTTGTTGAAAGGAAAAGAATCATGTCTAAGCAAAACGTTTCGAGTTTTCTCCAAGCTATTTCCAAGCGGAGTGCGCTCACCGAAAAGCTCAAATCTATCCGGTGCTCGGCTGACTTACTAGATGTGGCCGCTGAATTTGGATATGAGTTTACTGAGCAAGAGCTGTTTTCTGACAATCAAAAGTCTTTGAAAGTGACCTGGGTATAGGTAGAGAGGATAGAAACGGGATATTACTTAATCGTAGATCCCTTAATTCTCTTTAAGACTGGCTTGAAGGCTGTCTTCGAAAAAGGCCTCAACCTGTCTAAAGTACTCTTCTCCGGCAACCTCGGCAACGTTGTTGTGGCCTGCCCCCGGCACTAACCATAGGGTTTTAGGCGTCGGGGCAGCGGCGTACAGAAGCTGGCTCATGTCAGATGGCAAGATATCATCTTCGAGGCCATGAATAAACAAGACGGGCATCTGCAAGCTGGATAGCTTGGCCACCGAGTTAAACCGCTGGGTCAAGATCAAATTAACCGGTATCCAATCGTACTGACCTGTCGCATTCACGGCCTGGTGCATAGAGCTCAAAGAGCTTTCGACAACGAGCCCGGCAGCCTCAGGATGCTTGACGGCCAAATCAACCGCGATCGCACCCCCCAGAGAATGGCCATATATCCAGATATCGGATGGGGCCACCTGACGCTGGGTGGTTAGATATTGCCACGCGACCGCAGCGTCTTCGTAGACCCGCTGCTCAGAGGGAAAGGGGCCATCGCTGCGTCCGTAGCCGCGATAGTCAAACAGCAATACCGAAAACCCCATCTGCTGGTAGCGATGGGCATGGTTGAGGTTGGCGGCAATGTTTTCGCCGTTGCCGTGGAGGTAGAGGAGTACCCGAGAGGAGGCCGAAGATGGCAGCCACCAGCCGTGGAGCTGGGCCTGGCCGACGGTCAACCAAATTTCTTCGTAATCAAGCTGCAAATCTTGGGGAGAAAAGTCTACGGTGGGCTCTGGTTTAAAGATGATCCGGGTCTGATAGGCGTACAAAAAAATACAGATGCCTAAATACAGGCTAACGACTCCGCCCCCCAGTATCGGGACTGTTTTAGAGGCTATTTTGAGTAAAATATGCAACATTTTTGGCATCGTGACGGACGCGTTTACCGAACTGCACTTATGCCATTACACCGTATTAATTGTGGGATTAACTGTGCCCATGAAAACTGTGCCTATGAAAACTGTGCCCATAAAAACTTCTTTTTTGAATGTAGACCTTGAGATTGAAAGTTATCAAGACCTCAAGCTCATTGTCAAAGCGTTTGGTGATGAGGCGCTTAATTTATACTGTTTTATCCGCTGCGTGAGTCTGAGTTGGCTAAACGCGCTGAGACTTGATTTGATAGAGTTTGCTTGCCCTCGGGGATCAAAATCTCGCAAGATAGGGGCAATCTGCCAACGGGAGCATTAACCTTGTGGACTCAATTGACTATGCCGATTTGCCAGAGCAGCTTTTAGCCTTAGCGAAGGCAGCAGGTGCAGACGCGGCAGAGGTTTACCAGGCAACAGCGCTGTCGAAGCCCGCGATTTTTGAAGCCAATCGACTTAAGCAGCTAGAAACATCAGAGTCAGAAGGGATCGCGCTACGGCTCTGGCGCGGGGGCAAACCCGGCCTAGCAGTTGCCTATGGGCCAGTCGCCCCAGACTTACTCCTCGAAAAAGCACTCGCCCTGAGCGACCTAAATGAGTCGGAAACGCCAGAGCTCACCCCCGGTAAACGGCATCGTTTTCCAGGATTGGGCAAGACTGTCGCAGTCGAGCAGCTGGTCGAGTGGGGGCGCGAAGCCATCGCGCTGATGCGTCAGGCTTATCCTGAGGCGATCTGTCAGGCTGAGCTGACCTGCGAAACCGAAACAACTCGCCTGGTCAATTCGGCAGGGCTAGACTATGCCTACCAAGACACCACCCTGAGCAGCTACTTCAGCGCTGACCGGATTCGGGGTGACGATTTTTTGACGGTGGGCGATGGGGAAGTGGCCCGCAACCAGCTCGACCCCAAGGCCACGATTGAGTCGATTTTGCAACGGCTGCGGTGGGCAGAGCAAACCGTTGAGGCTCCGAGCGGTCGGCTGCCGGTGGTGTTTACCCACAAGGCGGCTGATTTACTTTGGGAGACGGTTCAGTCTGCCCTCAACGGCAAGCGGGTGGTCGAAAAATCATCGCCCTGGAGTGAGCTTTTGGGTCAGCAAGTGGTTTCTCCCACGGTCACTTTTTTTCAAGACCCTGATCAGGGGCCTTATAGCTGCCCCTTTGATGATGAGGGGCAGCTGGCTCAAAAGCTGACGCTGCTCGACGGGGGAAAATTAGCGGGGTTTTACTGCGATCGCACAGTCGGTCGCCAGCTGGGCCACCCCTCCACCGGCAACGGGGTTCGTCCCGGGCTGGGGGGGTATCCTATCCCCAGTCTGTTGAATGTGCTGATTTGTCCTGGCGAACGCTCTTTTGACCAGATGATTGGCGGGTTAAAAGACGCCATTGTGATTGATCAGGTGCTGGGCAACGGCGCTGGCATTTCCGGCGAACTCTCTGTCAACCTGGAGCTCGGCTATCGGGTCGCCGCCGGAGAAATCATTGGTCGGGTAAAAGATACGATGGTCGCCGGAAATGTCTATACCGCACTGAAACAAGTTATGGAGCTTGCTCACGATAGCGTTTGGTGCGGTTCTTGCTTTACCCCTTCGGTGGCGGTGGACGGGCTCTCAGTAACCAGTCGTAGCTAACCCCCCCATGGACCTGTTCAACTCATTCCAGCCTGCCAAACACTGGTTAAACTGGCCCAAGCGAGTTGCCATTATCCAGGCCTGCATTATTGGTTTGGTGTCTGGTCTGACCGCAGTCACGCTCAAACAAGGAATTCAATGGGGCGTCGCCTGGCGCAGCGGCTGGGATACCCCCCTCGCTTTTCTAGTGCTCCCCGTGTTGGGGTTAGCGGGAGGGCTATTTGCGGGGGCCCTGGTCGAAAGATTTGGTGCAGAAGCCTCGGGCAGCGGCATCCCCTACGTCAAAGCTGTACTGGGCTACGTACCTCTGCCGCTAAACTTGCGGGTAGCCCTGGTTAAGCTTGTGGGGACGCTAGTCGCCATTGCCTCGGGGCTGTCTCTAGGGCGACAGGGGCCCACGATTCAGATTGGCACGGCGCTGGCAGCCCAGCTGGGTCAGTGGATACCCACCTCGCCCACCTTTCGGCGACAGCTTATCTGTGCCGGGGCGGCGGCGGGCCTGGCGGCAGGGTTTAACGCGCCCATTGCGGGCATGCTGTTTGTGGTCGAAGAGCTGCTGCAAGATTTTTCAGATTTGACCCTCGGCACGGCCATTCTCGCCTCCTTTATTGGGGCAGTGGTGTCTCGCCTGCTGGGCGGGCAGGGGCTCAACCAGGCAATCACCACCCTACCCACCCACTTTGCCCTGGTTGATTTGCCGTTCATGCTGCTGCTAGGCCTGCTGGCCGGGCTGTTTGGGGCCCTGTTTAGCCGGGGCATTTTTGTCGGACTGGCGTTTGCTCAGCGGTTGAAACTGTCTCTGCCCATGCGAGTTGGGCTGGCTGGGCTGATTACAGCCCTGGTGGGGCTGGTGATTCCGGTGGCGGCCCAAGATAATACGGGCTTGCGAGAGTTTTTAGTTACCGGCGACCTGGGCTGGCAGCTAGTGCTGGTCGCGTTTGTGGCGAAGTTTGGGCTGACGCTACTGGCCTATAGCAGCGGGGCACCGGGCGGGGTCTTTGCCCCCGCGCTGGTGCTCGGCTCGGCCCTGGGGTGCCTGGTCGGCTATCTGGCCCAGTTTATGCAGGGGCTACCCGTGGTGGGGGATGCCGTTACCGAAAACCTGACGACCTACGCGCTGGCAGGCATGGGGGCGTTCTTTAGCGCCGTGGCGCAGGTGCCGATTACCTCCATGGTGATCGTGTTTGAGATGACCACCGACTTTAACCTGGTGCTGCCGCTGATGATTGGCACGGCGGTGGCCTACCTGGTCTCTAATCGAGTGGCCAGCGGGTCTATCTACAGCCGCTTGCTCGACTGGCAAGGCATTAAGCTTGAGGCCGACGGCATTGAGCTCAACCGCTGGACCCGGTTAACGGCGGCCGATCTGATGCAGCGTCAGGTCGAAACGCTGCCCAGCGAGATGCCCATAAAAGAGGTCATTCAGGCCTTTTCGCAGTCGCACCATCGCGGCTTTCCGGTGATGCGCCAGGGCAAACTGGTGGGCATTGTCAGCCAGTCTGATCTAGGTAAAACCCCGTCGTCATGCGCCCTTGCTGACGTCATGACCTCACCGGCCGTGACGGTACAGCCCAATGCGTCTATCACCCACGTTTTACATCTGCTCAATCAGCTCAAGCTCAGCCGACTCCCGGTGACCGAGGGCCATCGCCTGGTGGGCATCATCACCCGCGCTGATATTATTCGGGCCGAGTCAGAACACCTCAGCGGTCAGACCTCGTCTGCGCCCCCCTCTGCACCTTCGTACGGCATCTATCGAACTCGAGCCCCCGCCATTGGTCGGGGGCGCATTGTGATTCCGGTCTCAAATCCGCAGACGACCCCCCAGCTGATGCAGGTTGCGATCGCGCTGGCAGAGGTCTATCACTACGAAATTGAATGCGTTCACATCATGGTGGTGCCTAAAGAAATTGCCCCGACCGAAGCGCGGGTTGATATCACTGCGGGGGTCACCCTGCTGCAGCAGGCCCAGGCCCAGGCCCCCCATCTATCTGTCCACACCCAAATTCGAGTGGGCCACGATGTTGGCCAAGCGCTCCTGGCGGTGATCAAAGATCGCCACAGCAACTTGCTCATGATGGGGTGGCAAAAGCCTTCTTTTACCAACAAATATGTCTTTGGTAGCGTGGTAGACGCGGTAATTCGACAGGCCCCGTGTCATGTCATGGTGGTCCGGCTAGGGCGACACCCTGTAACCCAGAGCTTTAGGCGCTGGCTGATTCCGGTTGCGGGGGGGCCTAACTCTCAGCAGGCCCTCACCTTTTTACCCGCGCTACTTAGGCTGGGGCAGCCGGTTGAGATCACCCTTGCCCAGGTTCGTTCGTTGCAAACCCCTGAGCGTTATTCCCATCAAAAGTTGCTCCAGGCGGCAGCTCAGCTAAAGCAGGTTATTCATCGTCCGGTTCAGACGCTGTCAGTCACCAGTGACGATGTTGCCACCGCCATTGCCACCCTTAGACACGAGCACCGCAGCGATGTCATCCTCCTGGGGGCCAGCCGTGAAGGATTACTCAGCCACGTTCTAAAAGGCAATATTCCTCGGCAAATTGCCCAAGAAAGCGACTGTACCTTAATTCTGGTTCGACAAGCCGCTAGTCAGGGGTTAGGCTAATGAAAAAGTAGGCAATTGCCTCTACTGTTGGAGATATTGTTCGGAGATTCCTCGTGACCATCTACATCGGCAACCTATCCTTCCAAGCCACCGAAGACGATATTCGTGACGTTTTTGTTGAATATGGTGAAGTGGTTCGCATTACCTTGCCCATTGATCGAGAAACCGGCAAACCAAGAGGGTTTGCTTTTATTGATATGAAAGAAGACGCCCATGAAGACCATGCCATCTCAGAGCTAGACGGGGCTGAGTGGTTGGGGCGAGATCTGCGCGTCAATAAAGCCAAACCCAAGGGGAGCGAGACGCCGAGATCGCGACCTAGTTTTTCTCGCAACCCTCTGTAGCTAAATAAGTACCTCGTCAGTAATCATTACTCATCATTTCACGCTTCCGAGAGATCCCCCCGGCTGCGCCACCCCCCTTGTCAAGGGGGGCAGGGGGGATCCCAACCAGAAAGCCTTCCCCCCCGGTACAGGCGTTGCATGCAACGCCCCTACCTTTCGCCCGTCGCCGGGGTCTTATATTTGGGCGATC
>JBCBZL010000107.1:0-14293 GCA_039815385.1 Cyanobacteria bacterium P01_A01_bin.114
CTGAGTCGCAGAGGCAGCGGCGGCTGAGGCTGTCGAAATGGGTTAGGGGGCGCAGATGCTCAAGATCGATGCCGAGGCGCTGCCTGTAGCCCACAGCGCACAGGGCGAGATCTTCTGAATGGGAGAGGTTAAAGGCGAGGGCAGAGTCATTACTGACCTGCGGCTTGCCGTACTCACCGTAGGTAAAGGCCACCTCTGCCGGGCGACAGTCTAGATAGCGGCTAAGGATATGGCGCAAACTGCCCCGACTCTGAATGAAGCGCCTGCGATCGCGCTCAAATCGAAACCGGGCTGCTCGGGCCTGCTCTTCTGCTGAGAGGCACAATTGACAAGGTGAGATAGGCTGCGACTCTAGGCAAATTCGCCAGATCTGAATCTGTTTAAGATCGGGTGAGATCGGGGCAGGGGGCGATGGCCAGTTCATAGAAACGAACAAGATAGCGAATTTTACGGATTTGACTTGAATGTTTGATTTTTCTGTAAAGTGGCCAGCCAAAGCTGTGGCTGATAATTACGGTGTGCCAACATGCTTGACTAAGTGGTTCGAATAGCTGGGCTCACTTGGTTTTAGGGTGAACTCCCTGCTGGTTTAATATCCTGGCTTCTGAGCCTAGGCTACTGCACCGCAGCGGGTTGATTGTTTGGTAACTGTCTACCGTCGTTTGTCTGATATCGCTATGGTTCAATCTCCCCCCAGTCCAAAGGTTCAATTTTCTACGCTGGTTGATCTTTTGCAGTTTCGGGCTGCAAACCAGTCTACCGATTTGGCCTACCAGTTTTTGATCGACGGCAAAAAAGAAGGGGTGGCCTATACCTATGCCGAGTTAGATCAGCAGGCCCGAGCTATTGCCGCTCTGCTACAGCAGCAGGCCGTTAAGGGAGAGCGGGCGCTGTTGCTTTATCCCCAAGGGGCAGAGGTGGTAGCAGCCTTTTGTGGCTGTCTCTATGCGGGGGTGATTGCCATTCCGGTGCCGCCGCCTGATGCAGGACGGATGAAGCGGACCCTACCGCGCCTGCGTGAAATCGTTAAAGACGCCGAAGCGACGCTCGTGCTCAGTACTGAGCGAATCATTTCCATGATTCAAGCGTCGGGGCTGGAGTTTCCTGAATCTCAAACTATGCGCTGGATCGACACTAAGCAGGTCGATTTGGCCCTGGCCGATCAGTGGCAAGACCCTAACGTCGATAAGGACGTGCTGGCTTATTTGCAATACACCTCGGGGTCTACCTCAACGCCGAAAGGGGTGATGCTCAGTCACTACAATTTGATGCACCATTCGGCCTATCTACAGCGCGCTTGTGGGTACAGCCCTGAGGGGGCGACGGTCACCTGGATGCCCTACTTCCATGACTACGGTCTGGTGGAGGGTCTAATCCAACCTCTATACACCGGGATGCCTTGCTACATCATGGCTCCACTGGCCTTTGTCAAGCGCCCGCTGCGGTGGCTGCAGGCGATTAGCAAATATGGGGCAACCCACACCCAGGCTCCCAACTTTGCCTACGATCTGTCTGTGCGGCGGATCAAACCGGCTCAAAAAGAGACCCTTGATCTCAGCGGGTGGCTGAGCGCAGGTAACGCCGCTGAGCCGATCAACCCTCGGGTGATGCGCGAGTTTTATGACGCCTTTAAAGAGTGCGGCTTTCGCTGGGAGACGTTTTCCCCCGCCTATGGGCTGGCAGAGGCAACTCTGCTGGTCTCGTCTACGCCCGTGGGGCGCGAACCGATTATTGAACCTTTGGATGCCGCTGCTCTGGAGCGAGGGCGCGTGCAGCTAGCGGCTGAGACTGACCTGGTACGTGAAACGGTTGGCTGCGGTGAGCTGGTGTGTGAAACCCAGGTTGCGATCGCAAACCCTGACACCCTCACCCACTGTGCCCCGGACGAAGTCGGTGAAATTTGGGTGGCTGACCCTGGGGTGGCCAGCGGCTACTGGCAGCGCCCCGATGCCACTGTTGAAACCTTTGGAGCTCACTTTAAGGACTCCGGGGAAGGCCCCTTTTTGCGCACAGGTGACCTGGGCTTTCTCAAAGACGGTGAATTATTTATCACCGGACGGATCAAAGACCTCATTATCATCCGAGGCACCAATCACTATCCGCAAGACATTGAGTGGACCGTACAGCAGGTTCACCCCGCCATGCGACCCGACTACGGTGCTTGTTTCTCCATTATTGAAGAGGGTGAAGAACGGCTGATTGTAGTGCAGGAAGTCGAGCGCTCCCATCAGCAGGCGTTGCCCGTTGATGAGGTTTTAGCAGATATTCGTCAGGCGATTTCTGAGGCTCACGAACTGCAGGTGTATGCGATTGCCCTGGTGAAGTCGGGCAACGTGCTCAAAACCTCTAGCGGCAAGATTCAGCGGCGGGCCTGTCAGGCTCGATTTTTAGCGGGTGAGCTAGAGGTGATCACCGACTGGAGCGAAAACCCTCGGCTGACCTCTAAGGTTCGCAGCCTAGAGCAAGATTTAGAGTCCTTGGCCCAGCAAATTGGCTCGGCTAAGTCCGCTTTATAATCCGGCGGCTCCGTGATCTGAGTAACCGCGCGCAGTCACTGCCTGTGGTTAAGTATTTGAAAGTTTTCTTGCGAGATGCGAATGAAACCTTTAGCACAGTATCAGTTGGCCGAACGGCTGGAGCAGGCCCTGGGCGATCCAGGACGGCCCGAGAATCTAATCTCTTTTCAGAAAACTGCAGAAATTGACGAGCAAGAGGCGTTTCCGCACGAGCAAATTGCCTGGCTCTATAACTGGCATCTCCAGGATTACTACGTCCCGACTAACTGCGGCGGCAAGTTCACTTCTTTTGAGGAGTTTGTCTCCTACGTGCGGGTGCTGGGGCGACGTGATTTGAACGTTGCGATCGCATTCACCACCCTATTTTGGTCGTTTCTCACCTGGATGGCCGGTACGCCTGCCCAAAAAGAGCGCCTGTCCCGGTATATCCGCGACGAGCACGGTGCGATGTGTCTGTCTTACTCTGAGCGCAACCACGGCAGCGACCTGGTGGGCGGCAGCGTCACCGCCGAGAAAGTCGAAGGCGGCTACGTGCTCAATGGTGAAAAGTGGCCCATCAACCGCGCCACCATCTCAGGCCTGACCTACGTGCTGGCCCGCACCGACCCAGAGGGGGGCAACCGCGGTCTGACCCTGTTTATGATCGAAAAGGCGCGTCTGGATGCTAGCCAGTACTACAACCTGCCCAAGATCAAAACCCATGGCATCAAAGCTGCCGATATGAGCGGCATCGGCTTTAACGACTGCTTTGTACCCGAGGATATGGTGCTCGGCGCAGAAGGCCATGGGTTGGAGCTGGCGCTGAAAGGATTCCAAATTACCCGTGCCCTGTGTGCGGCCTTTTCCCAGGGGGCAGCTGATACTTGTCTGCGTACTACCGTCAACTTTGCGATCCATCGCCAGCTGTACGGCAAGACTGTGGTCGACATGCCCCACGCCCGGCGCACCCTGGTCAATGCCTTTCTCGATATTCTCACCTGCGACTGTGTGAATATTGGCGCAGCCCGAGGCTTTCATGTCGTGCCCGAACAGTTCAGTGTCTGGTCTGCTGTTGATAAGTACTTTGTGCCGGTCACCCTGGAGCGCATGATGCAAGATGTTTCGGTGGTGCTAGGGGCGCGTTTTTACATGCGCGACGAGCACGACTCGGGCGTTTTCCAAAAAATGCTGCGAGACAGCGCCATTATCAGCGTGTTTGACGGCAGCTCGGTGGTGAATCTGCACGCTCTGATTTTGCAGCGACGACAGCTCGCCAAAGCCCGAGCCCGTCGCAAGTCAGAAAAGCAAAGCGCCCTCCAGGCCCGTTTGGTGAACAGCTTTGACCTGGCCACATCGCTGCCTGAGTTTGCCCCCCAAAAGCTAGAGCTCTTCAGCCGGGGTGCAGACGACGTGCTGCAGGGTCTAGAAGCGGTGCTAGCAGATTTGGCTGCCCTGGCCGACGACCCAACCGTTGAGGCAGACGTTCTGACTCACCTGCGGGCCCAGGGGCAGGCCATTTTGGAGGCGCTCAACGCCCAGGACGAAACCATTGCTCAGTCTGCTTTTGAGCACGGCCATGAGCAGTCTTACGAAAGTTTTGAGCTCGCTAAGCAGTATTGCAAACTTCATGCAGCGACGGCCTGCCTGCTGATGTGGCTCAACAATCGACAAGCTTTGGGAGACTTTTTCGCCAAAGGGGAGTGGCTGGTGCTCTGTCTGCACCGCTTGCTCTCCACCAGCGAACCTCCCGAATCAATGCCGCCCGCTTATTACGAAAATGCCTACCAGGCGTTAGTGCGGCTTTACACCGAGGACAAGCTGTTCTCAATTGTGCCTTTCCAACTTGCAAATTCATCAACAACCCAGGAGACCTCCACCCATGCAGCAACTTCAGAACGCCAGCTCAGCAACATCGCCGGTTGAGGCTATCCAGCAATGGCTGGCAGGCCAGCTGGGCGACCTGCTCTCGATCGATCCGAGCACCATTGATGTCAAACAGCCCCTGACTCGTTACGGTCTAGATTCGATTGATGCGGTTACCCTGGTGGGCGACCTCGAAGACTGGCTCGATCTTGAACTGCCCTCAACTTTACTGTGGGACTATCCGACCTTGGAGAAGGCATCGGCGTATTTAGTCGAAGAGTTTGATGTTTCTGTTTAAGAAGGCGAAGGGCGAAAGGCGAAAGGCGAAAGGCGAAAGGCGAAGGGCGAAAGGCGAAAGGCGAAAGGCGAAAGGCGAAAGGGTTAAAGATTGAGAGTGAAGGGTTTCATAGGGGGCAGGTTGCCCCCAAGCCAACGGCTTTTGAGCTTTAACTTTGAACTTTCGACCTTAACCGGTCGAAAAGAGGGGGCGGCTTGAATTTTTCAGAATTTTCATTTTGGTGGGTGCTATTGCTGGTGAGCGCGCCGTTTTTTGCGGTGCGGGCGGTGGGCAAATCGCTCAATTTGTGGCGGCGTGCTTTTGACACCGTCGGACTGGCGGCGCTGTCCCTATTTTTGTTTGTCAACGCCAGCACCACCAGTTTTGCGGTTTTTGTCTTTGAAATCGTCTTCAACTACTTGATGGTCAAGTGGATGCTGACCCAGGAGGGCAAGCGGGCCACTTGGATTGCCACTGCGCTGATCGTGTTTGACATCGGCGTACTGGCCTATTTTAAGTACCTCACCTTCTTTATAGAAGACCTGATAGGGCTCACGGGAGCCGTGCCGCCTGACTGGCAAGGGTCGTTTCCGCTGCCGGTTTTTAAGTCCATTCCTCCGGGGGTGTCGTTTTACACCTTTCAGATGGTGGCGTTTGTGGTGGACTCCCTCAAGGCGCGCCGCAAAAAGCCAATTAAGTTTCTTGACTACGTCAACTTTGTTTCGTTCTTTCCCCAGATTGTGGCGGGGCCGATTGAGCGTCGGGGGGCCTTGTTGCCGCAGATCAGTGGGTTCCAGTTCAAATTCACAGCAGAAAATTTGGACCTGGGCTTTCGCTGGCTCTCGCTGGGCCTGTTTATGAAGCTGGTGCTGGCTGATAACATTGCCCCGTTCATTCAGCTGCAGGAGATGGGTAATGCCTGGCTGGTCTGGTTTTACGCATTTTTGTTTACGCTGCGCATCTACTTTGACTTTGCGGGCTACAGCTTTATGGCAGTCGGCATTGCCCGTATTTTAGGCATTCGCCTGACAATCAACTTTTTGGCCCCCTACACCTCTAAGAGCATCAACGAGTTTTGGCGACGCTGGCACGTTTCGCTAAGCACCTGGTTTCGAGACTACGTGTTTTTGCCGCTGATGGGTAAGCGCAAGCACTGGGCTCCGTTCTACCTATTTTTAACCTTTACGCTGTCAGGGTTTTGGCACGGAGCCGCTTGGAATTTTATGATTTGGGGGGCCTATCACGGGGCGTTGCTGCTACTGCTGCGCTATGCGGGGCGGCCCTTTCATAAGTTTGTGGGGCAGCACATTCCCCGACCCCAGGTGGTGTCTTGGGCGCTGACCTTTGGGGCGGTGACGCTGGGCTGTTTGTTCTTTATGGAAACCGACACCGCCCGGCTGATGACCAAGCTACAGACCCTGGTGACGCCGTGGGCCTATTCGCCCGCCAATCTAATCGGAGCTTTTAGCAGCTTCAGCATTAACGAAAGCATTGCCCTGGGGATGGTGCTGCTGCTAACAGGGGTGTTTTTGCTGCTAGAGCACATGGCGGTATGGCAAGAGCGCGCGTCTGAATATGAGCTGCTGCTCAACCCCTGGATATCAAAGGTGCTGCTGGGGCTAACGATTTTGCTGGCGGCAAATATTCCCTCGGAGTTTATTTATTTTGAATTTTAGATGGCCGAAAGGCGAAGGGCGAAGGGCGAAGGGCGAAAGGGGGGGGGATCGTAGGGGGAGTACGGGGTGCCGAGACTGGTTGGGGTATTGACCACCTCAAACCCACCATCCCGAATATATTCTGTTGACCCATCCCTCCCAACAACATTAAACCTCATGCGGATCTTCGAAAATGGTGAGCAGGGCGATCGCAAATCAGGCAAATAAAAAAAACGGGCCTCAGCTGTGGACCTGGGTCGCCGTGGCAGGCTTAGCCTGGGGTCTGGGCTATGTCTATAACGTCCACCTTGGGGGCGAGGCCCGCTGGCTCAAAGATATGTACCAGAGAAAGATCGCCCTGGCGCAATCTATTGACCAGCCAAAGATCTTGGTCACGGGTGGCTCTGGGGCTCACTACACTCTCAACTCAGCGGTGATTGAGCAGCAGACAGGTCGCCCGGTGGTTAATTTGGGCCTTGACGGCCCCGTGGGGCTAGATGTGATTTTGCCCAGTATTCTCGACGAGGTTGAGCCGGGGGATACGGTGGTGCTGGTGCCAGAGTATCTGATTTTGCTGGATGATGACGGGTTTGCCGAGCGGTCTGGCCCTTTTAGCATCGCCATTGGCCGCCCAGGGCTGGGGGGTATTCCGGCCCGGCAGCTGGCTCAAGACTGGTTGATGATTGGCGTACCCTCACTGCGAGGGGCGGTTAAGTCAGCGATGGATCTGGTCGAGCAGGGAAAGCTCACTGGCTACTATGACGACCCGCTGACGCCCCAGGGCGATCCGACGGTGGAGAAAGAGCGCACGGGTGAGTGGTGGCAGCAGACCATTAAGTCGCCTGTGTCCCAGCATTCCCTGAGGCGCATTCGCCAATTTAAAGATGAGGTAGAGGCACGGGGGGGAACGCTCCTGCTTTCCCTACCCTGGGTCTATGCTCACGACAGCGGCGAGACTTTAGACAACGTTCAGCGAACGGCTGAGGCCCTGAGCGAGATTGCGCCGCTACTGTATGAGGCTGACAACTTTAATATTCAGACCGATGTCAGCTTGTTTGCCGATACGCACTACCATCTCACAGCCGAGGCCCGTACGCTGCGATCGCAGCAGCTTGCGGACCAACTCCAGGAGGTGTTACCCGCACCATGACCTCTTCTCCAGGGCTGGGTCAGCCAGCCTTTATCCAGGCCTTAGAAATTTCAAACGCAACGGCTCCCCATATCTGCATTGTGGGCGGTGGGTTTGGGGGGCTATATACGGCCCTATATCTGCAACGCTATCGAGCTTTGCAAGCCGCTCGGGTGACGCTAGTCGAACCCCGAGGCCAGTTTTTATTTACGCCTTTGCTCTACGAGCTGCTCACCAATGAGTTAGAAACTTGGGAGGTGGCCCCCACCTACAGCAGTCTGATCCGAGGCACCTCGATTAATTGGCAGCAAGATCAGGCGGTTCAGATTGATTTAGCCCAGCATCAGGTCACCCTGAGCCAGGGGGAGGTCTTGACCTACGATTATTTGGTGATGGCAACCGGTGCCCGCAGCCGCCCGGTTGAGGTGCCGGGGGTAGACGCGCATACGGTGGGCTTTCGCAGCCTGACCGAAGCCCTCACCCTAAAGAATCGGCTGGCCCAGATTTTAGTCGCCTACCCCAAGGTGGCGGTGACCGTAGTTGGGGGTGGCCCTAGTGGGGTTGAGCTGGCGGCCAAGGTTGCCGACCGACTCGGGCGTCGGGGGCAGGTCACCCTGGTTGACAGCGGCGATCGCATTCTGAAACCGTTTGCAGCAGGGTTGCAGAAAGTAGCCTTGAAGGCTTTACAAAAGCGGGGGGTCAAAATGGTGCTGGGGGCCCAGGTCACCCAGGTAGATGCCAAGCAAGTATCAGGTCGGCAGGGCGACATCCCCTTTGAATTAACCAGTCATCTCACCATCTGGGCGGTTGGGACTGAGCCGATGCCGTGGCTCGGCCAGCAGCCCATGGCCCGCAATCAGCAGGGGCAGTGCTTAACCCAGCCGACCCTACAGCTCATGGACTATCCTGAAGTCTTTATGCTGGGAGACGGGGCCGCGATCGCACCGGAGCACCGCCCCTCTAAATTAGCCCCTAACACCGCCCAGGCCGCCTATCAGGCCGCCGCAACGGTGGCCTATAACCTATCGGCTCTGGTACAACGGCGTCCCCCCAAGCCGTTTCGCTATCTGCACCTGGGGGATATGCTAACTCTGGGCTACGGTGTCGCTGGGGTGTGGAGTTTTGGCCTTGCCCTGGGGGGGCAGCTGGGCGGTCTGATTCGTCGGGCGGTCTATATTCACCGATTGCCTACCCGCGAACATCGTTGGCGAGTGCTGCGCCGAGCCTGGCAGCAGTTCGTGAGGGACAGCCTGCGACTGGTAAAACGGGGTTTAGGGATTGGCTATTGAAGAAGTTTTAAGTTCTCAATTTTAAGTTTTAAGTGAGTCATGCAGCTCAAAACTCAAAACTTAGAGCTCAGAACTTAAAACTCAAAACTGGATCATTTCTCAGGGAGGGCAACACAATGACGCAATCTAAACAAGCAGGGCAGTCGTGGCTAAAGCCGCTGGCTAATCGCTATGGGTTAGATTTGCGATCGCTCGCCTTGCTGCGTCTGGGGTTGGCCCTGGTGCTCTTGACCGATTTGTGGCTGCGAGCCGGGGATTGGGTAGCCCACTATAGCGATCGCGGGGTTCTTCCCAGGGCGCTGATGGGGGAACTTTGGCAGCCGGGCTACTGGTCACTTCATGCCCTGAGCGGTCAGCCGTGGGTGCAGGGGGTGCTGTTTGCGATCGCCACCTTTTTTGCCCTGCAAATGTTGGTGGGATATCGTACGCGCATCGCGGTAATCGCCTCTTGGGTGCTGCTGATCTCACTGCACAACCGCAATCCGCTGCTGATTTTTGCCGCTGATGACGTGCTGCGGGCGGTGATGTTTTGGGTCATGTTTTTGCCGCTGGGGGCGCGCTACTCTATTGACGCCGCGCTGAATACGGCCCCAGAGCCGCTGCCCAAACGAATTTTTACCGGGGCGACGATTGCCCTGGGGGTGCAGCAGTGTTTTATTTATATTTTCTCTGCCGTCTTTAAGACCACAAGCCCAGACTGGTGGCCCGATGGCACTGCGGTTTACTACTCCCTGAGCTTTGATCAGTATGTCACCCCCTTAGGGCATTTACTGCTGGGATTAGGGCCGCTGCTGGCGATACTGACCTTTGTCACTCTGGTTTTAGAGTGGGTTGGCCCGCTGCTGCTGTGGAGCCCGGTGCGAACCGACTTCTGTCGGGCGCTGGCGGTGGTGATGTTCATTTTGCTGCATTTAGGGTTTGGGTTCACCCTAAATCTGGGCATTTTCCCAGCGCTGAGCGTGGTCACCTGGCTCGCCTTTATCCCCAGTTCGATATGGGATGGCTGGGCCAAGCGCGCCTTTGGGCCAAAACAGCAGGGCTTGCAAATTTACTACGATGTCGAGTGCGGATTTTGCAAAAAAGTCGTGCACCTGATTCGGACTTTTTTAGTGCTGCCCCCAGACACGCCGTTGCAAACCGCCCAAAGCGACCCCGCTATCCACGAAGCCATGCTGGCCCAAAACTCTTGGGTGATTGTCGATTGGCAGGGCCGCCATCACTACAAGTTTGCGGGCATTGCCTACGTGGTTAGCCTGTCTCCGGTGTTTCACCCCCTGGCTAAGCTGCTGCGGTGGGGGCCAGTGATGGCAGCCGGTACGCGCTTTTATGAAACCATTGCCAACAATCGCCGGGCCGCCGGACGTTTTACCAAGCCGTTCAAATATAAGCCGCTGCGGGTCAGATCTTCGGCAGTGCTGAGTGCGATCGCGCTAGTACTGCTGATGCTGACCTTTGTTTGGAATCTGCGCAGTATTACCTCGCACTACGCCTTTATCGACGGAGATAGTCCCGTCCTGACCGGGCTGAGACGCATTACTAACAGCCGCACGCTACAGCGAATCGACAGTCTCAGTCGCGTCACCCGTCTAGATCAGTCCTGGAGTATTTTTGCACCAAGCCCCCCTAAAGACGACGGCTGGTATGTGTGGGTGGGCGATCTGGCCGATGGCAGCCAGGTCAATTTGCTGGCACCGAGTCGCCCCCCTAGCTTTGAAAAACCAACCCTGGGAGCCCGTCGCCGGTTTTACCGCAACATGCAGTGGCGCACCTTTTTTATTAACCTGGGGCGGCAGCGGGGTGAGGCCAGCCTGGCAGAATATGGCCGATATTTATGTGAGGGCTGGCAAGGTGAGGGCCAGCAGGGGCAGCCGCTGAAGGCGATCGCTGCCTACTTTATGTCGGAACGCACCGCGCCACCGGGCGAGGCTCAAACCGTAGAGCAGCAAACTGTTTTACAACAGTCATGCCCAACCCCTAAGGCCTAGAACCTAACACTTGACAACTTTCTGGAGTCTGATACGAAATCCTGGCTGACTGCCCCCGATACCGCAGGGCGGGCACAAAGCACCGCCCCTACGAGATTATCCATTTTGAATCAGCCTGTAGGTTGAGCTGAACTCGTGAAACCCAACCATATCAGGGCTTTATTGGGTTACTCTGCAAGCAGGCGAAGCCTACGCAAAGCTCAACACCAACCTAGGAGTTTTCAATGGTTTCAGAACTTTTGTCAGTCAACCAGATCTAGACCTGCCGCTTGCTCTACGGTAAAAACTCATCTTTTCAACCTGGAGCCGGTTTATCTCAGGCTTTAAGTTGATAACCTTCTTCCTTTCATCCTGATAAGATCGGAACTTAGCATTTACAATGCAATACAGTCAGGCATTTTTCTCCGGTCAAAGCCTTCATTCAAAATGTCGATTTCAACTCAGTTTCAGGCCGTCTTTCGCAAAGCGCAGCAGTGGTTAACCAAAACGCCTGAACGAGCCCTCGACCAGGCCTATGAAGCTGCTCTGAGGATTAAGAGAATTGAAGACGATCATTTTGACGGTAATCCGATCGCGCCTGGCTACGGTAACTATGGCGATAGCGCGCTCTCCTATTTTCAGGGCGAAGTTAAAAAGTATTTAACGGTCATCAAGATGCGGATGACCGAATTTCGGACCAGCAGTCTCGTCTTTCGAGTCGAGAATACGCGGCAAATAGACGTTCAGCTCTCAGAGCACGTTGATGAAGATTACACCCTCGACCTGATTGATCAACCGGCTATTTTCTTCAAAAAGCTGAGGTTCGTTGATGACATTTTAGAGCGCTATGATACCGCACCTGAGCCGGTTGGTGCGGCCATCGCAAAAAACGGAGCAATGTCTCTGTCTACAGACGCATCAGGGCAGGGTAAGATTACTGCCCGTGGCACCGGAGATCAGGCTGAGACTGAATTAAACACTGGCGAGAGTAAGCGAGAAGGCTTGGCCGACGCCGCTGGCGTCTTACCGCGCTCGATTTTGCGCACCGTTGACCGGGTCAAGCAAGATCTCGATCCTAAAGCCGAAGCCCAGGTGGTGCGAGATTTCCGCAGCTCCCAGGGCAAAACTAAAATGGCGCTGCGATTTGTGTTGCTGCTGGTGATCGTGCCGCTGTTGGCCCAGCAGCTGAGCAAAAATTTGGTGATTGGTCCGATTGTTGATCGGGTTCGAGAGACGACCCACGCCGAGGTCTTTCTCAACGATGAGATGGAAGAAGAAGCGCTGCATGAGCTGCAACAGTTTGAAGAGAAACTCCGTTTTGAAGTGTTGATTGGCAAGGTCGCCCCTATTGGTGAACTCAAAATTGAAGAGCAGGTACGGGAGCGGGCCTTTGATATCGAAGAAGACTATCGCCTCCGCAGCAGCAGCGCCGTCAAAAATGTCTTTGCCGATATCTTTGCAGTCCTGTCTTTTGGGGTATTGTTAACGATTTGCAAGCGTCAGGTAGCTACCCTCAAGGCCTTTATGGACGAAATTGTCTATGGGCTTAGCGACAGTGCCAAAGCGTTTATTATCATCCTGTTTACCGACATGTTTGTCGGTTTTCACTCGCCCCACGGCTGGGAAGTGCTGCTCGAAGGCCTCTCTCATCACTTGGGCTTTGCCACCAATCGCGAATTTATTTTCTTGTTTATCGCCACCTTTCCCGTGATTTTAGACACGGTCTTTAAGTATTGGATCTTCCGCTATCTCAATCGAATTTCCCCCTCAGCTGTGGCCACTTATAAGAATATGAACGAATAACCCGAGATTTTGTCTTTTTTCTACAGCGGCAGCTGTTTTCGTTCCAAATTGGGGCCAAAAATTGCTCTATTCTGAGCTGTTTATCAACAGACTGATTTGACTGAACAGCGCTGCTTGACTGCCACTGTTGTCTAAAACTACATCTGCCCGAATGATCTTTTCATGAAGGGGCATTTGGCTCATAATCCGCGCTTTTGCCTGGGCTAGCGTCAGGTGATTACGGGCCATCAGTCTCTCTAACTGCTGTTCGGGAGAACAGGTAACCACCCAGATTTCAGAAACCAGCGAGGTGAGCTTTGCCTCAAACAGCAGGGGAATCGCATACACCAGCGTTTGGGTTGGTGAGTAGGTCTCGGCAACGGTCTGAAATCGCTGACGAACAAAGGGATGAATCTGCTGCTCAACCCAATATTTTTCATTAGCGTTGTTAAAAATAATCTCGCCTAGTTTAGAGCGATCCAGATGGCCATCGGGCAACAGAATATTTTCACCGTATCGCTCAGTCAGCGCCGTCAGGATTGGCGAATCAGGCTCGACCGCTTCCCGCGCATAAATATCTGCATCCAGGACAGGGAGATGATGAACCGTCGCCAAACATTCCGATACCGTAGACTTACCCGTGGCAATACCCCCCGTCAAACCGATAATACGCCGCACCATCGCAATTACCCATTACCCACCATCCCCTGTACAAACGTGATATATCACGTGTCTACCCATTACCCATTTACCCCTACCCCCTACCCATTACGAACCCATTCCCCAATCGCCTGAGTCAGCCCCTCTAACGTATACACCTCAGCCTCAATATCCACCCGACCCAAAATGGTTTGACAGTCGCGGGAGGTTTGGGGGCCAATGGAGGCGATCGCAACCCCCTTAACTTTGTCTTGCCATCCCTCTCCAAACCCTTGCGCCATCAGCTGCCCAAAGTGGCGTACCGTCTTAGAGCTGGCAAAAGTCACCACGTCCACCTGGCCTGCTGCGATCGCGGCTTTAGCTGCGGGTGCAATCTGCTGAGGGCAGGCTGACTCATAAGCTGGGACTTCGACAATCTCCGCCCCTTGGGCGGTAAATTCTTTGACCAGCACCTCACGACCGCCGCTTTCAACACGGGGGAAGAGCAGTTTCAACCCCTGGGCGTTAGGGAAATGCTCAAAGAGCGCATCGGCGACATAGTTAGGCGGGATAAAGTCGGCCTGAAAGCCTCGCTTTTTTAACACGGCTGCGGTCTTTTTGCCGACCACGGCAATTTTGACGGTGGCAAGGGTGCGCAGGTCTTGCCCTCGCTCGATCAGCCGATCAAAAAAGAAATTGACCGCGTTGGCGGAGGTCAGCAAGAGCCAGTCAAAGGTCGCGATCGCATCGATAGCCGCATCCATCGGTTGCCAGTCGCTTGGGGGGCAAATCTCTAGGGCAGGCAGCTCGACAACGGCGGCTCCTTGGGTCGTGAGCAGGTCGGTAAACTGGCTAGACTGGCCCGTTGCCCGCGTCACCAAAATCAGCTTGCCCGTGAGTGCGCCAGTTGAGGTGTTGAGTTGAGATCGGGCCATCTCCATCGGCGGTTGTAAAAATTCTCGCAAACGCACCACCTCTCCAATCACGATAATGCAGGGCGACAGCGAGACCCCCCGCGTTTTTTGGGCAATACTCAACAAAGTACCCTCCCAGATCTGCTGCTGGGGCTGACTGGCCCATTGAATAATCGCCACCGAGGTTTCGCCCCGTTTGCCGTGCCCTGAGGCAACCCATACTCTTCCTCCATCACCTGAAGAGTCCGGATCACTCGATCTGACGGGAAGCTAAGCCCTACTTCAA
>JBCBZL010000058.1:0-17871 GCA_039815385.1 Cyanobacteria bacterium P01_A01_bin.114
CGCTGGTGGTTGAGAACAGCAACTTCATGAACAACGTTGCTGAGCGGGGGGGCGCGATCCAAATTGGCTACAGCGGCCGAGCCACCGTGCGCAATAGCAACTTTGATCGCAACGACGGCTCCGTTGGCGGCGACGGCTTTAGCGCTGGGGCGATTTCTACCTATGGGTCTGGGGTCGGTGAGACCAAAGGCTTCCTTAAGGTTGAAGGCAGCACTTTTACCAACAACAAGGGCCATAATGGCGGGGGCGTCTATGTCCTACTGGGGCCGCTCGATATCAAAGATTCCGTCTTTAAGAATAATGATGCCCGCACTGGCGGCGCTGTTTTTACCGACGGTGGCCAGATCAATATCCTCAACACCCAGGTTGAAGGGAACACGTCTCAAGGACCTGGAGGTGGCCTATTCTTATGGACTTACGGCTCTGATCAAGTTTTGATCGAAGACAGCATCATCAATGGCAACACCTCAGCTGGGAATAAAGGCGGGGGCATGCGCGTTGGCCCCAATGGCTCATTAATCCTTCGAGATTCGACAGTGGCCAACAATTCCGCCCTGCAGCAGGGCGGGGGTGTCTGGGTAGACAGCAATAAAGGCGTCACGATTGAGGGCACAACTTTCTCGGGCAACGGCGTTACCAATGATGTCGGCGGCGGCATCTTTATGAACACCCCGGATGGAACCCCCGTCAAAATCACCCATTCCACCTTCGTAGATCATTCATCTGGGCGAGATGCTGAAACAATTTGGGTGAATGGGAAAAACAGTGATGATGTCACCCTCAAAAATACGGTTTTTGCGGGCAAAGGTAGCGTCAACTTTGTGATGAAAGATGGCGGTGGCAACTATGCTGAGAACAGCATCGGAGGTCGCCCGATCACGGATAAGGCCGCCTATGTAGACGATCTAAAGCTGGGCAGCTTACAACAGGTGGGTAACCAGCTGGTTCACGTCCCTCAGAGTGGTAGCCCCCTGATCAAGAGTGGCAAAGACGCAGGGGCCTATGACGTGGGCACGAGCGGCTCCAACCCATCTGATGGTGGAAATCCGACCCCAACCCCGCCTAACAACTCAGACCCAAAAGCGGACAACCGTTCTCAGATTTCAGGCACTGCCGCTGCCGATCAGATTATCGGCGGAAATCAAGCGCAAAGCATCAAGGGCCTAGGGGGGAACGATGAGATCGCAGCGGCCGGTGGCAACGATCGCGTCTGGGGCGGCTCGGGCAGCGATCGCATTGAAGGCGAACTGGGCAATGACAGACTGATTGGCCAAGATGGCCAAGATCTAATCTGGGGCGGTCTGGGCCAAGATCGGATTAAAGGGGGGAATGATAACGACCGCCTCTACGGCGGACAGGGCAATGACTTTGTCAACGGCGGCAGAGGCCACGACTGGATCGTCGGGTCTGCAACAGGTGGAAACCTGCCGGGTCGCAAGGAACGAGATGTGCTGGTAGGCGGTCAAGGACGAGATACCTTTGTCCTAGGAGATGCCGCCAAGGTTTACTACAGCGATGGCAAAGCCAACACGGTAGGTATTGATGGCTACGCGATCATTCGGGATTTCAACGTGGCACAAGGGGATAAGATCCAGCTGCACGGCCAAGCCAAAGACTATCGGTTAGGGGCTTCCCCGAGCGGTGTGGCCAACGGTCGAGGGATTTTCTTAAAAACCAGTGGCCAAGATGAGCTGGTGGCAGTAGTACAAAATAACAGCAATTTGAAGCTGCAGAGTGGTGCTTTCAACTTTGTCTAAAAGGTAGTTTTGGCATTATAGTACAGCACTGTAATGTGATGGTGACTAAAACCGCTCCGAACCAGTCCCTTCTGGCTCGGAGCAGTTTTTCCATGGGCTAAGCAACCTGCTTGAGCGCTGTAATCACATCAGCTGGCTCGGCCCGCTTAGTATAATCGGCATTGGCAAAAGCATACACAATGTCGCCATCGGGGGCCACTACATAGGTGGCTGGCACCGGCAGTTCGAACGTGGCGTCACCGTTGTAAGCTTCAATATCGATGCCAAATCCCTTGTATATTGGACGTAGCTCCTCGGCTAGCTGAAAGACTAAGCCAAAGTCTCGGGCCACCCTGTTGCCAACGTCACTCAGAACAACAAATGAAAGCGCATTTTTCTCACTCGTAGACAGAGAATTATCAGGCGTCTCTGGTGAAATCGCAATCAGCGTTGCCCCAGCTGCCTTGATCTCTGGCAAGACCTGCTGCAGCGCCTTGAGCTCTAGATTGCAGTACGGGCACCAGCCGCCACGATAAAAGGCAAGAACAACAGGGCCTTTCTCTAAAGCAGCTTGTACACTAAAACTTTGTCCGGTGGCATCTGGCAGCGTCACCGTCGGGATGCGATCGCCAACCTTCAAGGCCCGATCGATAATACCAGAGTCTGCCAAATCTTGTGTTGCTTTGCCCATCACGCCTTGAATATCTGCAGGCGCTTTGGTTCGAAACTGGGCCTGATAGTTTTGCAATTCGGTTGCTAGAGTCATAGCAAGTTTCCCTTAGAAATACGTCAAGAGTCGGTAGAGCGCTTTGGACCAGTGCCTGAACTCAAATTGTTATTGCATGAATTAACAACTCTTTGAAAAAGCGCCAGAAAGCCTTAAATTCAATAGTCATACATCCACTTAAACCCTCACTTAAGCGTGAATGAGTATCGCCTGAGGAAAGCGGGTGGCGAACGGGCCAGCTATCTAACTTCCACGGGGTAGCCCCAAGGGGCGGTGGACACCGCCTGTCACGGTGCCCTGCCGCCCCTTGGGGCTTAATCAAGATCAGCCAGCTACGAAACCTCTACAGGCTCTGCCACCTTTGGCTCACCAAGTCTGACCCGAAACACTTGCCCGCTTTCCTCTCCGAGCTTAGGAATCACTAGCGTTAGCAGTCCGTTGCTCATGTCCGCTTTAGCCTCGGTATTCTTCACCTTCGTATCCAGCGGAATGACGCGGCGAAACTTTCCGTACAAGAATTCGCTGGAAACCAAATGCTCAGATTCTTGCATATCTGACTGACGGCGTTCCCCTGTAATCAGGATAGCACCCTGGGAGACGTGGATATCGATGTCACTCGCCTCAAGGCCCGGCAGTGCAACCTGAAGCTTCACAAAATCGCTGGTCTCGCGAACCTCTGCAGCCGGAACCCAGTTTTCCTGACGTGTCCAAGCGGCTACCCGAGTCGCATCCATGCCATCGAACAGCTTATCTAAGCGATAGCGCAGCGTTTCGGCTTCTCTCGAAGGTTCTAATCGGATAATAGCCATAGGCGTTAATCCTCCTTAAATTCAACAGTTTGCGGATCCACACAGCATCAGTTGCAGTCTCTTCAGCAATTTGGACGCTGCGAATCAACGCAAGGCTTGAACAGGGCTATTGATCACTCAGCAGCAGTTGCTCAGCGCTCAAGTTCAAGCTATATCTAACTTAAATTATCTGACATAGTGCCCACATCTATCTAAAGGAAGAAAAAGCCAAAGGCAGAAAAGAGAGAAAGGCAGAAAAAAGAAGAAGGCAGAAGAGAGAGAGTTGACAGCGGCTAGTATACAGGGAACCGTATCGTTTAAGCAGTCTGACGAGACTTTAGACTTAGCAGAGCCACGCCTGTTGTCACTAATCCGACGCCGACAAGCTGCCGTGGATGGAGAGCTTCTTGCAGTAGCCCCCAGGCAAATAGGGTCGTTAGGGCAGGAGTACTGGCACTGAGCAACGCAGTGAGAGACGCGCCGATGTAGCGAATACCAAAGTTGTTTAAGACATAAGCCATCAGGGTCAGGGCCGCTGACAGCAGGGTCAGGGTCAGGACGGGTGACCACGCCGCTGATGAGATCATAATGGGCTGACCCACCAATAGAGACAGACCCGTCAGCCCTGCAACTATGGCAAAGGTTGCCAGGGAAAAAGGAACTGGGTGAAGGCCAAGACTGTCAGACTGGGCCTTTAAGGCTCGTTCTGCAACAATGCCGTATAGTCCAAAGCTAAAACTGGCACCGAGGGCGCTTATCCCTCCTAATATGGGGTTTGAAGCCCCACCAGAGGAGGGAGCCAACGTGGTGAGAATCACTCCGACCAAGATGACGCCCGTTAGCCAAAGCTGATAGGGCCGGGGAGTTTGATGAAAAAACTGCCAGGCCAGCAGCAGCGTCAGGGCAGGGTAGAGAAAGAAGGTCGCGATCGCAACCCCAGCCGCGACCTGGCTGAGCGCCGTATAAAGCAGCGTTAAGCCTAAAAACAGACAGAGACCGCTGGCCATCACATCCCCTAAAAGCCTGGGCGTCGCCGGTAGTGCCCGGAGCGCGTTAAACGTAGGAGGATAAAGCCTGGGAGCCAGCCCTGTCAGAAGCAGCGCCATCGCTGCCATCCGCAAAAACAGCAGCAGCAGAATGTTGCTGAGCTGCGGGGTCACAAACCCGCCAAAGGAAGCCTCACCCCACAAGCGATAGGGCACAAAAAACAGCCGCAAAAGCACATTTTGCAACGCAAGTGCCAGGGCACTTAGCAGCACTAAACCCATCCCTAGCAGTCGAGTCGGGCCGGGGTTCGTCCAAGGTTTCATGCTCGGAGAGCATCAGGATAGTGGCACGCCACCTGATGATCGGTATTTTGACGACCAGTCTTGTGACGACCGGCATTTTGGCGATCGGGGCTCTGGCCATGGGGGGACTGACCAGCGGTATGAACGGGCCGCAGTTCGGGCGCGACCTGCTGACAGCGATCGTCTCCTCGGGGGCAGCGACCATATAGCCGACAAACGTGGGGCGATGGGTTGATCGGGCTGCGGGGCTCCCCCGTCAGCGACATCCGATCGGGGGTAGCGGCAAACGAGGGAATGGCAGAAATTAGCGCCTGGGTGTAAGGGTGTCTGGGGTGATTAAAAATGTCGTCTACGGGGCCGGTTTCAACGAGTTTACCCAGGTACATCACCAAAATGCGATCGCACAGTAACCTGACCACGTTCAGGTCGTGGGAGACAAACAGATAGCTCATATTGAGCCGCTGTCTGAGCTCTGCCAGCAGATGCAAGATGACGGCCTGCACTGACACATCTAAAGCAGACGTGGGCTCATCTAAAATCAGCAGGGTAGGATTCAGGGCAATGGCGCGGGCAATGCCGACCCGTGCCTTTTGTCCCCCCGAAAGCTGATGCGGAAACCGACTCAACAGGTCAGGGGGCAGCCCGACCTGCTGGGCCAGCTCCGTCGTTCGCTGCCGCAGTCTTTGGCGATCTGGCTTTGACCCCAGGCGTCGAATCGGTTCAGCAATCGTATCGAAGGCGGTAAAACGCGGGTTCAAGCTGTCGCCAGGGTCTTGAAAGACCATCTGTAACTGGGCGCGGTGGGGGCTATGGGCAAAGTCTCCTACCGATACCTGGCTGATGTCAGCGCCGTCAAACAAGATTTGCCCAGCGGTGGGCTCAAGCAGCCGAACAATGAGTCGAATTAGGGTAGATTTACCGCAGCCAGACTCACCCACAAGTCCGACACTCTCGCCCGGTTGAAGGGTGAGGCTGAGATCGTCAACTGCGTGAAGAGCCTGGGCCTGAGTTTGGCTACCCAACCACCGATGGGGTTTAGTGGTAACGGGAAAGTGTTTGGTGAGGTGAGTGACCTGGAGCATGTTATTTACCCTTCTGCTTTACCTTCTAGTAGATGCCAGCATGCTACCCAGTGATCGGGCTCAACCTGCTGATAGGCCAGCGGCGGCTGTTGGCAAAGCTCGGTGGCGCGATCGCAGCGGCTCATAAACCGACAGGCAGGCAGATCAGTGCGCCGTAAATCTGGCAGGCTGCCAAGAATCGGAATCAGCTCGTCAAACCCTTTATGGGGCTCGGGGGTAGCGGCGATCAGTTTGGCCGTATAGGGGTGGCGCGGCTGGCTAAAGAGGCGCTGGGTAGAGGCGCTCTCGACCCCATGCCCGGCATGCATGACGAGGATGCGATCGCAATATTCCGACGCCAGGGCCAGATCGTGGGTGATTACCACCGTCGCCATCCCCTGATCGGTGGCCAGATCCTTTAACAAATTCATGACCGTTGCCTGGGTGGTGACATCTAGCCCCGTCGTCGGCTCATCGGCAATCAGCAGCTGGGGAGAACAGGCCAGAGCCAGGGCAATCATAATCCGCTGGCACAGCCCGCCCGATAGTTCGTAGGGGTACGCACCATAGCGCTGCTGTGGGTCAGGGATTTTTACACTGGCCAACAGTGCCAGGGCGCGGTCTTTGAGCTGAGCACGGGGCAGGTCAGAATGGCAGCGCAGCACGTCTACCAGCTGCTTACCCACCTTGCGAATGGGGTTGAGCGCCGCCCGAGGATTCTGAAAAATCATCGACAGCTCTTTTCCCCGCAGCTGCCGCAGCCTTTTTTCAGACAGCTTCAGGAGATCGCAGGTCTGTGTGCCCTGACTCCACAAAATCTCGCCGCCAGTGACATGGCCCGCCCGATCTAAAATCCCCAGGATGGCTAAGGCCAGAACAGATTTCCCGGATCCGCTCTCGCCGACGATGCCGATCGTTTCGCCCTGGTTGATGTGAAAACTCACCTTCTCTAGCGCCCTGACTGTTCCTGTACGGGTGCGAAACTCGACTGAGAGATCGCGCACAGACAAGAGAGCGGTCTGAACAGGTTTAGCTGTCGTCAGTGGAGAGAGCATTGCTTCAGTAAGTAGGTAAACACAATTATTTTCGGTATCATTTTCTGGCCGGGATCCCCCCTGCCCCCCTTAACAAGGGGGGTGGCGCAGCCGGGGGGATCCCCGGAAACGTGAAACAATGAGTAATTGTTATTGATGAGGTACTTATCCCTTTAGGTTCGCATCCTCGGATCGATCAAATCGCGCAGGCCATCCCCCAGCAGATTAAAACAAAACACCGCTAGCATCAGCACCGCGCCTGGGAAAATCGCTAGCCACCACTCACCCGAGATAATATAGGTCGCCCCTTCGGCCACCATAATGCCCCACTCGGGGGTCGGCGGGCGGACGCCCAGCCCAATAAAAGACAGCCCCGCCGCGTTCAAAATCGCCCAGCCCATATTCAACGAAATGTGAACCATCATCACCGGTAGCACGTTGGGAAACAAATGGGTCGCCATAATCCGGAGATGGCCGTTGCCCGCCAGCCGGGCGGCCTCGACATAGCCAGCCTCGCGACGCACCAGCACCTCTGCCCGCACCACGCGCGTATATAGGGGCAGATTGATCACCGCAGTGGCATAGATGATGTTCTCGACGGTATTGCCCAGGGCAGCCACCAGGCCCATGGCCAAGATAAACAGCGGAAAGGCCATCAAGGTATCGATCAGACGGCTGATGATGCGATCGCACCAGCCGCCAAAATAGCCTGCACAGGTGCCCAACAGGCTGCCCAGCAAAAAAGACATCGCCACGGCCGCGACGGCAATGCCCAGGTCTAAGCGCGTGGCCACCAGCACCCGGCTGAGCAAATCTCGACCCAGGTCGTCAGTGCCAAACCAGTGGGCTATTGAGGGCGGCGATAGGGCCAGGGCAGCGTTGCTGGCGATGGGGTCATAGGGTGCGATCGCGCTTCCTAACACCGCAAACAAAACAAACATAAAAAACAACAAAAAAGCCCCGAGGGTGACCCCATTTTCACTGACAATATAGCGAGCTTGGGCCAGCGGTGAGCTCGATTGAGCTAGGGTCATCAGTCTACTCCAGCGCGAGGATCTACAACGGTGTACAACAAATCAATCAGCAAATTGAGCACCACGTAAAGCAGCGCCATCGTTAAAACAAACCCCTGCACCGCCGCATAGTCTGACGCAATCAGAGCAGAGACGGCGTAGGAGCCAATCCCAGGCCAGGCAAAGACTTTTTCTACCAGGACATTCGCGCCCAACAAAAAGGAAAACACCACCCCCAAAGTCGTGATCACGGGCAAAATCGCATTCCGAAAGGCATAGCCAAACAGCAGCGTGTGGGGCGCTAAACCGCTGGCCCGCGCTGTTCGGATAAAGTCGCTCGATAAGACACTCAGCATGGCTGCCCGGGTCACCCGTGCCAGCGGAGCCAGCGCAAATAAGCCCAAGGTAACCGCTGGCAATATCAGCTGCCCCAAGGCAGCCCGAAACGTCTCTAGCTCTCCGGCTAGCAAGCTATCAATTAAAAACAAGCCCGTCACCTGAGCCGGAGATGAATACAAAATGGCCAACCGCCCCAGGGGCGCTGGGGCAACCCCAAGCCGAAAATAAAAGACATAAACCAGCAGAAGCCCGGTAAAAAAAGTCGGCAACGATACGCCCGCTGTTGCCAGAAGCCTCACCCCGTGGTCAATCCAAGTACCCGGGCGAGTGGCGGCCCAAATCCCCAAGGGCAAAGCCAGGGTCAGGGCAAAGATTAGCCCTGCCAGGGTGAGTTCTAACGATGCCGGTAGCCGGGTGAGTAAGTCAGACACAACGGTCTGCCCAGTCGTCAGAGAATTACCCAGATCGCCTCGGACAAGGTCTCCGATATAGATGACAAATTGCTCGGGCAGACTGCGATTAAGGCCCAGACTTTCTCGAATCTGATCGATCGCGTCTTGGGTAGCAGCAGGGCCTGCAAAGTAGGCAGCAGGGTCACCCGGCAGGGCACGGGTAAGGGCAAAGGTGACGATAATGACACCCAGGATGCTAGGAATAGCAGCCAGCACACGGCGAATAACAATGGTATAGGTAGACGGGCGAGACATAGACGGGCGAGATAGGGTTAGAGAAGACTTAAGAAATAACCTAATGGCTTTGGTATTCCCCCCCTTTTTTCAAGGGGAGTTAGGGGGGATCCTTTAGGATTCAGAGGTTGGTTTGATTCCCCTCAATTCCTCTTGAAAAGCTACCCTGTACACACATCTCGAAGAGGAGCCCAAAATCCTGTATTATCCCCTACGCTTTCTTCAACTGTCGATAGTCTAGCTGCCGGTGAAACCAATACTGATAGCCACTCACACCCGGCTGCATCGCCACCGACAGGTACGGCTGTGCTACCACGATCCGAGGCATCTCCTCAAAGGCAATTTTGAGAAACCCTTTCACATTTTCGGCATAGGCCGGATCGGATGGCTCTGTCGCCAGGGCCGCATCCACTAATTTATCTAGCTCCGGATTTTGATAGGCGCTGCCGTTAAAGGTCGCGTTTTGACCATGGTAGGAATAGAAGAAAAAATAGTCAGGATAGTTGAGCCAGCCACCAAAGTTGTTGACAATCATGGGCCGGTTTTTCTCGACGAGCACCGCCCGAAAGTTGGAGCCTGGGACTTTCTCCAACGTGACATTGATACCGATCTCAGCGAGAGACTCTTTGACTAACACGCAGAAGGGCTCTGCCCACTCTTGAGTCCCTAGATTAAAGGCCAGCGTAGTCTCAAATCCGTCCGGATAGTCTGATTCGGCCATCAGCGCCTTGGCTTGGGCCATATCGGTACTATAGGGGTAGGGCTGGGGCCAGTCGATACTCTCAGGCTCAAAACTTTTACCCCCGTACATTTTGACACACTCACCATAGAGCGCCGTCTCCACAATGGCCTCATAGGGCATGGCATAGGCCACTGCCTGCCGCACCTTGACATCACTAAACGGGTTGGGGGCTCCGGCTAGCTCTGGCTGAGTATTGAGATCAATAGTATAAAGACAGTTCTCAATCGGGGTTGAGACAACCGTGTACTTATCCGTTGCCTTTAACTCACTGATGTCTTTTTCAGAAACCTCATAGTTGATGTCCACATCCCCTTTCTCAAGCAGGGCCCGGCGATTACCAGACTCCGGCACGTTTAACCAGATGAGCTTTTCAATGGCGGGGAGAGGCCCAGATTTCCAATCGTCATTACGAACCAACACAACCCGCTCTTCGGGTTGGAAGCTGTCAAGGGTATAGGCTCCACCGCCAGCGGGGTTAGCGTTGGCCCACTCTAGCCCCCAGGGGTCAGCTTCGGTCGTGTTGGGTTCAATCAAGGCTGAGTTCATCACCGCCGGAATTGGCACCGCCATATCCATCAGGGTGAGCTTGTCTTGTCGCAGAAAGTTGACCTGAAAAGTATAGTCATCCACCACCACAAACTGTTCAGGATTCTCTAGCGCGCCTGCTTTCATCTGAAATGAAGGAAACCCGCCCACGGATACAGCCCGGTCATAAGACCACTTCACATCCTGAGCTGTCACCGGGGTGCCATCATGAAACGTGGCATCTGGGCGCAGGTTGAACGTGACGGATAAACCATCCTCCGCCACAGTCCAAGATTCGGCCAGCTCTGGCTCAATCACCGTGTAGTCATAGGACAGGGTGCCATCTTCTAAGGTTTTGCTACCAAAGGTGACCAGGCGATCGTATAGGCACCAGGAAACCCCATAGGCAGGGCGATTGGTACCCACCTGGTGAAGATCTAAACCATTGGGAAAGCCCCCCCCTTGCACCACAGTCAGGACGGCTGGCTCAGTACTTTCTCCAGCCGCAGCGGTTTCGCCTCCGGTAGACTCAGTCCCAGAATCTGCGCCAGAGCCACAGGCCTTGAGTAAAGCCGCTAAGGAGACACCTCCGGTAAATGCTGTGCCGCGTTTCAGTAAGTCTCGTCGCCGCATTGCCTGACTCCTTTGCCAATGAATGTGATACAGATTGGTAGCAGCCTATGGCAGACAAGTGAAGTTTTTCAGAAAGAAATCGGGAAGAAATCGGGAAGCCTCTCACAAGCGTCCTAAAATTGGATAATCGTATTCGGATAATCTATTGTGAAAGGTATTGAACGCTAAACTGTTTTGCGGATTCATCGCCCTACGCTGCCCATCATCCTGACGTTGTGCCTGGGTACTAGCCTATCTGGCCTGGCTGCGGCTGCGGTTGCCCGCTGGGAACGCATCAGCTATCGTCTCCAGTTTCAACGCCAGACCGATAGTCTCGTCACCGCCCTTCAGCGGAGTATCAACCGCTATACCGATGTGCTCCTTTCTTTAGGAGACTTTCACTCAGCCTCTGAGCAAACCATCTCCCGTGCCGACTTCAATCGCTTTGTTCAAAGGTCACTCAAAACCTATCCTGGCATCCAGGCGCTGGAGTGGGCTCCGGTGGTTTTTGAGAAAGATCGCGACACCTTTGAGGCCGCTATCCGAGCCGAAAGCTATCCAACCTTCCAAATCACTGAAAGAGAAAGTCGCGGTGGCCTGGTTCGGGCCGCGTCTCGGGCATACTATGTTCCAGTCACCTACCTGCAACCGTTAGCAGGCAATGAGCTGGCCCTTGGTTACGACCTCACCTCTGACCTCACCCGTCGGACCGCTCTTGAAACCGCCCGAGATAGTGGGCAAATTGCCGCCTCTGGTCGGATCCGGCTGGTGCAAGAGAATAAAAATCAGTTTGGGTTTCTCGTCTTTTTACCGCTTTATAATATGCCCGCTGATAGTACGCCCACTGATAATACGCCCACTGATAATACGCCTACCGTACCCCCAACCCAGGCAGACCGTCGAGACCAGCTACAGGGGTATCTCCTGGGTGTTTTCCGAGTTTCAGACGTCGTTGAAGAATCTTTAGAAACCCTCAACCCGAATATTAATTTTGTTTTGAGCGATCAGAGTGCTGTAGCCCCTGAGCAATTTTTAGGTCGTTACGATGCAGCAACACAAACGGTTACAACTGAGCCGAAGCAGCATGATCCCCCCACAGCTCAATCTGTACAGTGCCCCACGGCCTCTGACTGTACCCACAGTCTCATCGCTGGAGATCGTCAATGGGCAATCTCTTTTACCCCGACCATCAGCTATCCAACACCGTGGCGTACGCTGTCGACCCTGGTTATTGGGCTATTGCTGACCACCCTCCTGGCCCGATACCTTTCTCAGGCCCAGGCCGAGCTCGCTAGAACCCGAGAACTCAGTCGGGTCAAAACCCGCCTCTTTTCCATGGCCTCCCATGAGCTGCGCACGCCCCTCAGTACTATTTTGCTCTTAGCCCAGGCCCTAGAAGCCGATTCTTTAGAGGCCGATTCTCTGGCGCACCACCTGACCTATAGCCGCATTCGAGCTGCCGCTAAGCGGATGAACCAACTTTTGAACGACCTGTTGACCCTTTCGAGGGCTGAATCTGGCAAGCTGCAATTTGCGCCCGAGATTCTCAATCTACAGCAGTATTGCCAACAGCTCATCGAAGAAGTGCGGTTTAGCTTCGAAACCTCCCCAAGCATCAACTTCACCTTATCTGGCGACTGCACCAAAGCCTATATCGACCCGCAGCTGCTCCGGGCAATTTTAACCAACTTGCTCTCTAATGCTGTGAAATACTCTGGCTCTAAGGCAAAGGTTAGCTTAAACTTGCTTTGCCACCCACCTATCCTCAGGTTTCAAGTTCAAGATTGGGGTATTGGCATCCCAGAAACCGATCAGGCCCGACTTTACGAAGCCTTTTATCGGGGCACTAACGTTGGCGATATTGCTGGCACGGGCCTGGGGCTCTCGGTTGTGAACGCCTGCTTACAGCTCCATGACGGGGCGCTGACGTTCGAGAGTCAGGTGGGTCAAGGAACCACGTTTGAGGTCACGCTTCCCTTTGTCGAATAGTCTTGATCGGGCAAAGCGATCGATGTTTCAATGTTCGCTGAGAACGTTGAAACAGCTTTTCCTGTCTGACTTGTTCCTAATTTTTGTCCCTGATTTTTGGCTCTATTTTTTTGCCCTTATCCCATCTGCCCCTGAAGCCGATACCCTACACCATGTACCGTTTCTATGAGCGTTTTGGGGGCTCCAGCAACTTTGAGCTTGTGGCGCAGACTTTTAATGTGAGCCTTAACGGTCTCTTCGTCAGGCGGGCTCTGCATAGACCAGAGCGACTCTAAGATAAACGGGCGGCTCAACACGCGCCGCCCGTTGCGCATCAACAACTCTAAGATTGAAAATTCTTTTGGAGTCAGCCGCAGCGTTTGATGGTTGTAGCTTACCTCGTAGGTGTTAGGGTTCAGGCTTAACTTCTCCCACACAAGTGCGGCGGGTGACTGCGGGCTGCCTCGGCGTAACAAAGCGCGAATTTGAGCCAGCAGCTCAGACAGATCAAACGGCTTGACCATATAGGCGTCAGCCCCAGAGTCTAGCCCTCGTACCTTGTCTTGACTGGTATCTCGGGCGGTTAGCATCAAGACTGGCAGCTGGTAGCCATGGCTGCGAAGTCGCTGACACAATCGAATGCCGTCTAAGCAGGGAAGTGTTACATCCAGCAGCGTTAGGTCGTAATCCATCAGCTGCATCTGGCACCAGCCTGATTCACCATCTTTGACAGTGTCTACCACATAGCGCTGGGTTTCTAATACCTCTGTCAGAGACGCTGCAAGCTGAACGTCATCCTCAACCAACAAAAGACGCATGAATACGCCCTCAGAAACACGTATCTAGTCGTGATCCAACAATGACGAGGGAAGTAGACTTATGCTGTGTAATTGACTACATATACTGCTAAGCCAAAAAGCAGGGCCTTTGTTCTGAACAAAAAAAGCAGGACTTTCGCCCTGCTTTTTCTGAAACTCAACGAGGGAGCAATATGCTTACTCGTCGTCATCTTCGTCATCATCAGACGGATATTCAAAGCTGTTGGAGCGGTTAGTTAGCACAGACTTGCCAAGGGACAGTGCTTGCTCTGCGGCTAGAGCGGCTTGGCGCTTCCAGGTAGCTCTGCGCATGCTCCGCTTCGATTTAGATGTTCTCTTCTTGGGAACCGCCATGGACCTATCTCAAAAAAACGGACAACCTAACGACTATAGCTCATTTATTGACCAGATGCATCACCGCCGAAGGCCCCCTCAAACAAATCGCGGGCCATGCGATAGTAGGTTGCCCAGTAGCGAGTCTCTGGGCGGCTACGCCACTGGCTGCGGTCAACCTCCAGGTTCAGCACGGGGATTGAGAGCCCCTCGCTTTCGGCAATGACGTTAATGGCAACTTCTGTGGCTAATAAATCTTGATCAAAGCTGCGCTGGGCACCTGCTCGGGCTGCCATCTCTGCCCGGCGAATAAAGGTGTCGTAGCTTTCACCGCGCTCTCTAACCAAAAACAAATCGAGGCGAGCGACATAGGCACAGGCTGTCTTGGGCATGATCAAAGCCTCAGTCAGCCATAGGCTTCCGGTGGCCCCGAGCAGGGCAGCTAGGCCCAGAGGGGTGACAGTACTGCGCCACCGATGGGATAAAAGCTTTAGGGCACAGTGCATAGGATGTCGCAAATGGGACCGCTTCATGGGATATTTCAAACGCTAAGAATAAGCTATGTAAAGCAAATAGTGCAAACAGTATAGAGCAGATGGGCTCACGTCAAACTTTCCCAATTTAAACCGCAAAGTTATCAATTGACTTTGTAATATGCACAAATTGGCAAACGTGCATTAACATATTGCAGCATATTGCAGCCGAGCTGACCCATAGCTTGATATAGAAGTTTTTTAGCTTCTGTGAGATTTTTGTCTTCTACTCAGAAACGCTGTGGTATTTTCCTTGTGACTTTGCAATTGGGGAGTGGGCGAATGGCAAACTGGGCAATTATTGTCGGGATTGAGGAGTATCAGTTTTTGCAGTCGCTGATGCATTCGCAAAATGATGCGATTGAGCTGCGCAACTTTCTGATTGAGTCGGCGGGTTTTATGCCCGACCACTGTCTGTTGTTGACGGATATTGCACCG
This sequence comes from Cyanobacteria bacterium P01_A01_bin.114, assembly GCA_039815385.1. Lineage (GTDB taxonomy): Bacteria > Cyanobacteriota > Cyanobacteriia > Phormidesmidales > Phormidesmidaceae > SIO4C1. Next base: position 14,643 of record JBCBZL010000058.1, read on the forward strand.
TCAACTGAGGCGCAGGCCCTACCCCCCACCCAGCAAACGATCGAAAAACGCCTGCTTGAGATTTGCCAGGATCACGTCGCTGAGGACGATCTGATATGGTTTTTCTTTAGCGGCTACGGGGTTCAGGCAGATGGCAAAGACTACCTGATGCCCATTGACGGTGACCCTGCTCAAATCAAGAAAACGGCGGTTGCGATCGCAGATATCATCAACGCCCTCAAGCAGATCCCCACCCGCAATATCGTCATGGCGCTGGATATGAATCGCAGCCAGAGCGCCCTACCCGATCAAAATATTGGCGCTCAGACCATGGAGCTGGCCAAGTCAGCAAAGATTCCGCTGCTGCTCTCCTGTGAGCCCGACCAGTACTCCCACGAAACCCTGGCAGTCCGCCACGGTCTGTTTACCGCCGCGATGTTAGAAGGGCTGCAATACCAGGGGTGCGTGACCCTGGGGCACCTGGCTGACTATCTCAAAGATCGACTGCCTGAGCTATGTGACCATCACTGGCGTCCGATTCAAAACCCAGTAGCTGTCCTCACTGACGACCAAAAGTTCGCCCTGGTGGTGCCTCAGTCAGTCGCAGCTGGTTTGCCCAATGTCGATCTTGAAGGCTTAGCGCCTAACCCAGACACGGCCCCCGCCAGACCAAATGAGGGCAGCTTAGATATTCAGACGGGGTTAGACGCTGGTGATGCGGATGGCGGTGCGGTCGGCGGTGCCGCTGACGGTCCGTTAGTCTTCGAAGAGATATCTGGCCCGAATGAGCCACTTACCGATTTTGAAGCGGGCCATGAGGCTGTTCCTGAACTAACCACAGATAGCGAAGAAATCATCTTTGAGCTCCGCGAAGACGAGGAAAATATCTCAGATGTGACGACCACCGTGGATGCCCCTGAGTCTAGCGAGCCCCCGCGACGGGCGGCGGCGGGCCGCAGCGGGTCGCTGCTCGGGCTGGGCCTGCTGGGGGCGCTCCTGCTCTTGCTGCTGGCGCTCCTGCGCAGTCAGCCTGCCCTGAGAGATGCCCTGGCATCGGTCCCCTTGCCCGACTGGCTCGACTGGTTAGCCCTCGATCAGGGCCCTGATGCGGGCCCTGATGCGGGCCCTGATGCGGAGTCTGAGCCAGGGACTGAGCCGGGGACTGAGTCAGGGACTGAGCCAGCAATCAACGGCCAAGCACCCACCAACGAGCTCCCAGCCTCGTCATCTCCCCCCCCCGGTGACGGCAGCTCGTCCGACGCCAATAATCCCGAGACAACCGATTCTGGGACAACGGGGGCCGATGCAACCCCTGAGACCGACGGGAACGGGGACACAAACGCTGGGGATGCACCGACAGCGGCGGCTGACGAAAATGCAGCGAACCCGACTGGAGCAGCGGGGGATACCGCGAACGAAAATCCTGCTCAAGGTTCAGAGAGCCCCAGGGCAGACAGCAACACAGCGGGCGAGACCAGTGGAGCAGAGGGAACCGGTGGCAGTCCGGACAGGTCAGCCAGCGATCGGGCCAATGCAGAGGCCTTAGCAGACGCCCGTCGCTTGATTCAACCTAACCAGGCCCACCAGTTTGCCGAGGCGATCTCCGAAGCCCGTCAGATCCCCCCGGGGCAGCGGTACTATGACGAAGCCCAGACCGACATCGATCGCTGGAGTCAGGTAATTTTAGACCTCTCGGAGGGGCGCGCCGCCAGTGGTAATCTTGAGGGTGCGATCGCGGCGGCTCAGCTCGTTCCTAGAGATCGTCAAACCCTGCACCAGCAAGCCCAGCAGCGGATTGCTTTTTGGCAACAGCGCCAGCGCAGCCGAGCCCTGATTCGCGCCGCCCAAGAGATTCCTCGGATAGGGCAGGCTAGCTCGTACCAAGAGGGCATCCTCGAGTTGCAAAAGGTGCCTGCTAACCAACCCGAATATCAAACCGCCCAGACGCTAATTGACGACTGGAGTCAAAAAATGCTCAGCATCGCTCGGGCGCGAGCCGCCCAAAGCCGGGTCGCAGATGCGATCCGGGCAGCGGAGCTGATTCCTCGGGGCACTGCCGCCTATGATCAGGCTCAGAGCGATATTAGCCGATGGCAGGGGGAGTAAATCATCATGCATCCTTCCCACCCTGAGCCCGGTCCCGGCCAAGAATCCGTTTGGGACTATCCCAGACCCCCCGCTGTTGAGGCCATGGCCCAGCATGTCCGAGTGGTCTTTAATAATGTGGTCATTGCAGAGACGCGCCGAGCGCAGCGGGTGCTCGAAACCAGCCACCCGCCGGTTTACTACCTTCCCCCCGCTGACGTTCAAATGCAGTATTTGGCCCCCACCCCCAGGGCCACCTTTTGCGAATGGAAAGGCACTGCCCACTACTATACGATTACCGTGGGTGAGCGTATCGCCGAAAATGCAGCCTGGGCCTATGCAAACCCGGTCGCAAGCTTCGCAGCGCTCAAAGATCCCCGTCGAGCAGGAGGGGACCTACAGCCTGCCCGAAGCCCAGCTCGATCGGTTCATCTTCAAGGTCCAGGTCCCCATGACCGACCGGGCAGACCTCAACGAGATCGTCGACCGCACCACCCGCGGCGAGATGGCGTCGCCGATTCCGGTGCTGGACAGCGCGGGGATCGTCGCGGCTCAGGCGCTCGCCCGTGCGGTCGTGGTCACTCCGATCATGCAGGATTACATCGTCCGGCTGGTGCTTTCCACGCACCCCGGCGGAGAGCACGCCCCGAAGGAGTTCGAGCGACTCGTCGCCACCGGCGTGAGCCCACGGGCGGGCCAGGCTCTGACCGCTGCCGCCCGCATCCTCGCCCTCATCGACGGACGTTTCGCCGTCGCCGTATCCGATGTGACGCGCGTGCTGCGACCCGTCTTCCGCCATCGCATCCTCCGTACCTTCGAAGCCGATTCCGACGGGATCGACGGCGACGCCCTCGTCGGTCGTCTGCTCGAGCACGTACCGCGCGTCGGATCCGACTGACCTCACCTTTGTTTTCCGGAGCGCCGCCCCCACGCGGCGACTGCATCCATGGCCGACTTCGGCGCGCCCACCGCAGCCCGCATCGCGAAGGTTGACGAGTTGATCGACGGGACCCTGATGGCCCGCCTCGACTCCCTTGACGTCAACAGTCGCAAGATCTTCGCGGGGAAGCTCCAGGGGGAGCGGCGCAGCAAGCGGCGCGGAATCAGTTCTGAGTTCGCGGACTACCGCCATTACACCCACGGCGACGACCTGCGCTTCATCGAC
>JBCBZL010000090.1:0-15250 GCA_039815385.1 Cyanobacteria bacterium P01_A01_bin.114
GCAGGAGATAAAAATAAGAGATGGATTTGAGCTGAACAGTTTTTGATCTAGGAGGTTATTAGAAATGAGATTTTGTGTGATAACGTCTCGAGTTTCAGGCTTCGCCCTTCGCCTTTCAACCCTCCCCCAACCGTCGTCGAATCTGCTGCAGCTGCTCAAGCCACGTTTTTAAGCGGCTATCTTGCTTTGCGGTTGAGAACCGGGGCGGCTTTAGCGGCGGCTCCAGTTCGCTGATGGCTCTCCCCGTTCTTTGTGACCAGGCCTGGCCCAGATCCGCCTCATCTACGCGGGTCGCTTCGCCAAATCCTAGCGCTTTTTGTAAGTGTTGCCGTTCTGCTTTTGCCAGCATATCGGCGACAAAGTGATAGCCCCCAGCTTTGTGTAGCACCCCTGCCAGGGCTTGAATGTAAGCCTGGCTGTTGTCGACCTGGCGTGCCCTTAACACTGACCGAGTCCCTAGTCGCTGGTTTTGGGCCAAAATCAAGACCCCCATCAGCACCGCAATTTGCAGCACGGCCACGAGGACCGGGGTGCGGGTCAGATAGGTAAACCAATCCTTCGCTACAGCTTCGACGATGTCTTCTGCCTCTCGATAACCGTGGAGGTATTCGTCAACCCAAATGGGGCCCCCGGTCTCGGTCACCAGCGCCGCCAAAAAATCGTAGTTGCCCGCGTCTGCTTGATACGCATTGGCCGCTAGATAAGGCGTCGTGGCAAAGATAATAGAGCCCGCTTCTCGGGTTTCTTGCCAGACCACTGCACCGTCATCGTCGCCCAAGATCAGCGTGTGCGCATTATCAAGAGAAATTTGTCGGCGTCGGGTCTGAATGGTAACGCGACCTTGAGGGCTCTCTTGCTGTGTTGAGAAGGGGGCACCTGTTGCAGGCCGTTGAGCACCTAACACGATGAGGCGATGGTCAGCACCCAGCCAGTCTTTGACCCAGGTTTCACTCCAAATCCAGGTAGGATCTATCAGCTGAGGCCAGACTTGCAGCAGCGTTTGCGGCTGTGCAGCTGTCCCGCTAGCCCGGTTTTGACTGGCCTGATCGGTCGCCTGATCCATCAGGTCGCGATACGAGCGCTGCCAGCGTTCAAGCTTGATATCGCGGTCAATCATTTCGCGATACCAACCCAAATATCCATGGGGGGCACGGTTAAAGGTAGAACCGTTGACCAGCCGACTGTTGGGGGCGATAAGCCCGCTCAGCAGCCCCAGCAACACCACCGCAATAAGCCCGAGCCAGAGGTAGCGGTTTGTAAAGGCACGACTCATGATTTTTCCAGCTCTTGATAGGCCTGTCGACAGCGCTGCAGGTTGACTTCTGTGAGCTCCTCTTCGCCAAAGTGCGATCGCTCATGGGTCCTGATCAGCAGTTGGTAGGGGCGGGGCTGAGTTACCGAGTCTAATTGTTGCAAATATTCTTGGTCAGTGCGACTGGAACGATGCGCTAACCACTGACGATCGTGTAGCTTTTGCAAAGCCGCTCTATAAAATGCATGACACGCCGCCTTCCACTGCCCGGCCTGGGCTAGCTGGTTAGCCTTGCGCACCCATTCAGCTGCGGCGAGATGGAGTGCTTCGCCGTCAGCCGTCGTGGCTATCCCCTGGGCTGACCGAGGCCGACGATACTGCTGTACATAATTTAGCGCCTGCCACAGCAGCAGACTTAGCAGCAGCACTAAACAGCCCAGCAGCAGCCAAATTACGAACCATCCTAGCCAGTCTGGCCATACGATGGGTGCAGGGTCAGGGCCATTGCCTATCGGGATTCTAGATAGCTGCCACTCGACCCACTGGGTTAGTCGATTGCCTAACAGCTGTATGCGCCACCCCCAGCTACTGTCTTGGATCGTATCGGCGGCGATCAGCCTGTAACGGCAGGGAGGAAGGTAGAGCGGAGGGAAGATGAGGAGGTCCTCAAGGCGATTGAAAATCGCGATATTCATCGAGCCGATTTGTTAAAGAGCAAAGATGGCCGCTCCTATTATAGACAGCCTGCTTTTTAAGTCCTTCCAACAGAGGTTGACTGTCTCTGTCAGGATCCGTCATTGTGTCTTAAGGAACCTGTGTTTTTAAGTACCCTAATTCTTAGCCAATGCACAGCCGATACGCAGCCGCCCCAAAGCCGCATGGTTAAACTGCCCCCTGCATCAAGCCCTGATTTTTTCGCTGGACCTGTGTGTGCTCCCCTGAGCCTAATGCAAAACCCCACCGCTTGGTTACAGGCGTTTTGGCGGTTTTCTCGCCCCCATACCATCATTGGCACCAGCCTGAGTGTCATCGGTTTGTTTGCGATCTCATGGGCCACCCGTCATCCGCTGGGCGACACCCCAACGACCCTTCAGATCTGGCGAGCGATTACCGCCATGCTGCTGACCTGGCTGGCTTGCCTGTGCGGCAATGTCTATATCGTTGGGCTCAATCAGATCGAAGACGTCGAAATTGATCGCATTAATAAGCCCCACCTGCCGATTGCCTCAGGAGAGTTTTCGCGATCGCAGGCGCTGCTGCTGGTCGTGCTTGCCGCCTTCTGCGCTCTAGGGCTAGCCGTGCTCTCCCGCAGTCTCTATCTGATCACGACGATCTGGATCAGCCTGGCCATCGGCACCACCTATTCGCTACCGCCTATCCGTCTGAAACGATTTCCGTTTTGGGCGTCGTTTTGCATCCTGACGGTGCGCGGGGTGGTGGTCAACCTCGGCGTCTTTTTGCATGCCACCAGCCAACTTGATTTGCGACCGATCATACCCGCCAGGGTGTGGGCGCTGACCCTATTTGTTTTAGTGTTTAGTTTTGCGATCGCAATCTTTAAAGACATTCCAGATATCGAAGGCGATCGCCGCTACAACATCACCACCTTTACCCTACAGCTTGGCCAAAAGGCTGTCTTTAACCTGGCTCGCTGGGTTCTGACCCTGGGCTATGGCGGGCTGATCTTGTCAGCCCCCTTTTTGCCCAACATCAATCCCTGGCTTTTAATCGGAACACATGGCCTTATTCTGAGCTACTTTTGGTACTTAAGTCGCCGCGTGGGGTTGTCTCCACTCAAGGCTCAAACAGTAGACCTGTCTGAAAGCACACCAGCAAGCACCTCAGCCTCGCCAATCTCTTACCCCACCTTCTATCAGTTCATCTGGAAACTCTTCTTTATTGAATATCTAATTTTTCCAATCACCTGCTGGTTAGTTTAAAACAGGGCTTCTCTATCCGCTTTCCCTCCACCTAGACGCCCTATGTCTCTTCGCCCCTTCCATCTCGCCTTTCCTGTCAAAGACCTCCCCATCACCCAGCAGTTCTACGAAACCGTCCTGGGTTGCAAGCTCGGTCGGCGCTCAGATACCTGGCTAGATTTCGATTTTTTTGGCCATCAGCTCACCGCCCATCTGAGACCGGATGACTGCCCCAGCTCAAAGACAAACATCGTCGATGGGCACGCCGTCCCGGTTCGTCACTGGGGTATTATTCTCGCCATGCCCCAGTGGCAGGCCTTGGCCGAACGTCTACGACAGCACCAGATAGCCTTTGTGATCGAGCCCTATATTCGGTTTCAAGGCAAGCCGGGGGAACAAGCCACGATGTTTTTTCTCGACCCCAGCGGCAATGCCTTAGAGTTCAAAGCTTTTGCCGCAGAGGCTGCCATCTTTGCAACCGACGCCGAGCCCCGATAATACCCGACAATAGCAAGCCAAAATTCAGCCAGAGCCTCTCCGCAGGGTTTTAGAAGGCTCTGGCTGATGGTGATTCAATGGTTGTGATTCAATGGCTAAGGCGCTAAGGCTGTGGCTAAAAAACGGCGGCTGTTTATCCTAAGCGGCCGAAGGTCTTGCAGGTGCCTGATCGACAGCCGTGCTACCCGCCTGAAAAACATTCCCAGAAAACATCCTGATAAACGTTTGCAGATAGGGCAAGAGCATTACCACATCTTTCGGAGTAAGCCGCTCCATTATTTCCCAGCTGATCAACTTCAACATATCTTGTACAAGTACCCAGTCCACCTTTAGCGGAGGATATAGCATCACACAGAGAGGAAAGAGTTCTTGCTTAACAGCGTCAATGCCATCTTCTAAAGTACATAAGCAAAGATAGACCTGGAACATTTCAATATCCCGAATGCTCGAGATCTTGACCCGCTCAGCGGTGAGTGGCCCGCTATAGGTTTTATAGCCAGGGTGCATTTGACAAACTTTGCCGTAGACAGCGTGGGCAATTTGAGTGCTGATAGGCAGCAGATGCTGTACTGACGAGAGCGCCGGAGAGTGATAATCATGATTGGCCGCAGACTCGTAAGCAGCCGTCAGCGGCATATACATATGATCGTCCATCACTTTCAGGTAAGGCTCAAAAAGTGCCTTCTCTGAGAATGTCAGCCATTCCAGCAGCTTTTGGCCAGTGTAGTGAAACTGCATGCTGACAAAGCCAATGATGCGCGGATCTTTCTCTGTATATTTCTGGCGAACCTCACCGGTGGCTCGGCTAATCAAAAGGGACAGCTGCTGCGGCGTGATGCCTTGAGAGTAAGCTTCCAGAGCAACTTTAAATAGCTTCCGAGAATCAGCCGCAATCTCTAGGGGCTTAAGAAGACTCGGATCAATACAGTGACTTCGAATCTCACTAGATAGCAAGGTCTCCGTCAGAGACCAGGCTTGAGCACTGGCTAGCGACAAATTATCTAACAAGTTGTGAGCCGTTCGAATTCGCCCTTCTTCAGAGTCAGCCCCAGCTAAAGGGATTTCTCTCAATGCGTTCGCTTGGGCGCGTTCAGTGACAGCAATATAGTATTTCTGAGCCCAGGCCGTTGCCAAACAATGCGTACTCGTCACAAGTGGGTTAGATGCAATCTCCGACGTAAAGTAGCTATAGGACGACGGTCGAGGGGTAGAGTCATCTTCTGAATGGGCGGACACGCTTGGATGTTTCATGGAAGTATGGGATATAGCGTCAGGAACACAACCAGCAAAAACCAGACATACCAAAAATGTCAGTTCTTGGGCCAACTAACTTTAATCAGCCAATATCTTGCAATTGACTAATTATCTTTAGGTTCTCTTAATTAACTATACAACGCTATCTGAGGAGCAATATCTATGTCTCTCAAATTTTTGAGAGAGTCAACTAAGCTGTAGGCCTATATCTCATCCCACCCGCTCAAGCCCTCCTCCAAGACACTCAATGCTCAAGAAACTAAAGATTTAGAAAAAGCTTAACTTGCAGATTCTCAAAAAAAATGTAGCGTAAACTACAATTGATCTCCCCGCTGGTATAAACCCCACATTTCTCACCTAGACCGGTCCCAAATCAGTGATTCTATGGATTTATTCGAGATTTTTGAGGGCGCTGTTAGACTTTCAATAATTTTTAACGCCTTAAGACTTTTTAATAATGCCTTGGTTTGCTAGACCTAATACCAAATCCGAATGCAGTAACCCTGATTCAAAATGAATAATCTCGTAGGGGCGGTGCCTTGTGCCCGTCCTGCGGTATCGGGGGCAGTCAGCCAAGATTTCGGATAAGGCCTATTTTCCCAGATCGTGCAAATTTTTGTAGCAACTCTCATGTTTAGCCTGCCCCATGCGGAAATATAGACACATAAAAACCGTATTCAGCTGGCATATTGCCCTAGATATACCTGTATCAACAGATATACCTAGGTACATTTTCTAGAGACCAGTTCTAGATATCAGCTGTAGGGCTGAGTCTCGTCAAGGTTGAGAACTATGGGTGATCTCGATGGATTACAAAACTGCGCTCCAATGTGCCATGCTCTCCCAAGAAGTCTATCAAGGCTTTAGCGGCATCAAGTTTAGCGGCTGGCATAGCAGTACGCCAGTCTTGATTGAAACACGCTCAACCGACACCCAGCTAGCGATTTTAGAAGATCCTGCGACCCAGCTAGCAATCATTGTCTTTCGCGGCAGCGACGCCGATCGAGACTGGGATACCAATATCCAGTTAAATCAAGACGAATACGAGTGGTCGCGTCAAGAAAAACAAAAATACCGCGAACAGATCAAAGAGGAAGTTACAGACCCCGTTGCTGAGCAAAAAGAGCTTGTCTATCCCAATACCTATAGCAAGGCGAGCACTCCGGTTAAAATGCACCGGGGTTTTATTTCAGCCTATCTATCGGTACGCGACCTCATTCATCAACACGTCCAAAGCAGCAGCGCTACCCAGTATCGAATCACAGGCCACAGCTTAGGCGGCGCACTAGCTAACCTTTGCGCCATCGACCTGCAATACAACTTTGGCACAAACATTGCGGTCGAAGCCTACACCTTTGGCGCACCTAAAGTTGGAAATCAAGCTTTTGTTGACTCCTACAATCGCCGTGTGCCTGACAACTGGCGGGTCGTCAATGGATGGGATGTCGTTTCTGGGCTCCCCCGTCGATGGCAGGGCTATCGCCACGTCGATCAGGCGATCAAACTTAAGCGCAAATTTAGCTGGCGAATCATCACCGGTAGCTTTGAAGATCACCGCATTGATAAATACATCAAGGCGCTGAAAGAAAAAATGGGTTGAGACTCAAGCCGCTGATGTGGATTAGGTGATTTGAATCGGGGGTACCATATCCGGATTTGGTATTGGCCTAAGCGTCTACTTCACGGCGTCTACTTCACGGCGTCTGCTCATTTGCTGCGTCTACTCATTCGCTGCGTCTACTTCACCACAGACATCTGTCGAAGTGAGGATGGTAAAATCTTTGAAACCTTCGATAATCACTGAGGTTTCAGAACTTTTCAAAGGCTTTTATTCATCAGCTTAGGCAACCAAGATACTCAAGGGTAAAACTATGCGTTGGCAAATGGGGCGGCGCAGCCGCAATGTCGAAGATCGTCGTCGCTCTACCGGTGGCAGCTCTATTGCCGTAGGCGGCGGTGGTCTTGGGATGTTGGTGCTGGCCCTGGTGGTAATGTTTCTTGGCGGCGACCCCACCGTGGTCCTCGACCAGGTTGCCACCACCAGCCCAGGCGCACCCCAATCTCAGCCGCGCTCTCCCGAAGAAGACCAGCTCGCCGAGTTTGTCTCAGTTGTCCTCGCCGATACCGAAGATACCTGGCATACCCTGTTTCAAGAGAGGGGCGGCACCTATCAAGAGCCCAATTTGGTCCTTTTTTCAGGGGCTGTGCAATCTGCCTGCGGGTTTGCTCAGGCGGCGATGGGGCCGTTTTATTGCCCCGCCGACCAAAAGATCTACATCGATCTTAGCTTTTACCAAGATCTCAAAAATCAACACCAGGCCCCCGGTGATTTTGCCCAGGCGTATGTCATCGCCCATGAGGTTGGCCACCACGCTCAAAACCTTCTCGGTATTTCTGGCCAGGTGCAGCAGCTCAAGCAGCGCGTCAGCCAGACAGAAGCAAACCAGCTTTCAGTAAGACTAGAGCTACAGGCTGATTGTTTCGCTGGGGTTTGGGCCAACCGCGCTGACCAGGCTCGCAACATTCTAGAACAGGGCGATGTCGAAGAAGCGCTCAATGCAGCTAGCCAAATCGGCGATGACCGCCTGCAGCAGCAGGGACGCGGCTATGTCACCCCTGACTCATTTACCCACGGAAGCTCAGCCCAGCGAGTGAGATGGTTTAAGCAGGGCTTGCAAACCGGCGACCTCGACCAGTGCAATACGTTCGAGACCGCAAATCTCTAGGGCTGCGCCTAAAATTCCGAAAAAACACGGACGTTCCCCTGCGAATTGAACGGAGGTGCGGACATACTGAGAGCGTTTTTACCAGGATGTCCGTAAGGCACCTACGTATAAACACTGCTTTTAGTATTTAAAGCAATCGTAGTGCCAGGCTGTCTAAGTGAATTTACGCAATCGCCATCAGCCGCAGCTAATCGCTGCTCTGTCTTTTGCAAAAAAGACTGATGGCAATTAAAAAAGGGGCATCCAATGTGTAGCTTGTGTAAAAAGAGACACCTCAAGGTAGGCACTTGCGGATTTGACTTGCCAGTATGGGCATGTCAAAAATAATACTTCCGCTATGAGCACTCCTTCTCGATTTACCCAAAGATGGCTTGCCTGCACCGCAGGCGCTTCGATGGCCCGTTGGGCCTGTCTTTTGACCATCGCAACCCTTGGTCTCTTGAGCGGGTCTGCCGCACAGGCCGAATCTTACAAAATTGACTTCAACGCGGATGCCGCTGGCAACAGCATCAAAGTCGGCAACGGCAAAGCCAAAAAAGGCGCGGGTGAGCTCATTGACGATGAATGGGCTGACTGGGGCGTTAACATCAGCGGTTGGAATAAGGGCACCAAATCCGACGCGAAGCTGTTGCTATTCAACACTGGGAAGACCACCGGTGATGATGGAGATCTCAGAACGGGCTCTAACTGGGGCACCAAACCTCAAGGCAATGCCCTGATCATCCAAGAAAAGAACAACGGCAGCTACAACCTCCACAACCCTGATGACGAAAGAGGGGGGGGCTACATCGATTTTGACTTTGACAAAGAAGTAAACTTCAAAGGGTTTTCACTTCTAGATGTCGATGACAACGGTGGCGGCATCTCTGTACAAGGCTACGACGCTGACAATAACCAGGTGCTGAACATCAGCATTGATGACCTAATCACTAAGCACAAATCGAAAAACGGGTCTAAGGGCGCTGCCAAAGCAAAAGGAAAATCCGTGACCTTAAACGGTGTCACCCTGACCCAGGAAGGTAAAAAGTGGGGAAATAACTCACTGTTTAAATTCCAAGTTGAAGATGCCCTGCTGACCCAGGTGCGTATCAACTATCCGGGCAGCGGTGCCGTCACCGGCCTGGAATGGAGCGATGCCGAACCCCCTCGAGTCCCTGAGCCCTCTGCCACTGCGGGTGTAATGCTGCTGGGCGCGGTTGGCTTACGCCGTCTGCGCAAGCGCAAAGCTGAGGATGAAATGGCTTAAAACCCACTCGTTCATTTATCTATCGAGGTTTTTTTAGACACTTTTGATCCGCTTTGATCCGCAGCTTTTCTAGCTGCGGATCGTTTTTTTTCTTGAGTCTTAAACTACATCCAGATTGAAACCTTGAGCTTTTACCGCAGGGTAAACTACGGTTCTGGATGTGGCCAAGGTTTAGCTTTAATACATCACTACGCTACGAATTGACTCCCCGGCGTGCATCAAGTCAAAGGCATTATTGATCTGATCAAGGGGCATCGTATGGGTAATCAAATCATCGATGTTGATCTTGCCTTCCATATACCAGTCCACAATTTTGGGCACATCGGTGCGGCCCCTGGCCCCGCCAAAGGCGCTGCCCCGCCAAACTCGCCCCGTTACTAACTGAAAGGGCCGGGTGGCGATTTCTTGCCCTGCCGCTGCCACCCCGATAATGATGCTTTCACCCCAGCCCTTGTGACAGCTCTCAAGGGCCTGACGCATAACGTTCACATTGCCAATACACTCAAAGGTGTAGTCGGCCCCGCCCCCGGTTAGATCAACCAGATAAGGAACAAGATCCCCTTCGACTTCGTTTGGATTTACAAAATGAGTCATGCCAAATTTTTCGGCCAGGGCTTTTTTCTTAGGATTTAGATCAACCCCGATAATCTTATCGGCCCCCACCATGCGGCAGCCCTGGATCACGTTTAAGCCGATACCGCCCAGGCCAAACACAATCACATTGGCTCCTGGCTCTACCTTGGCGGTGTAGATCACGGCACCGATGCCCGTCGTAACCCCGCAGCCGATGTAGCAGACCTTATCAAACGGCGCGTCTTCGCGAATTTTAGCCACTGAGATCTCAGGCAAAACGGTGTAGTTAGAAAAGGTCGACGTGCCCATGTAGTGGTAAACAGGCTTACCGTTTAAGCTAAATCGACTGGTGCCGCTAGGCATTACCCCTCGCCCCTGAGTGGCCCGGATCGCCTGGCACAGATTAGTCTTTTGACTCAGGCAAAATTTGCAGTTGCGACATTCTGCCGTGTATAGCGGAATCACATGATCGCCCGGTTTAACGCTGGTGACGTCAGGGCCAACCTCGACCACGACTCCCGCACCCTCATGGCCCAAGATAGACGGAAATAAGCCCTCTGAATCTTTCCCGGACAGGGTATAGGCATCGGTATGACAGATGCCTGTGGCTTTGATTTCGACCAAAACCTCACCCGACTGCGGCCCTTCAAGCTGTACCGTCTCAATGCTGAGGGGCTGGCCCGCTTCAAAGGCAACGGCGGCTTTAACATCCATAGCGTAATTGTCTCCTAATCAACCCAACCGATATCATCGTCCGATAGCATGCTGTTTTGCTCTCCACGTTGGATCGCGTATTCGGGAATGGCTTTGCGCGGCGACCGCTGCTGCCGAATGCTGAGAGTGCTGCGATTGGTAGCTAAATCAGCGCCCAGAATAGGATGCGAGGGTTTGGCTGGCTCACTTGGCTTGGCCTGCGCAGGCTGACTTGAGGCTTCGGTAAGCTTGCGAATCATGTCCTTGGCGTCTTCGAGCGCTTTGGTCACCTTGGTGAGCTGTTTATCTTGGGTAGTCGCTTCACGCTCAGCTGACTCAAGGCTATCTTTGAGCTCATAGATGCGACCCTGATGGGTTTCTAAATCTTCTTGCAGCCCCGCCACCTGCTTTTGAGACGCCTTGAGCGCATTTTCCAACTCGGCTACTTTTTTTTCTAAGGTCGCCACCAAAGAAGACTGGTCACTGGCCTGCGATGGGGTCGTTTTAGTCGCTGCAGTTTTGGCGGTCGCCGCGCGTGATGTCTTGGTGGCAGCAGCGGTCGTCTTGCGGCCTGAGGTCGTTTTGGTAGTACCGCTAGTAGACTTGCTACTCGTTTTGGCAGTGCTTGTTTTGGCAGTGCTTGTTTTGGCAGTGCTTGTTTTGGCAGTGCCGCTAGTAGACTTGCCCGTGGTTTTGGCGCTACTTTTCCGAGCGGAGGCGGCTTTGGAGGCGGCTTTGGAGGCAGCACTATCCGAGCTGCTATCACTCGCTTTTTCGACCTCTTCTTTCAAAAGATCAGCAATCCGTTTCTTCGTCATGATTTTCTCCAGTCCACCAGGATCTCGGCAGCAACTCGGTAGTAGTCGGCTTTGGCTTCTTGGGCATTTGGGCCTTGCCACTGGGTGATGGCAACCCCATCAATCGCCGCCCGCTCGTGAGCTTTATAGCTGCGCACAAAAGCCTGACAGGCCGGAATCTCAAGCTCAATAAGCATGGCTTGTGCCTCCTGGGCTTCTCGTAAACTCCGAGAGTCTACTTTAGTGAGCAGCACGCGATGGGGCACGCCTGAAGGCTGTACGGCTGTTTTTACGGTATTGACTAAGGCTGCCACATCCATCGGGGCCGGTGGTGTAGGCAGTAGCAGATAATCAGCAACCGGAATCACAGCAGCTAGCGCCTCGGAATTTAAAGCCGGTGGCGTATCGACCACAATCAAATCATAGTCCTTGATGCCCCTTAACTTACCGAGGAGTTGGGGATTGTTTTCCTGCGAAAAGTCAAAAGCGGGCAGCGTATCTTCTCGTTCAATCCACCAGGCAGCCGATCCTTGAGGGTCTGCATCGATCAGTAAAACAGCACGATTTTCGGCGAAAATTGCCGCCAGGTTAACCGCCGTGGTGGTTTTGCCGACGCCCCCTTTGCCGTTTAGGACAGCCAGAACTTGAGCTGCTGGTTGAGTGCGTACCACGAGTCTTCCTTTCTTATATTCTTTAAAGAGATAGCAACAGATTCCGTTCTCAGTTATCAGGGCTGCGTGAAGAATAGTCAAGCCACAGCCCAGTGGCTATTCTCACAATCCCTGGCAAAATTTGCTTTTATGGGTAATAACCCTACTCAAATAACTGCCCTAACAAAGAATTTTGCCAGGTAGAATAGAAGTACTGGCTTAATTTTGGCTGCATCGTTTTAACTTTTAATCTTTAACTCTTAACTAGGCTTGCTCACCATGGCTATGACATTAAAGCGCCCTTTACTGATCGGCGGGCTCGGCCTCACCGCCAGCCTATGGATGCTGGATACGCTCGGAGACATGCCCATTGACGGCTCAATGGTAATGGGTGCGATCGCAGTTGGCTCTGGCCTATGGTGGTTTAAGCAGCGAAGTCAGCCGAAGATTGACTTCGCGGTTCCCCAGCTAGCAGTGGTGAATCGTGATGCGCTTGACCGAGCTCTAGGTGAGGTCGATAGTCTGATTGAAACCTTACTATCAGAGTTTGCCCATCTAGCAGAGGCCCCCTCGGTTCAAAGTCTGCGACAAGAAAAAGCTGACATCTTAGAAAATTTAGACCGCAATCACCTCAAGATTACCCTGGTCGGTCATCCGGCGACGGGCAAGAGTACCCTGGCCAAGCACCTCCAAACCGACTGGATGCCCTGCCAATCGATTGGCTATGCAGAGCTGACGCTAGGGGCACTGGGTGAGGCAACATCTGCCCAGGTTGACGCTGGGCAGGTAGACGCTGAGAGCGATCTGGTGCTGTTTACAATTGCAGGAGATCTGACTGAGTCTGAGTGGCAAACCCTACAGTCGCTGGTGACCCAGGGGCATCAGGTGCTGCTGGTGTTTAATAAGCAAGATCAGTACACCCCGATGGATCGCGAAGTGGTACTTGAGCGGGTGCGATCGCGGGTACAGCCAATGGGTATCAAAGTCGTCTCGGTTGCCGCCCTCCCCAATCCGGTAAAAGTTCGTCGCCACTTAGACTCAGGCGAGATAGAAGAGTCTTTTGAGCAACCTGCCCCCGAGATTGCCAACCTGACTCAGCAGCTGACTGACCTCACCCGCGATGATGCGACTAACCTGCTAATGGCGACGGGGCTGCGACAGGCTAACCTTTTGAAACTCAAGGTCATTGCCTTGCTCAATCAGCAGCGTCGTCAAAAGGCTATGCCGGTGATCGAGCAAATGCAGTGGATTGCCGCAGGGGCCGCATTTGCGAACCCTCTGGCGACCCTAGATCTGCTGGCATCCGTGGCCATCAACGGCCAGCTGATCCTAGATTTAGGCGCAATCTACGGACAAAAATTTTCTCTGGATCAGGCCAAAGCAGCCGCCGGTACCCTGGCCGAGCTGACCGTTAAATTGGGCTTGGTCGAGCTAGCCACCCAGGCAGTGGGCACCGTGCTCAAAGGCCACGCCGCAACCTACGTGGCTGGAGGCATCCTTCAGGGTGTGAGTGCGGCCTATTTAACCCGAGTTGCCGGGTTAACCCTGATCGACTTCTTTGAAGCCCAGAGTTTGCTAGAGCCAGCCGACCGGTCGCTGAGCTTTGATACCCTGGGTGACCGACTCCAAGGCTTATTTAAGCAAGCCCGTCAGGGCGCGGCGCTGCAAGCCTTTGCAACGAAGGCGCTGGAACACCTACCGCTTAAAAATCCATCTGCTGAACAGGCCCGCCCCGCCGGGGCATTACAGTGAGGGGCATTACAGTGAGGGTAGACGCACTGTTCTTTGCACTCTCCTCTGCACTGCTCTCTGATGACTTTGGTTGCTGAGACGCCCGCTGCGATGAAAGATTTGCCCGAGTCAGACTGGTCGCCTAAAAGCTCATCAGATCGCCTATCGGCCTACCCGCTGGTTAGGCAGGCCCGCAATAGCCTGCGACAGGCCATTGACCGCTATATTCCCCAGCTCAAACTAACCCGGCTAGATGCTGAAGCGCTCCAGCGTCAGGCCGCCGTCAAAGCCGGGATTGATCAGCTCACGGGTTTAATGAACAAGCTCGACAGCACCCTGCTGCGGGTGGCAGTCTTTGGTTTGGTCAGCCGGGGAAAATCAGCCGTGCTGAATGCCCTGGTGGGTGAAAATATTTTAGAAACCGGCCCGCTGCACGGCGTTACCCAGTGGCCCCGGTCAATTTTTTGGCAGCCCCAGGTCGAGTCTGTTGATCAGACCGCCGATACCCTCAAAATTGAGCTAATTGACACCCCCGGTTTAGACGAAATTGAAGGAGCCGAACGCGGCAAAATTGCCCAGGAGGTTGCCCAGCAGGCCGATTTGATTTTATTTGTCGTGGCGGGCGACATTACCCGTACCGAGTACACAGCCCTTTGTGAACTGCACCAAACTCAAAAACCCCTGCTGCTGGTTTTCAATAAAACCGATCTGTATCCAGAAACCGATCGTCAGGCTGTTTATGCCAACTTGCAAACGCTCTGGGAGCAAGTCGGTGAATTCACACATCCTGCCCTCCAGCGCCCAATTGATGAGATTGTCATGGTTGCCGCAGCCCCTGCCCCAATCCAGGTCCGCACTGAGTGGCCAGATGGGAGCAGCACCGATGATTGGGAACATCCTCTGCCCGACATTGCCGACCTTAAGCAGGCGCTGATCAAAGTTGTGCAGGTAGAGGGCCCTACTCTGATCGCCCTCAATGCTCTGCGACAGGCAAGCCTGATTGAAAACCGGCTGGCAACGGCCACGACTGGGCTCAATCAACCTCAGGCAGAACAGCTGATTTGGCAGTTTGCAAAGTACAAGGCAGCGGCGGTGGCCTTAAACCCGGTGGCCCTGCTCGACATTTTGGGAGGCGTTGCCTCTGATCTAATCTTGATCCGCAGTCTGGCTAAACTCTACGGCTTCCCGATGACAGGGTATGAAGCCAGCCGACTCTGGCAGGCGATTGCGCGCAGCTCTGGCACCCTGATCTTGAGCGAGTTCGGTAGTGGGTTGCTATTGGGGTTGGGTAAAAGTGGGGCCGCTATCTGGAGCTTATTTGACAGTTTCTCAGGCGTCACGGCCTATGCGGGCGCGATGGCAGCCCAGGCTGGTGCAGCGGGGTACGGCACCTATGCTATTGGCCAGGCAGCCCGCGTCTACTTAGAACAAGGGTGCAACTGGGGACCCCAGGGTCTCAACACCGTGATGCGAGATATTGTTGCCCAGGCTAACCAAGACTCGACTTTAGAGCGACTACAGGCTGAGATCAAAACCTCTGTTTTATCTAAAAAATCTTTATCTAAAAAAGCCTTATCTAAAAAATTCAGGCCCTGAGCCTAACCCAGAGAATCTGACTAATTGATGAGCTGGCTCATCAACGCTAATCAGCCATCTATTGAATCAATCAGCTGGCTAATCAATCAAATATAAAGGGATTGCAAACAAGCCGTGATCCTACGTCGTCCTTTTTTTGTACAAAGCTATACTGGCCGCAAGCACCTGCTCAATCTCAATTTTCTAGTACGAATAACTCAGCTTCACCTTCAAGGCATTGTCGTATGGCCCTATCCAAAACTATGGCTCGACTGCTGATTGCCATTGCTTTGCTGGTGCCCTTTGGTTTGCGAGAACTCAGCCGCAGCCTGGAAC
>JBCBZL010000033.1:0-23406 GCA_039815385.1 Cyanobacteria bacterium P01_A01_bin.114
CTCACTGCTAGAGTGTGCATTCGACAAAGGGTTGTTATCGTTATTCACCGAAGTGCAGTACTGGGAGAAAATCCCGGAATTTGCCATCCCCTACATAGCGCACGACATGTGCAATCAGCGTGAGAAGTTAAGAGTGATGCGCGAACACGTGATGCTTGTCGTAAGGGCGTACAACTCGATTTTTGACGATTTGACGCATGAAAGGTTATTCACGGATCACATCCGCAAGCTCGACAAGAGAATCAACCAGGGCCTTGGCAAGTTAACCTGGGCGTCGAAGGGTGTCGTGGAACACTTTGTTCGCGACTGTTGCGCTCATTGCAACGAAGTTCATTCAATCGTCGATCAGTTCCAGGGAGGTAAAGCTGTCTTGAAGAGAGAGTGCCGGAATATTGCGTGTTTATTGATGTTCGATAAGGCCACCGTTCAAGATCAAGCTCCGCATCGTTGTATGATTAAGAAGAAGCTAGAAGCTTCGCATTTGGCGATCACGACAGAGCTCGATAAGATGTACTCGTCGTTCAAGGAAGGCTCACAAGAGGTCCAACGAGAGTGGCGCGAACTTGTGAAAGAGATCGACGAGGACATTCTCTGCTCGTTACGTTCCGCTATTAAGCGATCATTGCAGGAGCTCTCGAGAGCGATCAACGGCGACGCTAGAACAGAGCCACAGACGCTGTTCCAAGTGCAAATTGTATTGGAAGAGAGGCTGGACTATCGTCCGACGATGATCAATCTCACTCATCTCGTCAACATCATCGCGAAAGAGCTGATTTCGTTAGTCACAATCCCGCGATTGACCAAGTCCCCAACCTTCTACTCCGTCATTTCCAACGACCCTGGAATTTTTTCCCCAATTTGTCTAAAAATATGGGTCAATACCGTGGCACTGTAATCAACATGCTCATTGAGCGCCAGATCAATTGCAGGGTGGTGACAGATAACCGTGAGCTTGCGACCGCGACCAGCCGGTTTCCATTCTGTTTTAGCAATAGTTTTGAGGGCTTTTCGAGGGTTTAATGGATCAGCTAATCCGATATGATCAGTGATTACATCTGAAAGGATTCGAATATCAATCGCTAGTAGCCCTGCTAATTTCAACAAGTAGGCCAATAATTTCTCTCGAATGACTTGTTCTTCTCTATAGCTTCGTCCCCTAACAGAGACTTCTGCTTGTAAAGCGTCTGGTCTATCATCACGATCAATTCGCTCAAAATCTGCAAAAATACAGCGTGATAATTCTAATAATCGAGATTTTGTAAGTGTATCTTTCACTAAGCGATGCTGACATGATGAGGTTTCACCTAGAGACTCGTCTAGATCCTGGGATAAATATCCACCTTCACTCTCAGGTTGCCAAACTTCAAGGCTTTTCAAGAGGCAACGATGCATTAGCCAAGCCATGACCGCATCTTTATCTTCGATCTGGCCTTGCTCCTCTAACCGTTTCGCTTTCCTAATAAAGCGAGGCTGAGCCTGATGCAGCTTATCTAAAGCTAAGCCTAATCCTTCTTTCTTGTCTTTGTTGTTTAACGATAGTGGGTGACACTGAGCCGCTTTGAGAATTCCGCTAGCCAAGACAGCCTCACGGATAAAAGGTACGACAATTACGAGAGCAATTTCAGCATCACTCAATTTGATCGGTGGGTCTGAGCCAGAAACCAATAGATCTAGACGATCTAGCACACGGACTGGCAAGTTCTCATCTCGCCAAGCATCGTTAGGGAAAGCTGTTTTTGATGTTTGCCACTGCTGCCAGCAGGCTGACACAATATCTACAACTTTTTGTTTCAGTTGACCTGCTGTTGATTGTTCATCATTAGTATCTTCAAGCCACAATGGAGAATTTAAAGCTACATCAGACCAAGGATCAATACTTTCTTCAGACTTCTCGCTAGGCTGACTTCCTTCACAGATAATGCGTTTGAGAGTATCATCTTCAATCTCACTCTCAAGTAAGCGGCGAATTTTTTGAGGGCTTTTTGCATGGATCTCAACCAGGCTATTCAGTTTTTCTTGAGTCACTTGTAAGACATCATTTAGTTGGCAAGCTGGATGGTCTGCATCTATTGCCTGAGCAAAAGCTTGGGTAAATAGACTGAATCCCTCCTCGCCACGCACATATTGGCTGACTTGACCTGGCCCACAAGCAAATATCAACACGTAACTACGATGGGTAGCTTTTCTAACCTCTCCTCGACTCCAATTGGTTAGACCAACTTCTTTGACACCAAGCTTCGTTCCGTGGCGACAGGCATCAACTACAAATAAAATCGTCTTTGCACTACATCTATCAATGACGTCGCTTAAGGCATCAGGGGTAATCAGATATTGCTCAAAAGCAGGGTCATCAAAATCGGCATCTGAGGGGATCAGATAGTCCTTACCCTCGTAGTGCATGCCGTGTCCCGAAAAGTAGAGTAGCAAGACATCTAAACCCTTAGCCTCGCGCAATTCCTGGCGCAAGGCTCTTAAAATCTTGTTCTGCCCTGTTTGCTCAATGCCCTCCGTGCCAATTGCCCGCACCCCGTATCCAGATTTTTCTAGAGCGGCATGCAAAATTTCTAAATCACGGCGTACAACTGGCAAATCCCCAAATACATCACTTTCATATTCAGGAACGCCAATCAATAGGGCTTTACGCTTTTTCATTCACTACTCCGAAAAAGTGAGTGTAATTGCACCTTTGCCGCCCAATTTAGCCGTGCCAATCAGCTCAACACCGCCTTCGGCACTAACTTCAACTTGAATCTCGACTTCCTTTAACTTGAAGTCACCTACCTTCTTAATATCTCTAAGCGCTTCAGCCATGCCTTGACACACGTTATTCAAATTTTCGCGAAGCTTTTCAACCGGGATATCCCGCACGACGATATCCCCATCTGACGAAAAAATGCCCTTGACATCTCCATCAACCTCTTCGTCAGGTTGGGTAACCAAAAACGGGATATTTTCCATAAGTTATCTGACCTTAGCTAGCTAGAGCGTATGGATAGCTTTATTTCTTGCTCCAAATATAAACGATGTTTAATGGGTCGTGTCCTGATTGTCACAGCCTGCTTAAACTTTTATAAGTTTCCTTAAAGATTCATCCGATATTCTGGAATACATATCTGATTGAGCAGATATCTTCTATGAGCTCTATAAAGCCAGATCTGCCAAGGCAGACAGAAAGTGTACCAACTCAGCTTACACGAGTAGCTTAATCGGCTTCCTGTTCGACAGGTTTTACTGTCAGAGTTAGCCCAATCGCCTTAAACACTGCCAAGAGACTACCTAGAGTAGGATTGCCCCCTTCAGACAGCATTCATACATGCTTTGCCAATTTAGCGCAGTAATTTCAGACAGTACCCCAATACCGCCATGAGCACTTGCCACATTGCGAAGGGCTACTAGAAACTCATCCATTGAACCACTTTCGATTGAGGCAGACAGATACTCAGCCGCTATTTCAGTATCCCTCAACTCTTCAAGCAAAAAATCGTCGTAATTCTCAGTCGGCATTTTCGATGTACTTCTTCCAATATTGGTGGATGAATAGCGATATCAGCGCTTGGGTTCTACCAGCTGAGCGGCGGCGTTAAAAAATTGGCGTTTGATGCCCTGGGTGGTCAATACTGCTGTTACTAGCGTCGAAAACGCCAGCATAAACATGATCAGCATCTGATAAAGTGCCGCATTCAGCGGGTCGATGCCGCTGAGCAATTGACCGGTGATAATGCCGGGCAGCGTGACGAGCCCTACCACCATCATGGAATTTACTGTGGGAATCAAACCGGCTTTGATCGCCTCACGACGGTAGGTTGCAATTGCCTGATCGGGGGTGGCCCCTAGACTGAGGTGAGTTTCGATCTCAACTCGACTGCTGCGTAAAACCTTGACCAAGCGTTCACCCGCGATCGCAGCCGCATTCATCGCGTTGCCAAACACAATCCCCGTCAGCGGAATCAAATACTGGGGGTCGTACCAGGTGCTGGGGCGCAGCACCGTTAGAGTTGTATAGGTAATCGTCAGAGCGGTGCCGGTAAAAATGGAGCCCCAGAGCCAGGGCAGCAACCTGGGCAGATCTTTGCTAATCCGATTGCGGGCGGTCAGGGCGGCGACCGTCAGCATTACCCCCAGCACCAGCAGCACCAGCCAGGGGTCTCTCAGCGTAAAGACAATTGAGAGAAACAGGCCAACTGCGAACAGCTGCGCGACGGTGCGGGCAGTTGCGATCGCAAGCATCTGAACCAAACCCAGCCGCTGCCAGGCCGCCAGCCCAATCGCCGCCGCCATTAGCCCCAAAGCCCACAAAATGCGAACCAAATCTAGCTCAATGATTTGGGAGTCCACGTATGCAACCGCTCCAGCCAGCGTGAGGATCTTGCCGCCCTCATCATACTGCCCTTTCGGAGCGGGAAGGGGTGCGGAGACGCGGAGTGCTAAGGCGAGCAGCTATCTTCTAGTGTTGCGTCAGACGACTAGTATCCTGGCTGGTCAATATTTAACTCGTAACCGCCCGAATATTTAGCCGTTTTAGAGCCTTTGGCCGCAATTTGATATTCTCCATTAGCGGCGCTGCCACACAGCCTGGCCAGGTTTACCGTCTGACCATTGGAATAGGTAATGTAGCAGGCATAGCCAGGGTCGCTAGTGTAGGCCGAAAACTGGGGCACATCAGAGGGGTAAATTTGCCCTAGCCGCTGGCTAGGGGGGGGCGGTGGGGCAACCCCCTCGCAGTTGGGAATCCGTTCAAACTTAGTGCGGGTATCGGAGTAATTAGAAAACCGATACCGCCAGTCAACTAAGCTTTGTCGATATTCAGGGGTAATCGCCGACGAGGCGATGATCAAACTCGCAATTTCTGAAGCTTTGTTCCAATCTTGATAACAGATTGCCTGGCGTAGCTCTTCCTTAGCCTGATCGACCGATTTTACCTGGTCGTAGGGGACTTCTGCCTGGGCCGCTTTAGCCTGGCCCGCAACCGCTAATAAGGAAGCACACGCAACGATTCTAGAGACTTTCATATAACAGCTCTCATCACCATTCTTCAGTAGATACACCGCTGCCGCAGGTGAATCAGAGCTATTCATGAAATTAGTCTAAAATCTCGAATCGGTAAGACTCTACGACGCCTCGGAGATCTGGCATAGCAACCTCAACCTGGGTGCGGGCGTTGGGTGCGATCGCAGGAGCCATCATTGTGCCCATCTTGAGTTCTTCGGTGGTTTGGACACTGTAAAGCAGGGTCACCCGATTGCTCATCCTGCCGTGGGGATTATAAAACGTACCGGCGAGGGTTCTGCCTTCAATGATATCGCCCGTGACGGTGGTTGTTTCGATCACCGGGTGGGTCACCCGCAGCTGTAAAACATCTGCATCTTCAAAAGAGGGGGCACCGCCGCATAGCTCCGCCAGGTCTAGGGTATGGCTGCCAGGATACGCCATATAGCAGGGGAGATCTGCCTGAGCCGGTAGGGCCGAAAAGGTAGCAAACAGCGCGGGTAAAAAAGCCAGGGGTAAAAAAGCAGATTTCGAAGCAGATTTCGAAGCAGATTTCATAGAGCCAGTCCTATTAAATGCGGGTAAGTGCGGGCTTATAGTGCCCAGCTAAGACCTGCCGCTAAGAGATTTAGATTTGGTTTTTGGGAACAGTGAAATTGACTGGGTTGGGTACTCATACGGAACTGAGCCCTCCAGGACTGTATTTATTAATTAAAGTTTTACTGGTCACAGCTATGAGCCTGAAACCCAACCGTTGGATACAGAGCAGCACCCTTGTTTTAGGAGCCCTGATGCTAAACAGCTGCATGCTCGGGATGTCTACGGGAGGCGATAGCGGCCATCGCGGTTTTGAAGTGAAGTTTTTGGTGGGCAGTGCCCTCAAGCATTTTTGCGAAGAAGCTGCCGCCCAGTACAACCAGCAAAATCCGAAATTAGCCAGCGGCGAAGCCTTTCATCTCACCTGCGAAGCCCAGGGCAGCGGGGATGTGGTAGACACGACAACGACTCTGGCCACCCAGCTGCAACAGGGAACGCTTCAACCCAATGCAGCGGAGTTTCCCACCTTGCTTTCGGTGGACGGTGAGATTTATCAAAGCCAGCTCAGCTACCGCATGGAGCAAATTTTTCCAGGGCAAAGCTATATCCCAGAGATTACAGACTCCCCCCTACTGGCCAATAGCCCCATGGTATTTATGGTGCCAGAGGATTTGGCTTCAGGGCTGCAGCAGGTAGACGATCTCTTTGGCGCGCTGGTCACTGCCAAAACCCACCAAGATTTGGATGCCAACAGCTCAGCCCAACCGATTCACTACGTTCACACTGCCCCCACCCGATCTAACTCGGGGTTGCAAACCCTGGTCGCCCAGTTTGCCTCAGTGTCGGGCAAGCGGCCTGAAACTCTGACTGCCGATGATATCCAACAGCATCAAGGCGCGGTCCAAAAAATTCAAAACAAGATTACCCGCTACGGTGTCTCAACGGGCTCTTTGGCCGAGGCCATGGTAGAAAATGGCCCATTTTGGGCCTCCATCGGCTCTGTGTACGAATCATCGGTGATTGAAGCCAATAGTAATCTGCCCCCCGGCGGCACCCGTTACCAGGCCGTTTATCCTAAAGCGACCTTTACGTCTAACATGCGGGCCATTTTGCCCAATGCCCCCTGGGTCAGCGATCAGGAGCGCGAAGCCGCTGAGCAAATTATTGAATATTTACAATCCGCTGATGCTCAGCAGATCGCCTCCAATTTAGGCCTGCGACCTGCGACCCCTGGCGTGGCCCTGGGGCCCAAGTTTACAGCCGATTTTGGGGTTGACCCTAAAGCCAGCTATGACTCGTATCGCCCGCCCGCGCCTGAGGTGATTGAGGCGATGCTCACCGCTTGGGAAGATGTGGCGAAGAAACCCTCACTGGTGGTCGTGGTGGTCGATTCTTCTGGTTCAATGGAGGGCAACAAACTGCCCGCCGTGCAAAATACGCTCAAAACCTATGTTGAGAACCTGGGACCCAAGGATCAGATTGCCCTGATTGATTTCGACAGTGAGATTCGCAACCCGATCTTGGTGGACGGGAGCCCTAATGGCCGCAACCGGGGCTTGCAGTTTGTCAGCAGCTTACAAGCGGATGGCGGCACCCGTCTGTACGACTCTGCTTTAGAAGCCCGCAACTGGCTGCAACAAAATCTGCGGGCCGAAGCCATCAACGCGGTTCTCATTCTCACCGATGGCGAAGACTCAGAGTCTGCAATTTCGCTGAACCAGCTGGGTGAAGAGCTGCAACAGAGTGGCTTTAGCACCGACCAGCGAATTGCCTTTTTCACAGTCGGGTATGGAAACGAAGGCGATTTTGACCCAGAGGCGCTCGAAGAAATCGCCAGCCTCAACGGGGGCTACTATCGGAAGGGAGACCCCTCAACCATTTCTGAACTGATGGCCGATCTTCAGTTGGAATTTTAACCGTTGGAATTTTGACTCTCTCGATGAAACCCATGAACCAACTCGCAAATCCACTGCACTATCCCCTGGCGGTGCTAGCAGGTGGGATCTTTCTAATCGCCGGGGTCAGATTAGTCCGCCTGCCCAGTGTGGTTGCGATTCCAGGGGCGGCTGCGATCGCAACCGCCGGAGCCGCCGTCCTCAAAACCCGCGAGCCCGCTACCATCGAGCTGGATAATCCGGCCCTCTCCAAAGAGCTTCAGGCCGTTCGCCAGCAAGCTCAAAAGCTCACCCAAACCGCCGACTTACTTAAGACAGAGGCCACCCAGGTGCTTACCAACGCTCACCAGATGGAGCTGTTGGGCACCGTGCAGTATGCCTGCGATCGCACCGACGCACTGCCCGCCCAAATCGATCAGCTGGCCCGACGGATGCAGGGCAAAGATTCACTATTGTCAGTAGCCGATCTTGAGAAACAACTTCAAGATGTTCAAGCTAAGATTCAATCTAACTCTGGCGTTGCCCAAATACAGTGGCAAAACCTGGCCCAGCGGCTAGAGCGCAATATTGCCCTGGCCCAGCAGGGCGAAGACACCCGTCAGGCTCAGCTCGCCCAGCTTTCAACCCTGATCGCCGAGGCCGGCGGCGTCTTGCAGCAGCTGCAAAATAAACTCCGCACAACAGATTTTACCAGCGCTGTCGCCACCGAAGAGCTGAGGGAACTCAGTGATGAGTTTAAGGGGGTTCAGGAGAGCGTTGAGGTTTTGGTGGGTTAGAGGGTGGAGGGTAGAGGGTGGAGAGTAGAGAGTAATGCTACCCACTACCCGCTACCCGCTACCCACTACCCACTACCCACTACCCACTATCCAACATGCCTACCCCCACCAAAACTGTCACCTCCCTAGCCATTGCCCTAGCCTCTCTAGCTCTAGCCTATGTACCGCTGCCGGGGGTTGACCAGTCGATTGTGGTGGTCAGCGGCAGCGAGCTACAGGAACCGCTGAAGCAGCTGGAAGCGCGATTTGAGCAGCAGCATCCGTCAATTGACCTGGAGCTAGCGTTTCAGGGCTCTCAGGATATGGTCAACAACTATGTTGATGATAAAAATAGCTTTGACCCAACTGTGTTGATTCCAGCCAATGGGGAGATTCTCAACGAGCTGAGCGAGCGGTGGCAGGCGCAAAACGGTGACGAGGCGTTTTATGAAACCCCCCAGCCGGTGGCGAAAACGATGCTGGTGGCGGTGGCCTGGCCTGAGCGAGCGCAGGTTTTGTTTCCGGATGGCCAGTTTCAGTGGCAGCGGTTAGAGGACGCGATCGCAAACAGCAGCTGGTCAGCCATTGGCGGCAGTGCTGACTGGGGCAGCTTTGATTTTGTCACCACTGACCCCACCCGATCTAACAGCGGGCAGCTTACCCTGGGGCTGTGGACCCAGGCAGAGGCGGGGAGTGCGTCTCTGAGTGCAAGCGATTTTAGTAAGAATGAGGTTCAAGCCTTGTTTAGCTTGGTTAAGCGCTCGGTGTATCAGCCGCCGCGCTCAACTGACATTTTGCTACAGGAGTTTATCTCTCGAGGGCCTAATGACGCCGATATTGCCATGGTCTATGAGAGCATCGCCCTGTATCGCTGGTCGCAGTCTAAAGTGACCCAAGAAAAGCCATACCAGATCCTTTATCTTGACCCTACGGTTGAAACAGCTTCGACCGCTGCAATTGTGCGCCGAGAGGTCAGCGGTGGCGAGGCTAAAGCTGCCCGTGCCTTTGTTGATTTTCTAACCCAGCCTGAGCAGCAGGCCGTCTTTGTGCAACATGGGTTTCGCCCGGTCAACCCAGCGGTGGATGTGCAGTCTGTGCCCAATAGCCCTTGGTCTGAGGCTATTCCTGGGGTAGAGGTAGACCCCAGCACTCAGGTAGTGGCTGCCCCCGATCGGACCATTCTCGAAGAAGTGATCCGCCAGTGGCAGCGGGCAAATTGAGATCAGGCATACCAGGCATAATGCCAAACCTGAATACAGCCCCCCATCCAAAATGGGAGCCTGTCAGAGGCGTAAAACTTTACGCCCTTCGGTATCGGGTATCACTAGACAGGATTTCGTATCAGCCAGTTACCCAAAAATATTGCCAAAGAAGTCAATGGTTTCTTTGAGGGCACTCACAAAGCTGTTGATTTCTTCTCGGGTGTTGTAGAAATACAGGCTGGCTCTGGCGGTGGCATCAATGCCTAAATATCTATGCAAGGGCTGGGTGCAGTGGTGGCCTGAGCGAATGGCAACACCAGACTGATCTAGAAACGTGGAGAGATCTTGGGGATGAACGCCCTCAACGGTGAAGGTCGCGATCGCAGCTCGCCCACTCCCGTCAGCCTCTGGCTTTGGCCCGTAAAGCTTAACTTGGGGAATCTGGGATAGCTTTTCGTAGAGATACTGGGTGAGCTCATGTTCGTAGCTGGCAATGCGCTCAATGCCAATCTGGGTAAGGTAGTCTACCGCGGCACCGAGGGCAATCACTTCTGCGATCGCAGGGGTTCCTGCTTCAAACTTATGGGGTAGCTCAGCGTAGGTGGAATGATCTAGAAACACGTCTTGGATCATTTCACCCCCGCCCAAAAACGGCGGCATGGCGTTCAAAATATTTAACTTGCCATAGAGAAAACCAGCTCCGGTGGGGCCGCACATCTTATGGCCCGAGGCCACCAGCCAGTCACAGTCAAGCGCCTGCACGTCCACCGGCATGTGGGGCACGCTCTGGCAAGCATCGATCAAGACTTTTGCGCCGTGCTGGTGGGCGATTTGGATGACTGTGTCCACCGGGTTGATGCAGCCCAGGGCATTAGAGATGTGGTTGATGGCAACCAGTTTAGTTTGGTCGGAGATCAGCTGCTTGAAATGATCGAGATCAAAAGTCTGCTCGTCGGTAAGCTGCACATGCTTGAGCACCGCCCCAGTGCGCTGGGCCACAATCTGCCAGGGCACCAGGTTACTGTGGTGCTCCATCACCGACAGAATAATTTCATCCCCCGGCTTGAGGGTGTTAAGCCCCCAGGCATAGGCCACCAGATTGATCGCCTCGCTGGCATTGCGGGTAAATACAATCTCATCGCGAGAGGCAGCATTGATAAACCGAGCTAGCTTATCGCGAGTGGCCTCATAGGCCTCAGTAGCACGGGCGCTGAGGGCGTGGATGCCACGATGGACATTGGCATTGTCTTGCTGGTAATAGCGATCAATTGCCTCGATTACCGCCTTAGGCTTTTGAGACGTGGCGGCATTGTCGAAATAAACCAGGGGCTTACCGTTGACCTCCTGATGCAAAATCGGAAAGTCAGCGCGCACTTCGTCGGCAATCGTTTTGGTCGTGGTCAGCGTCATGATGGGTTAAGGAATCCGATTTTTAGAGGGTCCATTCAGTAATGTGCTGGGTGAGACGCTCTCGTAGGGAGGGCACCGTAATTTTTTCGATCACTTCCATCGCGAAGGCGTAGAGCAGCAGCCGCTGGGCCTGGGGCTGATCAATCCCCCGGCTTTGTAGATAAAATATCTCATCGGCTTCAAGCTGGCTGACGGTAGCCCCGTGGGCACATTTCACATTATCCGCCACAATGTCCAACTCGGGTTTAGTATCTACCCTGGCTCTATCCGACAGCAGCAGATTACGGTTCAGCTGGGCAGCGTTGGTCATCTGCGCCTTGTGAGGCACATAGACTTTGCCATTAAAGACTCCGTGGGCCCGGTCATCGACAATATTTTTTTGCAGCTGGCTAGCGGTGCCGTGGGGGTGATTGAGCGCAATCAGACTGTGGGTATCGGCCACCTGGTTACCCCGAATGGCGATCAGGCCGTTGAGCTGGGTGTCGGTACTGGGGCCGGTCTGGTAGACCTCTAGGTTATGGCGTGAGAGCTGGGCTCCGAGTGCGATCGCAGTGCAGCTATAGCGGCTATCTCTAGCCTGCGACACTGCGGTTTTGCCAATGTGGTAAGTCTCGACACTCTCTTTCTGGAGTAAAATATGGGTGACTTGGGCGTTATCCTGCAACCAAAGTTCACTGACGCTGTTTACCACGTCAGCCCCCGTGCCCTCAAACTGCTCGACCAGCGTGAGGGCGCTGTTAGGCGCTGCCACCACCAGACACCGAGGCTGAATCAGCTGCGGCACCGCCCCAGCCGCTGACAAATGCAAAACCTGAATGGGCTGCTCAACAACCTGGTTTTTCTCAACCCAGATGATAGCCACGTCGGTAAAGCCAGTCGTATTCAGGGCGGTGAACACCTCATTGCTGCCAGGACCATGGGCCAGGTAAGACTCTATATCTGCTCTAATATCGGGCCTGATGCCTGCCCCGATGTCAGGCCCAAGGGCACTCAGGGGCGCAATCATCACCCCAGTCGGCAAATCTTGGATGGAGGACAGCGACTCGGCATACTGCCCATTCACAAACACCAGTCGATGCCCCTGAGCTTCTGGGAGTGCCCAAGCATCTACCTGTGCTTTAAACGGAGCCAGTTTGCCCAGCGGCTCAGCCGCCCGGTAGGGCATTGACAGCATGGCTGAGAGATCGCAAAAGCGCCAGTCTTCATCTCGATTTGAGGGCAGCGACCGCTCGCTGACCAGGGCTTTTGCCCTGGCTCTCAGCTCATCTAACTCCAGGGCAGACTGCTGCGCAGCGACGTGGGCCTCCCCGATCAGGGCGGTCAGATAGTCGTCCCGCTGTTGCTGATTTGCCATCTGTGTCGTCACCCTAGACGCGTTTGCTTGAGTACTCATGATGCAGCCACCTGCTCTGGCGACTGCTGTGGCAGCAGCCAGTCATAGCCTTGTTCTTCTAGCTTCATCGCCAGCTCTTTGCCAGCGGTCGTGATGATCTGCCCGTCGGCCATCACATGCACATAGTCGGGCACGATGTGGTTGAGGAGTCGCTGATAGTGGGTAATCACCACCACAGCGTTGTCAGGTGTGGTGAGCTGATTGACCCCGTTAGCAACGATCTTGAGGGCGTCAATATCTAGGCCTGAGTCAGTTTCATCTAAAATCGCCAGTTTCGGCTCTAGCAAAGCCATTTGCAGAATCTCATTGCGTTTTTTCTCACCCCCAGAAAACCCTTCATTGACGCTGCGATCGAGAAAGCTCACGTCCATTTTGACGACATCGGTTTTTGCTTCGATCAGGTCGTCAAAGTCAAATACGTCAATTTCTTCTTCGCCCTGGGCCTTGCGGTGGGCGTTGTAGGCCACCCGCAAGAAGTCGCGGTTGCTGACCCCCGGAATCTCTAATGGATATTGAAACGCAAGAAAGACACCCGCCGTGGCTCGCTCGTGGGGCTCAAGATCGAGCAGATTTTGCCCCTTAAAAACCACCTCTCCTCGGGTGATTTCATAGTCGGGGTGGCCCGCCAGCACTTTGGAGAAGGTGCTTTTACCAGAGCCATTGAGACCCATGACAGCGTGGATTTCACCGGCTTTTACCTCAAAGTTGACACCCTTGAGGATTTCGGTGCCATCGACGGTGGCGTGCAGGTCTTTGACAGAGAGGATGGTGTCGGCGTCGGGGTTGAGCATGGAACAGGTAGAGGGTAGAGGGTAATGGGTAAAGAGGGTAGTGGGTAATGGAGAGCTGGGTAAGGCGCGTTCAACACAGCCAGAACGTTATTGAAATTGGAGATAACACTAGCCAACGCGCCATTTCTAACCAACGCACCTGCGTAGGTAACCTCCATCTGTTCGGCTTTGATGCTGCTGTTTACCCAACACTGTTTTCTAGCTTTAGGGCCAGCAGTTTGTCAGCCTCGGCGGCAAACTCCATGGGTAGCTCGTTAAACACATCGCGACAAAAGCCGCTGATGATCATCGAGACGGCGTCTTCAGGGGAGATACCGCGCTGGGCAAAGTAAAACAGCTGGTCTTCGCCAATCTTAGAGGTCGAGGCTTCGTGCTCAACCCGAGCAGTGTTATTTTGCACCTGAATATACGGGTAGGTATTGGCGTTAGACGTATCGCCCAGCAGCATCGAGTCACACTGGGAATAATTGCGCGCTCCGTTTGCTTTAGGCCCCATTTTGACCAGACCGCGATAGCTATTTTTAGACTTCCCGGCAGAGATCCCCTTCGAAATGATGGTGCTGCGGGTGTTTTTGCCCACGTGAACCATCTTGGTGCCCGTGTCGGCCTGCTGGCGGTGGTTGGTCAGGGCCACCGAGTAAAACTCACCGACAGAATTGTCGCCCACCAGCACGCAGCTAGGATATTTCCAGGTGATGGCTGAACCCGTCTCCACCTGGGTCCAGGAGATTTTAGAATTTTTGCCTGCACACAGGCCGCGCTTGGTGACAAAGTTGTAAATGCCGCCTCTGCCGTCTTCATCGCCCGCGTACCAGTTTTGCACGGTAGAGTACTTAATCTCGGCATTGTCTAGGGTGACTAGCTCAACCACGGCGGCATGGAGCTGGTTACTGTCATACATAGGGGCTGTGCAGCCCTCTAGATAGGTCACCGAGCTGCCAGACTCAGCCACAATCAGGGTGCGCTCAAACTGGCCTGAGTCGCCGTTATTAATGCGAAAGTAGGTGGACAAATCCATCGGGCACTTCGTGTCTTTGGGAATGTAGACAAAAGAGCCGTCGCTAAACACAGCAGAGTTGAGGGCGGCAAAATAGTTATCGCCAATGGGAACCACACTGCCCAGGTATTTCTCAACCAGCTCGGGGTGCTCGTGGACTGCTTCCGAAATTGAGCAGAAAATGACGCCGTGCTTGGCGAGATCTTTCTTGAAGGTGGTGGCGACCGAAACGCTGTCAAAGACGGCGTCTACGGCCACATTGGCCAGCCGCTTTTGCTCCGATAGCGGAATGCCCAGCTTTTCGAAGGTGTCTAGCAGCTCTGGATCAACCTCATCCATACTTTCCAGCTTCTTCGCACTTTGCTTAGGGGCTGAATAATAGATGATGTCCTGATAGTTAATCGAGGGATACTTGACGTTGGGCCAGGCAGGCTCGGCCATGGTTAACCACTTACGATATGCCTTCAGACGAAACTCGAGCATAAAGGCAGGCTCGTTTTTCTTGGCCGAAATCGTTCGGACAATATCCTCGCTAAGGCCGCGAGGAATGACATCGGACTCGATATCGGTCACGAAGCCGTACTTATAGGGCTGACTGACGACGGATTGAACGCTGCTCATGGTGGATGGGTTGAAGAGACTTCAAGCGCTAAGGGCGTTAATTAATAGGGGCGTTAATATTTGTTGGTTTCGTCCCGAATTTTGTCAAAAGTAATGTCTTGCTGATCGCCCGCGAAAGCGTTATCAGGGGTCAAGAAAAGCATGCAGTGGCATTCTTTGCGCTCTTGCATGGGGACACAGGGGCAGTTCCAGTAGGTGGCTTTGACCTCGGCCTCTTTGTCTTCGTAATGGCGACAGGGGCATAGCGGTGCGCCAAAATCGTCTTTGTGCTTGGCTAAGCCCTCTAAGACGACGGCGGTGACTCCCAGGTCGGCGCAAAAATAAGTATCTGTGCGCTTGGCATAGCTCTGGGCAAAGTTGCGCATGAGCTCTAAGTTTTTTTCGGAAGCTTGGGTTGGTTTGCTTAAAGTCATTTGAATTGACGGGGTGCTGAGACAACCAAATAATTCTATAATTAAAACAACACAAAGGTTGCTTTACTATCTTTAGGTTACTTTAGGGGATAGACTTTAGCAACATGCATGTTGTTTAAATACTGTTACAGTGTTTTTATCAACTCTATATTTATCGATTTCATAGAAGAGTCCGCTGATTTCTGTTTGCGATCGCAGCTGCTAAGACGATGACTTCACTTCAGCAACCGTCTACAAAGGACGATATTCTGCAATTTCTCTTAAAGGAGGGGCAAGCCACGGCGCAAGCTCTGGCAGAGTATCTCGAGGTCAGCCCCCAGGCGATTCGACGTCATCTCAAAGATTTGGAGGCCGATAGCCTGATCTTGCATAAGGTGGTGCAGGAGGGGATGGGTCGCCCTAACTATATTTACGGGCTAAGCCGCAAGGGGCGCGATCAGTTTCCCTCTCAGTACGATCAGTTTGCCCTATCGCTGCTCGATACCCTGACCGAAACAGTCGGGCCAGAGCAGGTCGGCTCGATTTTGCGGCAGCAGTGGCAGCGAAAAGCTCAGGTGTATCAAGATTCTTTGGGCAAGGGCTCTGTCTTAGAGCGGGTCAAGCGGCTCGTTAAGCTGCGCCAGGCCGAAGGGTACATGGCCGAGTGGCATTCGTCAGACGCCCAAGGTGACGATAAGCCCGCCTATGTGATTACAGAGCATAACTGCGCGATTTCCCATATTGCCGAGTCGTACCCCACTGTTTGCGGTCATGAACTGGCCATGTTTGCAGTTGCGCTACCCGACTGCTCAGTAGAGCGCACCCACTGGCTGGTAAAAGGGGAGCACCTATGTGGGTATTTAATTAAGGAGAAGTAATGTTCGATCAGTCTCTCC
Source organism: Cyanobacteria bacterium P01_A01_bin.114 (assembly GCA_039815385.1). Lineage (GTDB taxonomy): Bacteria > Cyanobacteriota > Cyanobacteriia > Phormidesmidales > Phormidesmidaceae > SIO4C1. The sequence goes on from JBCBZL010000033.1 coordinate 15,876, forward strand.
AATTTCTAACCCCAGAAGAGTCTGCTGAGGTCGACAAGGCCCTGATGACGACACCAGAGAAATTTTTAACGCGGCTGACGCTCTCGACGGCCAAACTGCTGGGCTATATCGCTCAAGATTTAGAAACCCCAATTGAAAAGCTGACCCCCGCTCAGATCATCGCCTGGTTTGAGGCGGATTCAAAACGAAAACAGGAGGGGGGCATCCAGGCCTCAGTGCTAAAGTGGGAGGCCCAGAATTTGGCCGATATTGATTTGGCCGATATTGATAAATAAATGCTGATTTGAAATTAATCAGTTCGATCAGTGAGATCTTTGAGTGGGTAGAAGGGGGATTGCGATCGTAAAGGTCGTGCCCTTACCGGGGGCAGACTGGCATGATAGCAGGCCCTGATGAATATCGACGATAATTTGATGGCTAATCGATAGCCCTAAGCCCGTGCCCTGACCCACCGGTTTAGTCGTGAAAAATGGGTTGAATAGCTGGTTGATTATCTTCTCTGGAATCCCTAAACCATTGTCTGAGATCTCAATCTGGGCGGACTGCTGGCCTGGGAGTGAGCAGGCGCTAAGCGCGGTCCGAATTGTGATTTGAGGGGTCCAACTCTGGGGTCTGGCTGACTGGTGCTCAAATTCTCGAAGCGCATCGATCGCATTCACTAGAAGATTCATAAAGACCTGATTAAGCTGATTAGCAAAACAGGTAACCCTGGGCAAATCGCCATAGGCTCTAACAATCTCGATAGCTTCGCAGTTGCCAGTGGCGTTTAAACGACTTTGCAGAATGATCAGCGTACTCTCAATCCCTTCGTGAATATCGACGGGTTTGAGCTCTGCTTCATCTTTGCCGGAGAATGTGCGCAGGGACGTGACGATTTGTGTAACCCGATCGGCTCCCATTTGGATGGAGCCTAATAGTTTTGGTAAGTCTTCTGATAAAAAATCAAGCTCAATTGCTTCGATCTTAGCTTGGATGTCGAGGGGGGCATTGCTGTAATGGGTTTGATAGAGCCGAATCAGCGCTAGCAAATTGTGAAAATAGGTCGTGGCTGGTTTGATATTGCCGTAGATAAAACTAATCGGATTATTGATTTCATGAGCTACCCCGGCCACCAGCTGACCCAGCGCCGACATTTTTTCGCTGTGGATGATATGAGCCTGGGTTTGCTTTAGCTCAGTTAGGGTTTGGTTTAACTTTTCTGCCTGTTGCCGATAGCGATTTTCTGACTGTTGCAGCTGCCAATATTGGGTTTGTAGCAAACTATCAGCTTTTCTAACAAAAAGTATCAAGACACCATAGAGTGAAAGCAGGATGAGGATACTGCCCAAAACTACCCTCTGCTGGGTCTGCTCAATCCGCTGTAGGAGCGGGGTAACATCGGTGTAGAGCTCAACCACACCCACGATCTCGTTGCTCGTGTGATCCGCTGTAATTGGAATATAGCTCGAGAGTAGATGCCGATCTTTGAGCGTGCCCCTGAGAGCTTTAAAGGTATCTCGGTGCCCAAGCTGGCTGATGGTCGTGCCTGACTTTGCCAATAAAAAACCTTCGGATTGGCTCTTATCAATGCCGAGCTGAGTCAGATCGGTTGAGAAAACAGTGCGCCCTTGCAAATCAAAGAATTTGACTTTTGCGACGGACAGTCCTTCTATCTGATTAAGAACGTCTCGGGATAGGTCCTTGATGATAGGCTGCGACTGCAGCTCTTGGTCACTGATGCTGCGAGTGTTCGACAAAAAGGCTCCATAGTCGTCCCAGAGGGTATTGGCCAGGGTTTGGGCCAGGGCCACATTATTTTCCTGGGTGACCAAGACGAGATCGTGCACGGCTCGCTGGCGATAAAAGGCGGCCAGCAGGCCGGTTGCGATCGCAAACCCAGTCAGGCTAATAATCGAAAAACTTTTGATCAGGCTAAAGTCAGATAGGGTACTCTTTTGCCTGGGAGTTTGAAGTTGTTGCCTGCTTAAGAAACTGCCTCCCCTCTGTTGAAGCCCTTTCAGATGATTTCTAAATAGACTTGGCAGGGATCTTGAGGAGCGGGCCATAAGAAGTTTCAGAAAGCTAGATCTGAGTGTGCTGGTGGTATTAGCTTTCCCAAACTTTTCAGGGATTCGATGTCGGGCGGATGGGGCCAGGCATTTGCGCTGGTAGGCAAGGGGAGCAGCCGATGAGAAAGTGAGTTGCTCTAGCGAACTGCCAAGGCTGTGCGGTGGTCACTGCCATTTAAATCAGCAGACTGTGCAAAAAGCTGAAGGCAATCTTCCCAAACGCTATTTTCAGAATGGCGAGTGCCGCCACTGATCCGCCTGCCGGGAAGTCCTTGAGAGAGATCATCATTCGAGTTGGCCAGGCTAGCGTTAGCGCCAAGCCCTAGAACGATGATATTCCCCAAAATCACTGCGATTCCAACTTGGACATACTTATATTTCTTCGCCATCGTATTAAGTCCTATACATGCGTTAACAGGGGAAAAAATTGCGCCCTGCTAGTTGAGATTTTGAATAGTTTCAGACAAGCCTTAATGCCTGCTGTCTACTGTTTAATTTTGCGAAATATGAACCCATTTATAAACAGTGAGGGCACCCAAATCCTTTATCTATCAAGCATTAGGCCTAAGCGTTAAAGCTGCCGTACAATTCCACAGCTTTATTAGATAAGCATGAAGATTTTATAAAGTAATTATGAAGAACTCAGGAAAAGGACGGAAACCTACCTAAGTGACTGTATTAAGCCTTCGTGTAAAGCCACACCGATTTTAACTTAGGCACGCAAAGTCACTCTGGGGAATTCATCAGACCATCTGCGGCTGATGAGCTAATAACGTGCATTAGCTCCGCTACTCATGAATACTGCCATTCGGCATAATTGCGCCGGTTAGGATGGCCCCGGTCATTTTGACCATAATTTTGTCACCGTAGCCGACTTTAGCGCCGCTGAGATCGGCTCCACTCAGGTCTGAGCCGCTCAGGTCGGCCCCAATCAGGTTGGCTTCGCGGAGGTTGGCGTGGCTGAGGTTTGCCTGGAGCAGGTTAGACCGAAACAGCTTAGCTTTGCTCAAATTAGCCCGATTGAGATTGATCTTATGCAAAAAGGCATCGCTCAGATCTGCGCCTTCGAGGTTCGCGCCGCTCAAGTTGCGGCCAGAGAAGTCTTTTTCTTTTAGATTGGCGTTGCGAAAATCGGCCCCTTCGAGGTCAGGCTTTTGCTTGGCTCGCTTGATTGGCTGGGCCTCCTCAGCTTGCTTAGCCGCATTTTTTGGGGCTGTATATTGCTTAGCTGCGTAGGCGCTGCGAGGCTGGGTATCGATATTTTCGGGGTCGCTGCTAGCAGAACGGTTTCGAGAATAGCTGCTTTGAGATGGGCTGTCTGAAGTGCGTCTGTAGCCGTTGGTTCGACTGCTGGCTTCCGATTGCTCAGGGCGATTATGAGTGCGGTAGCTGCTGCCGCTGTAGCCATTGCGATAGCCGTTGCTGCCGTTACGACTGCTGCCGTTATTATGGCTGCTGCTGTAGCCGCTGCTGGTACTGCCGTTGCTGGCACTGCCGTTGCTGGTACTGCTGCTATAGCTGCTTTGATAGCTTTTAGACGAGCTGTTTGCACCGCTAGCAGACGAGCTATAACGGCTGTACTGGTACGGGTTGGCTTGGTAAGTATCGCGATAGCTGGGGCGATAGGATGGCCGAGACGAGCTGGCCGCTGCTGGGGCGCGTTTGCCGCTGCGGATGTGCGATCGCACCAGCTGCCGAGCCTCGTTGAGCAGCTTGATCCTATCCTCCGCTTTTTCGCGCAGGCGTTCTTTCTCAGCCGGGATGCGGTCAGGGTGCCAGACAAACACCAGATCTTTGTAAGACTGGTTGACATCCTTGAGCGTGGCCCCAGGCTCTAGCTCTAGTACTTGATATGCGCGCGCGATATCGTCCATGCAGACCTTTAGCTTAGGGTCATGTATTCGTCGCCGAATCTATTCTTATTCTACGATTACGCCGATTATGACGACCGAACCTGTCAGAGTGTCGGAATCCTCCAATTCCCTTAAGCACTGCTTAATCTTCCGAAATCTTTAGCTCATAAATATTCCAAAGTGAGCCCAGCGGCGAGTATTTGATGTTTTCAAGCTTGTTTCGAATCGCCACCATTGAGTATTGATTAATTAAATAGATAAAGGGCAGATTTTCTTGGGTAAGCCTTTGGGTCTCATAGTAGATGGCCTTGCGCTTTTCTTCATCCAACTCTTGAGATCCTTTAATAAACAGGTCGCTGATCTCCTGCTCCCACGGCGCAATCTCTCGGCCTTCGATGGGCGCTTGACCCGCGAGGGGCTTTTGATTAAAAGCATGGAGCCCCCCGTCAACGTTCCAAACATTAGTGCCCCCGTGGGGATCTAGACCCCCGCCGCCAAAGCTAATCAGATGGCATTCCCATTCGAGGGTATCAGAGAGCTTTTCGACCAGTGCCCCAAAAGAAATCGGTTTGCTGTCTACCTGGATGCCCACTTCGGCAAGATCTTGGGCGATTTGGGCAATAATCAGCTCGCGGACTTTATTACCTGAATTAGTAATCAGGGTGAATCGAACGCGATTACCCGCTTCGTCAATCAGCTGGTTTTGGGCATTGTACTTAAAGCCAGCTGACTCAAGCAGCTCTTTGGCTTTGTCTAGGCTGTACTCATAGGCGGGGATACCGTCTTCGGGGCCCGCGTAAAACGGGCTCTGGTAGAGCACCGGAGAGTCTTGCAAGATGCCCAGCCCCTGATAAATATTATTGAGCATGGCTTCACGATTGATAGAGTAGGCCACAGCCTGCCTAAATTCGACCGTGTTAAACCACTTAGATCGGATCGGATCGACTAGGGGTTTACCCTCGCGTGATCCTTTATTGAGATTGAACGAGATAAAGAGGACACCTGGGGCCGGGCCGCCGTTGTAGACGGTAAAGTTACCCCGGTCTTCTTCGCGTTTGACCAGCGAAAAGTTATCGGGCTTGATGCTCATCAGATCGAGCCCCCCCGAGCGAAACTGGATAAACTCGCTATCTTGGGACTCGACCACCTGCCAGATGACTCTTTCGACATAGGGCTGCTGCTCACCCTGAGGGCCTTTGCGCCAGAAGTAGGGGTTGCGCCGAAAGATGATCCGCTCGCCCGGCAAAAAGGTTTCTAGCATATAAGGGCCGCTGCACACCACTTCGCTAGGGGGGGTGCTGGTGGTCCAAGTCGATAGAAAAACAGGATTGCCTTCGGAGTCTTTAGTGGTAATGGTGTCTGCTAAGGCATGCTTAGGCAAAATGGCCGTGACGCCAATTTGCCTGAGCAAAGGGGCAAAAGGTTCAGTAATGGAAACCTCAATGCGCCGATCGTCCAGAGCCTTGACGGTAGGCAGCTGCCCAGACTCACCCACCCTAAGCCCGTCTCGGTTGTCGGTCGGAATCTCTTCATTAAATAGCACCTGGTTAAAGGTAAAATCTACATCGGCGGCGGTGAGCGGCTCACCATCAGACCATTTGAGCCCTTCTCTCAGCGTAAAAGTCAGGGTCAGCCCGTCGTCAGAAAATTCCCAGGATTCTGCCAGCTCGGGGACAATCTGGCCATCTTCACCGTCTTCCGCAATCAGCTCTTCAGTGATCAGCCCAGCATAGGTGAGCGGGAAAATATTAGGTCGCTCTTGGCTGAGGGCATAGTTAAAGGTTTTCGGGTCACTCAGAATGCTGTAGACAATTTGCGGCACATCGGCGGCTTCGGTCTTGAACTGCGAGAGGCTACAGCTGGTGATTGCGATCGCAACCACCCCTGTCAAAGCCACCAGAGCTATCCGGCGCGTGAGCCGTCGCCACAGGTGCAAAGACAGGCGCAGAGACCCAATCTGATACAAAAGCCGCTGATGCAAAAAACGTCGACGCATTTAACCCATGAGATTGCTAAATTACGCCTATCTTAGCGAGAACTGAGCATTCGTAGGGACAAGATCAGAGACTGCCACCAGGGACCCCCCTGTTCGGCCCCAGAGCGGGGCATTGATGGTTCGCGGCGCAGCCGTTCAAGGGTTGGTAGCTTTCGACGAATCTCGTTGATATCCCAGCCAGTCAGGCGGGCCAGGGTCTGGGCCTCTTGCTCAAACCGCTGCGGCAGCTGACGGCGATAGTCTTGACCGGCTGGGCAGTCAGCTGGCCCATTATAAGGATGGGTGAGCACATAGCGCCCCTGAAACGGCTGCTGATTACCCGTCGTTTGGAACATCAGATCTTCAGGAAACTTATCGCGGGTATAGCGCACATGCAAGCGCGTGATAAAGACGCTGGGCCATTCACCTGGTCGCACCCAGGCCACCCCCGCCTGGTTAAGCTCTTCTGGCGTTAGCGGATCTGCCGAGCAAGGATCGCAGTTGCCCATATTCCAAGCATATTCAAGAAAGGCGACGTTTTTACCCTCGCGCTCATAGCTGTGCTGAAACATATCTGTGTAAAAGTCATTAAACTCATCTTTCACAAACAGCGGAATATTTGCATCCGAGGGAATATTGACCGTGCGGTAATTCGTCAGCTCAGTTCTGCCCGTTGACGATAGCAGGTAGACAACCAAATCCTGTTCAGCCTCTGCATTCATCATGCCAAGGCGAATCGGCAACATAAAGCGCGGCGACTCAAAACTCATCTGCAAAGGCCGCAGATTTTGAAAACCACTCTGGTCAAATTCTTCGAGGTTGACCTTCGCCACAAAAAACTTCATCCCCTGGCGAATGTAAGGCTGTAGCAGCTCATTCGCCCCGTTAGGAATCCGATAATTGTTCTCCCGCAGCCAGGTCTCTAACCCATCCGACTCGCGAGCACTGAGAATTAGAATATCGTACTCACCCACCGAGAAGCTCGACTCTACCGTCACCCCCAAAGCCTGATCACGGACAGCAGACGATTCTGCATCAACACTTTCAGGAACCGCTGCCCCCAGTCGATATCGCGTGGTCGGTCGCGGCGCACAAGGATTCTCATCAAAATATTCCACCAGGCGCGGCGCACTAAACGCATCCAGTCGATCGAGAATCGCCGGGTCAGCCACCTTCACCTGATCTTCTTGCAGCACCACCGGCACCGGCACCACCATGGCAAAGTCACTTACCTCTCCCTCATAGTCATTCGCCATTGTGAGTACCGTCCGATCACCCTCCCGAGCGATCGCCACCTGCGAAGCCCGATTATAAAGACTCGTATCTGCCTTCGCCACATAAAATCCACAAAAAGCCCAGGCAGGCCCAGCCAATGAGATCCAGCAAAGCAGAGAGACGACCAGGAGAGAGAAAATTTTGAGTTTTGAGTTTTGAGTTTTGAGTTTTAGATCTTCAGGAGAAAGGTAATTCATGATCAATAAATGAACCGCAATTTTGAAAAATATCTACAGCTGAAAGTCTTTGACACAGAAGGGTGTCTAAACAAATGAGCGACAAAGTTTACACAAACCCACCAAACACCCCCTAGCACAAACGAAGCCAGCAACCCTTTCGGGGGGTCTGGGGGAGTTAGGACCCCAGTCAGCCCCTCAAGC
>JBCBZL010000211.1:0-8944 GCA_039815385.1 Cyanobacteria bacterium P01_A01_bin.114
GCCCAGAGCTCTAAACCTGTCTCGATCCATGCTGACGCTGGCTAAAAATCAGCGTGACCAGGCGCAGAATGGTCATTGAGGGATCGGTGGGAAGGCGAAGGGCGAAAGGCGAAAGGCGAAGGGCGAAAGACATTATTTGATTGCAGATCCTTACCTCCTTTTCGGTCAACTTTGGCTGGCACTTTAGAGATTTGCCCATCCTAACTCTCTCCAAAGATAGAGCAGTAAAGCCCTGCATTTCTGAGATAGTTAAAGGGTTTGGCATATCCCGCTTAACCTGAGGAGGTTATTGATAATGTCTGCACCCAACGGCGTGATGATGCAATATTTCCACTGGTACCTAGACCCCGGTGGCAGCCTGTGGAACGAAGTGGCTGAGAAGGCCGCAACCCTGGCTGAGGCGGGGGTAACCTCCCTTTGGCTGCCCCCTGCCTATAAAGGAACCGGAGGTGGCTATGACGTGGGCTATGGCGTCTACGACATGTTTGACCTGGGAGAGTTTGACCAGAAAGGCACTGTGCCCACCAAATATGGCACCAAAGATGAGTACATCAAAGCCGTCAAAGCCGCCAAAGACGTCGGCATCAGAATCTATGCCGACGTTGTTTTTAATCACAAACTAGGGGCTGATGGCCCCGAAGAGGTACAGGCCACACCGTTTAGCCCCGACAATCGCAAGCAGCCGATCGGAGAAAGCCGCAACGTCAAAGTTTGGACAAACTTCACGTTTCCAGGGCGGGCGGGAAAGTACTCCACTATGGAGTGGCACTGGTGGCATTTTGATGCCGTTGACTACAATGCATTCGACGAAGACTTTGACGCAGTTTACCTGTTTGAAGGGAAACAGTTTGACGACAACGTAGACCTAGAGAAAGGGGCCTTTGACTACCTGATGGGCTGCGATCTCGATATGGAGCATCCCGAAGTTCAGGGCGAATTAAAGTATTGGGGCGAATGGTTCGTTGAAATGACGGACGTTGACGGGTTTCGCTTCGATGCCGTCAAGCACGTCAAAGCAGGCTTTTTTCCCGAGTGGCTCAGCCACTGTCGCCATCAGGCTGGTCGAAGGCTGTTCGCCGTGGGTGAGTACTGGTCTTATGAGATTGAGGCCTTACACCATTTCATAGAAGTCACTGGCGGAGATGTCAGTCTGTTTGATGCACCGCTGCACTACAACTTTAACCAGGCCAGCCAGGCTGGAAAAGATTACGATCTGAGACAGATTTTTGATAATACCCTGGTCAAGCAACAGCCCGCCCTGGCCGTCACCCTGGTCGACAATCACGATTCTCAACCCCTACAGGCCCTAGAGTCTGTGGTTGAACCGTGGTTTAAGCCGCTTGCCTACGCTTTAATTTTGCTACGCCGCGAGGGATATCCGTGCATTTTTTATGCTGACTATTACGGCGCTCACTATAAAGATTATGGCAAAGACGGCAATGAATATGAAATTTGGCTAGACAGCCACCAGTGGATCCTTGACAAGTTTTTATATGCCCGCCGCACCTATGCCTACGGCGAGCAGTATGACTATTTTGACCACGCCAATACGGTGGGGTGGACTCGCCTCGGCACCGAAGACTTTCCGGGGGGGATGGCGGTTGTTTTAACCAACGGCGACAACGGTCGCAAGTGGATGGAAGTAGGACAGCCAAACCGTACCTATGTGGATATTACTGAGCATGTTAGTGAGCCGGTCACAACCAACGATGAGGGCTGGGCAGAGTTTCACTGCGCAGCTGGTTCTGTTTCGGTGTGGGTGCCTCAAGAATAAGAGGTTTGGGATAAAACAACCCTGAAACAACGTCTTACTGACAACATCTTACTTTTAGAGGGGGCGTTGGTGATGGGTGATGGGCGTTTTCGAACAAGTTGCCCATAACAGCCTCTCTAGGTAGATACTTTGCTTTTCAAATTTGTAGTTTAGGTCTCGGAAGATTCTTTCCTTATGTCAACAGAGTATGATTACGAACTGGTAGTGATTGGGGCAGGCTCTGGTGGCCTGGCGGCGGCCAAGCAGGCTGCAAAACAGGGCAAGCGAGTTGCGATCGCAGAAAAAGAAGCGATCGGTGGCACCTGCGTCAACCGGGGCTGTATTCCCACCAAGCTAATGATCTATGCGGCAGACTTTGCCAAGCAGCAGACGTTAGCCAGCGACTACGGCTGGGTAAACCCAGAAGGACTGTTCGACTGGCCCACGTTTAAACAGGCCATGGACGCTCACATTGAGTCGCTCAGACAGACCCAGGCCGATCACTTAGACGGCATCGATATTTTGAGAGGGCAGGCTGAGTTTGTCGATACCCATACACTTCGTATCGCAGATCAGAAAGTCACAGCCGAGTTTGTCTTAATTGCCGTAGGGGCTCGCCCCAGGATGCCTGATATTCCTGGCATAGAGCACGCCCTAACGTCGCGAGATATTTTTCAGCTAGAAACCCTGCCCGAGTCGTTTGTGGTGGCGGGTGGCGGCTATATTGGGGTAGAATTTAGCCAGGTTTTGCGCAGCTTTGGCTGCCAAATCACACTGATTGACTCAAGCGATCATGTGTTAGACCGGTTTGATGAGGCGGTTCAAAAGCGAGTTAAGCAGATTTTGACCGACGATGGCATCAAGGTGATCGACGGCACTCGCCTGGAAGCAATTGAAAAAGGGGCCGACACCTTAATTGCCAAGCTTGACAACGGGCAGACGTTTAAGACCGACCAAATACTTTGTGCGCTGGGGCGCACCGGCAATATTGACACGCTCAACCTGGAGGCGGCTGGGGTCACTTTCAAAAAGAGCAAGATTGTTGTTGATGAATACGGACGCACCCAAACGCCTCATATCTTCGCCGTAGGTGACTGCACTGATAAAATGCTGCTGACACCCGTAGCCCGAGCAGAGGCGCTAGCAGCCGTTGAAACGATGTTCAGCGACCACAGTGCCCAAGTTAGCTATCGCTGGGTGCCCTCAGCGGTCTTTATGCATCCAGAAGTGGCAATGGTGGGGCTCACCGAGCGAGCCGCCCGCGATCGGTACGACCAGGTTGAGATTCACTCAGAGACCTTTAGCCCGTTGAAGTACGCCCTGGCCGAAGAGTCGCTGAAGTCGCTCATCAAGCTGGTGGTTGATCCAAACACCCAGACAATTTTGGGGGTTCATCTGGTTGCGCCTCGCGCTGCTGATCTAGTGCAGGCGCTGGTACCCGCGCTCAAAAAAGGGCTCACCGTAGCCGAGCTAGAGCAGACGATCGGGATTCATCCCTCCGTGGGCGAAGAGATCTTTGCGCTTTAGATTTGCATTTCCTCTAACTTGGCTCGAGCGGTAAAAACACCGTGAACGTAGAGCCAACTCCAGCCTTTGAGTTTAGATCAACTCTGCCCCGCAAAAGCTGTACGATGTTGCTCACAATAGCCAACCCCAGGCCGGTACTTTCAGGCAGGTATTCGTCTTCGCTACCCACCCGAAAATAGGGCTCAAATACCCGCAGCTGGGCTTCAGAGTCGATGCCTTTACCGGTGTCTTCAACGGCAATCGCCCACTCGTTTTTTGCGTCAACGGTGTAGCAGCAGACGCTGACTTTCCCAGCATCGGTATAGCGAATAGCATTGCTAACTAAGTTAGTCAGAATCTGCTGTAGCCGCATCGCGTCGGTCTCTACCTGCTCAGGGGCGCGATCGCAATCTAGGGTTAGCTCAAGCGACTTTTCCTGAGCGGTGGGCTCAAAGGCATCCACGACCGTCTGAACGAGCGGCGTCACCCGCACTGACTCTATCGTCAGGGTGCCTGGCTGCTTTTCTTGCCGAGAAATTTCTAGCGCGTTGTTGATCATGCGCAGCAGCTGTCGACCGTTGTTGACAATCCGCTCGATCTGCTGCATCTCTAGCGATGACCCAGCCGTCTCAGCAAGCTGCTGTCGCTGCTTGCGCAGCAAAAGTGAAGAGAACCCGATAATAGAATTAAGCGGCGTTTTTAACTCGTGAGCCAAAAAAGACACGTTGTCTTGTTGACTCTGAACCAGTCGGGTCAGCTCCTGATTGGTGAGCAGCAGCTGGCCCTGTACCTGTTCAATCGCTTTGATGCGCTGATTGACGTACTCCTCTAAGGACATCATCACCGCGTCGTCCAAAACACTGTCGATTTTGCGCACGGCTTCTAGCGCTTCTGCGACAGAGCCAGTGCTCAGGTCAGGCTCTAATTCAGCTAAGATAACGTTGCGCAAAACCCGATATTCTCGCACCACCTCTGCTGTGTCAAAGCCTTGCTCTGCCCGGACCGCGCCGTGTTCCAGCGAGTTTTCTTCAAGCTCGTCTTCTTGATCTGCAAAAGCCGCCGTCAGCAGCGTTGCGATCGCTGTCAGCACATCTGGTAAATCATTGTGGACGGCTTCGTAGGTCAGCCCTCTGACGCTCTCAATGTCAAGATCGCGACGAACCTCCCTGACCCAGACGTCGATAATTTGCTCAACTTTATCAAGCAGGGACCGACCGAGATCTTTCATAACTGTCTATATCGCTATGCACCCCGCATTATAATCCCAAAGTGCTCAGGGAGATACTCATTCAGTGCTGACAGACTGTTTCAGCAGTCCATCTACCCGCTGTAGCAGGCTATCGATGTCAAAGGGTTTACGAATAAAGCCGTCAGCGCCAGCCGTCAGCGCTTCAGTAGCGCTAGTCTCAGGGTGGGCGGTCACCAGCAAGATAGGAATGTAAGGCAGGGCTGGGTTCTGGCGAATATGTCGGGTCACTTCGTAGCCGTCCATATCTGGCATCATCACATCTAGCAAGACAAGATCGGGCGGGGAGGCCTTGATAGCTTCAATAGCATCTCTACCGCTCTGGGCGCAGCAAAGATGATAGTTTTCCACCTCGCCCAGAATTAACTCCAGCAAGAATAGATTGTCTGGCGTATCGTCAACGGCTAAGATTTCTACACGTTCAGAGAAAGTCATGTTTTGCTAGACATGTATTTAAGGTGTCTAAAGAAAGGAATTGTTTATCTTAAACCTGTGCTTAGCTAGTGCCTAAGAGGCCGTATGGTCGGCCGCGTAAGAGGCTATAGTGAAATAGAAAAGCTTTAATTGTATAGGTACTTTAACTTATGCGAAGGTCAGCTCCCCTCCGGCTATGGGAGGAGGTTTAGGGTATAGGCTGGCCGCTGAGCCTGAGGAAAGAAGCCAGCTCCGAGTGATGGGCCATGAAAACAGGCCGCAGGAAACGGACTAAAAAAGAAGATCGCAGCGCTTGACGCATTGCGATCTTGAGTACGTTATTCTCGACGATCTAACAACATCTGAAAGACAGCTCGGCTATACCGTGACCGGCTGCGCCGCTACTCTACCGATCGACAGAAGAGGTGTTCAGATAGGGCTAGAGAAGAATACGAGTCCTATCTCTGATTTAGTTTCAGGCTGATTGGGTTTCGAGATAATTTAGTGACGACCAAACCACTTTGCCGCAACTGCGCCGAGGGCTGCCCCGACGAGCGGATTGCTCAAGAACTTCACCAGAGCAGGCTGGTCAGAGAGCACCTCCTTGAAGACGTCGGGGTGGGCGTGATACGCAAATGAGGCTAACTTCGCTACATCATCCTCTTTCATTCGACGCGCATGGTGGGTTGAAAGCCCCAGCTGCCGTTCTAAATCGCGGTCGCTTAGGCCTCGCTCCTTCAAATGCTTGAAAAAATCTCGGGCGACGTCGTCCCGCTCGTTGGGTTTGATCTTGGCAATCGCCTGCCGCAGCTCAGGCTCCATCTGAGTCAGAGGGACCCGCTCGGGGTGAAACGCCCGGCCAAACAAAGACCGCCGCTCGTCTTTTGAAGAGCGATTGGCGAAGTCGTCAAAGTTATCATACTCTTTGTTGACATCCGTATCCCGGCTATCAAGAGAGTCAACATTGCCCTGGGCCAGATCTTTCATGATTTCGCGCTTGTATTTATCGCTGCTAGACATTTCTACAGTTTCCTTACGTGTTTGTTTCCTTAAATTCCGGCTTATGTGGGCCAACGGTTACTGATAGACGATCTGATTCGACGTGTCGTCATATTTGGCCGTTAAGATCAGTTCTTTGTCGGGTGCGTAGACCAATACCGTCAGATCGCGATTTGTAAACTTGTTATGAAACCCCTGCAAGAGAGATTTTGCCAGAGTACGCACCTCACCGGGACGCACGTCGGGAGAAATGACCACACCGAGCTTATCGTTATCGCGCACGTAGGCATCCGCAACCAGCCCCTGTGCTGTGGAAACTACCCAGTCTCCGTAGGTTTGGCCAGCTGCTGTATCCCCTCGCTCTAGCTGTTGATAGGCGGGCAGTGCAGTCGGTGATTTAACTTGAACCGCGCTGCCGCAGGCAGCGGTGGTCAGCAGCGTAAAGGTCAGCATCAGGGCGACTACAGCCGTTCGGATAGATTTGAAGAAGGTCACAGTTGTCTCCTAAAATTGGATCGTCAGTTGAGCCCCCCTACTGCTGCTTTGCTTGCCTAAGGTGGGCCTCTGAGATCAACCGTATCGATGACAGCTGCTATTTTACCTCTCCCTAAGGAGACATTTGTTGGGTAGATGTGCTGGGGGGATCGTTTGAGTGTAAGCTCTCTGAAGGGGAAAGGCGAAGGGGGAAGGGAGAAGGCGAAGGGGGAAAGGCGAAGGGCGAAGGGCGAAGGGCGAAGGGGGAAGGCTATATGGGGAAGCATCGGCTCTAGCAAGGCAAATGCCTTCTGAGATCTGAGATCGCAGACTTTTTCTAAAGCCGATCTTGGCGGGGCATCCCTTGTCGGGCTCGGGTTTCTGGCGTTAGCGGCACAGCATGCTCGTCTGGCCGAATGCGCGACCCGTAACGACGGGCATAGACCTGGGTAAACTCAGCGCCAAAAAAGAGAATCTGAGCCGAGTAGTAAACCCAGGCCAGAATGATAATCACCGAGCCCGCTGCGCCATAGGTTGATGAAAACCCGCTGTTGCCGAGATAGAGCCCCAGTAGAAATTTACCCACCGTAAACAGCAGGGCCGTGATAAAAGAGCCCATCCAAACATCATCCCAGTTAATGGTGACGTCGGGTACATACTTGTAGAGCAGGGCAAACATCGCGGTGACGATAGCCAGCGACAAAACAATATTGAGCAGCTGCCACAGGGCGTCTACGCCGGGTAGCAAACCGCTGAGGTAGGTCGATAGGGCAGCCAGCCCCGCGCTGAGCACCAGCGACACCATCAGTAAAAAACCGATGGTTAAAAGCATGGCGAACGACAGCAGCCGCTTTCTGACAAACCCGCTTGCGGCGTTGCCGGGTTTGGCTTCAACATTCCAGACCACGTTGAGCGACTCTTGCAGCTGACCAAAGACGCCCGTGGCCCCCACCAGCAGTAAAACAACGCTGATAATCGAGGCAATCAGGCTGGTGTTTTCCCCGGGGGTGTTGGCATTTTCTAAAGCGGTCTGGGCAAAAGCAGCCCCCTCTGAGCCCACCAGGCTTTGGATCTGCTGAGTGAGCTGGTCTTTAACAGCGGCTTTGTCAAAAAAGAAGCCTGCGATCGCAACCACAATGACCAGCAGCGGCGCGAGCGAAAACATCGTGTAGTAGGCCAGTGCCGCCGCCAGGCGAGACGCCTTATCTTCGCTCCATTCTTGAAAGGTCTCCTTAAGAAGCCGCCAAACTCGTTTAATCTTCATAGCCCTTTGATCTCCATTGACGCTGCCTCAGATATCTCAAATGATGCTGCTCTAAACACTGTTGATTAGCGGCAAAGCCCCCTTAGTTTGAACGATTTTTCCAATGAGCGAACGTATCTTAAGAGATATCTTTATCGGCTGGCGTTCAAAATTGTTCTATCTTCAGTAAGATTTATGTCTCCGGCAAGAGTGTGAGGAGAACGAGAGCCTTGCCGGGTCGGAAGCGAACATCACAAACCGATAATTTTGGATATTCCAGGCCGAGTCTCATACTTTTGATGTAGTCTAAAACACTCTTTAGCTAGATATATGAGTGCGACCTTCTGCCTAGAATGCGAACGAGGGTCAGATTGGCATCCGATAGGCTTAGAAAGGCCGGATCCCAAATACCCCAGGCGAACTATAGTGATTAGAGTTGTAAAACCATGGCTAACTCAATGTCTCAGATTAAGTGGAAGCAACTTCTGGTAATTCCTGCAGCCATGCTAGTTATGGCCTCGGCAGGCTGCCGGGTTGAGCAAGAGAGCGCAGGCGAACTGCCGGATGCAGACGTTGATGTTGACGTTGATCCGGGTCAGGTGCCTGAGTATGAAGTCGAAGGGCCAGAGGTTGAAGTCGGCACCGAAGAAGAAACGGTTACAGTGCCAGAGGTTGAGGTGGGCACTGACGAAGAGACGATCGAAGTACCCGACGTTGATGTCGAAATGCCTAGCGAAGACCCCAACTAACCATGTGCTAGCCGAGAGCGCTTTCTCTACGAGAAAGTGTTCCAAAGCCCTCTCTCAGATTTGGGAGAGGGCTTTGCTTTGAGAACGCAGGGGCTTGTGCTAGCGCCTTACATCCTTTTTATTCGTGAGGGTATCGGTTTTTTGCAAAGCACACTGCGCGGGACTTTCCCTCCAATAGGAAGCAATCACGTTGTCCCTCATAGCCATACTGGGTTTCCCTCCCTTTGTCTCTAGCTTGAAGGGCTGCCTGGGGTCCTAACTCCCCCAAGACCCCCCGAAAGGGATACTGGCTATGCTTAGGGGATCGCAAGAAAATAATATCCCGGCAGCCCTCACCCTAAATCCCTCTCCCAGTTTTGGGAGAGGGACTTTGAGCTAGGCGAATCTCTTCGTAGTGAAGAAATTCAGAATGGATGAAACCCTGACAAAGAAGGCTTTACTCCCCTTCTCCCAGTCGTGGGAGAAGGGGCTGGGGGATGTAGACGCCAAAGCGGCTTCTCGCAGAGTGGGCTTCAGGATACGGCTTAACTCTCCGACTTGTATATACACGGTAGCCCAAA
>JBCBZL010000098.1:0-14944 GCA_039815385.1 Cyanobacteria bacterium P01_A01_bin.114
AAGTGATTGAGGATGTGATAGAGGTTGTAGAGTGTCTTGCGAGCAGCATACCCATCGTCTAGGGGATACGCTGCTTCATAGGCCTGATAAAACGCATTAGGAAAGCGGCCAAACAGCTCTGTCATGGCCAGATCCACTTCGCGATCGCCATAGTAGGTGGCCGGGTCTAAAATCACCGGCTCGCCGTCTTGCGTCACCGCCGCATTGCCCGACCAGAGATCGCCATGTACAAGGGCTGGGGCCGGGTCGTGGCCGGATAGTAGCTCGGGGAGGGCGTCTAACAGTTCGTGCTCACGGGGAAAATGGCCGCCGCGACGGTTAGCTAGCTTAAACTGATAGCCCAGCCGATGCTCTCGGTAAAACCGGAGCCAGCTATCGGTCCAGGGGTTGGGCTGGTGGGTTTCGCCAATGGTGTTGTCGCGCTGCCAGCCAAAGCCCTGATCGCTCGAAACCCGATGCATCGCTGCCAGGTTTTGGCCCATGACCTGCCAGGCGGTGCGACTGCTGCCGCCCAGGGGCAACCACTCCATCGCGATGAAGGCCGAGCTACCGGCTATGCCGCAACCAAAGGGTTGGGGCACCCGAATTGTCTGGCTGCGATACATGTCTTGCAACCCGGCAAACTCTGCCTCAAACATGGCGAGCTGGGTCGCCTGGTTAAATTTCACAAAGACGGTTTGCTGCTGATCGGCGACGGCATAGGCCTGGTTGATGCAACCACCGCTGATGGGGGTGCGATCGCAGATCTCAAACCGTCGCCCTAGCAGCTGACCGAGCTGTTCAGCCAGTTCGTCCCACATCACCTTTGCCATATGAGCATCTCCGCGCCTTCCCTTCTCCGCGTCTCCGTGTCCTCCCTTCTCCGCGTCAGCCTGCCCGACTACTCACTTACTCACTATCTTCAGCCGGGCGCAAAGTGACCATTCGATAGGCATCGATGGGCAAGTATCGACGTACCGCTGCCTGCACCTGGTCTGGCTCGATGGCGCGAATCGCCTCAGGATAGGTCAGGGCGTTGCTGATATCGCCCGTCAGGGTGTGGTAATAGCCATAGAGCCCGGCCCGATCGCTGGGAGATTCGCTGCCAAAAACATAGCGATTAGCCACCTGGGTACGGACTCGACGCAGCTCAGCTGCAGTAATCGGCTCCTCGTACAGCTTTTGAATGTGGGCTGCGATGGTTGCTTCTACTTCAGGGATATGCTCTGCGGCTAAGTAGGCCGAGATATAAAAAACACCCTGCTGACGAAAGGTCATATTGCTGACCGAGATACTATTGACCAGCTTGCGGTTTTCGCGCAGATCTTGCACCAGCCGGGTGGTACGCCCCTGCCCCAAGATAGAAGCAGCCACATCTAGGGCATAAGTTTCTGAGAGATCGGCCATACCAGGAACGCGCCAGCCCATGATCATTCGCGCCTGCTGAAGCGAATCATCCGTATAGTCAACCCGCTTGATTTGCTGGAACGCATCTTCTGGTAAGCCACCGGGTACCTGGCCCAAACTCTCCAGCTCAGGCACCTCAACCGTGCCTCGATCGGCCAGCGCTTTCTCAAAACTGCGCTCAACCGTTTCAATTAAGGTCTCAACCGGTAGATTGCCTACCGCCACCGCCGTCATCCGGCTAGGCTGATACCAATTTCGATGAAAGGTGCGCATCTGGTCTGCACTGAGCCGCTCGATCACCGCCGTCGGCCCCAAGACAGGGCGACGATAGGGTAGGCGATCAAAGCTCATTTCCATCGAGCGATAAAACGTACGACGGCGAGGGTTATCTTCAGAGCGACGGATTTCTTCTAAAATCACCGGACGCTCGCGCTCAAAGGCTTCGTCGGGCAGGCTGGCGTTGACAACCAAATCAATCTGCAGCGGGGCCAGCTGGGCAAAATCTTGGGGCGCAGTGGTGATGTAATAGTGGGTATAGTCTTGGCTGGTGGCGGCGTTAGTGACTGCACCGCGCTCTTCGATCAGCTGCTCAAACTCACCGCAGCGAATCTGGGGGGTGCCTTTAAAAATCATATGTTCTAAGAAGTGAGCCATGCCGTTAATGGCATCAGACTCTACGCTAGAGCCCACGGGCAGCCAAATGCTTAAGTTGACAGCCTCAATGGGGACTTGCTCAGCAATAATGGTAAGGCCGTTAGAGAGCCGCCGCACCACAGGTGATGTGGGTAAAACAGGACCCGAGGAAGAAGAAGTAGGGGGGGCTAGCGTGAAGGGCATAGACTTTTAGTGCTATTTTCTTTATCTATTGTAAACGCGGCTCTCAAACCGTATCTAATTTGAGAATTTGAGTGTTTAATTGAAGGCAACTTTGACGTCAACGCCATCAAAATCGGTTGTTTGTGCTCAGGGAAAAACTCACAGTTCAAAAGTTGGATCGGGTCAAAATTGGATCGGGTCAAAATTGGATCGGGTTTATGGCTGGACGTTGCCAAAGCTTAGCGTAAACTTCTCAACATTAATATTAATCAGGGAAACTGGCATGGGTACTTGGATCAAAGAAACGGATAACGCCATCTATTTAATGGAAGGCGGTTACTACATTTCTAAAATTTCAAAATACCCGTCGAGATCTAACTCTAAAGAAAAGGTCGTGAATGCGACCGCCATGAAATCTTGGTTTGCTCGGGCCGATGCCCCTCGAGGGATGACGATTTCTAGCGGTGGGCCAGAGCCTAAACCCTTGCCTACTCGGGTCAAACCGGTGACCAACCAGACTGGGCTAAAACGCACCAATGCTAACGGGTTGCGGTTAATTAAGTCGTTTGAGGGGCTGCGATTAGAAGCCTATCAAGATGCGGTGGGTGTGTGGACCATCGGTTACGGCACTACGCGTAATGTAACACCCGGTATGAAAATCAGCCGTGATCAGGCGGAAGGTTTTTTAAAGAATGATCTAGAACGGTTTGAGAAAGCGGTCAACGAAGCGATTACGGTCCCCATCAATGACAACCAGTTTTCGGCCCTGGTGGCGTTTACCTACAACGTTGGAGCCGGGGCGCTGCGCAGCTCAACGCTCCGAAAAAAGCTGAATCAGGGGAATACCCTTGGGGCTGCCGATGAATTTCTACGCTGGAACAAAGCCGGTGGCCGGGTGCTGGCAGGTCTAACCCGCCGTCGCAAGGCAGAGCGGGCGCTGTTTTTAGGTGAGGATTTTAGCAAGCTTTTGTAGCCCGCAAAAACGTTCAAGACACCATTTGAAACTGCCTTTAGGCTGAAGGGCATGAGTGATGGATTAGCAACGATGCCCCTAGCCCTTACGCCCCCGGTCTCCATGCCTCCGACCTCCCCGCATACAGCCTCCCCACATACAGCCTCCCCGCATACAGCCTCCATGCATACAGAACAAGCCAAGCTCTGGCGTGTGCAAGAGCTCAACAACGTAGAAGTATTGAAGGCAACCTACATTAACCAGACGTTTACGCGCCACACGCACGATTGCTTTGGGTTAGGGGTCATTGAGCGGGGCCAGCTGCACTACTGGGCTGACACGGGCGAGCATCTGATTTCCCCCGGAGAGATGGTGGTGATCAATCCGGGGCAGGTGCACTGGGGCGGGGCGCTCAACGGCACAGGCTGTACCTATCGGATTTTTTATCCTGACTGCGGAACCCTGGCAAAGGCGATGCGCTCGGTGGATGAGAAGGCGACCGGGCTGCCCTATTTTTCGAGATCGCACACCTGCGATCGCACCTTGGCCCAGCGTCTGCTCAGGCTGCTAACTGCCCTCGAAGACGACACCAGCCTCAAACTACAGCGTGAGTCTTATCTGCTCACGACCCTGACCCACCTAATTACCCGCTACGCTGACCCGGCCCCTGAGATTTCAAAACTGGGCCCCGAAGAGCGGGCAGTGCACTACATCCGCGACTATCTAGAAAGCTGCTACAGCGAGAATATCGCATTGCAGCAGCTAGCAGATTTGGTCGAACTCAAACCACTGCGATTGCTCAGGGCCTTTCGCAAAACCATGGGATTGCCTCCCCATGCTTACTTACTCCAGGTGCGCATTAACCGAGCCAAGGCGCTGCTAGCCCAGGGGCAGCCCATTATCGACGTAGCTGGCGAGACAGGGTTTGCCGACCAGAGCCACCTTACCCGTCACTTCAAGCGCTTTGTTGGGGTCACACCCGGTCAATATGTTTTGGGCTGTATGGTTTAGGCTGTTGTTAAGTCATCTGTAGATTCCCATGCGTCTCCCCCCTGACGAAGACTCAAAACTGACGATCAACATCGTGCCGATGATCGATGTCGTGTTTGCAATTTTGGCCTTTTTCATTTTGTCGACGCTGTTTCTGACCCGAGGTGAGGGGCTTCCGGTCGATTTGCCCTCAGCGGCGACCTCTACGCAGCAAGAGCAAGCCAATTTGACCTTAACCATCACCGCTGATGGCAACCTCTACCTCAACCAAGACCTGGTTAAACTCACCACGCTGGCGGCTGAAGTCAAATCACGTTTAGCCCCTGGCCAGCCAGCCTTGGTGACCGTCAACGCAGATGAAAGCACCAGCCATGGTCGAGTTGTTGCCGCGATGGATCAGCTGCGCCGTATTGAAGGGTTGCGATTAGGCATTGCGACCAAAAAGCCCTGAGTTTTTTCATAGGGTAAACGCCCGGCAGGGGCCAAGGTTTGATATGGGCTGTCTGACAACGGATAAACTTTAACTTTTAACCCCCAATCTTTAACTTTAGTAAACAACAGCTTACAAAACTTCTTTTTAGGACCGAAAAAAGGCCCTTATCTTATGGTGAAGTTGGACTCATTTCTGCGCTGCCTGTGTATCAACTTCTCTCTCTGGTTCACCTAATTCTGCTTAAGGTCTTTCAATTTCTGCAACCGTACCTGGTACCAATTTGCTTTGTATTGGCCTGGAGCGTAGTGATCTTAGGGGTTTGGAACGTCGTCGCAGCGACTCGGGCCGGGCTTAAAAGTGCGAAAACCCTGCACAAAATTCCCTGCGCAGACTGCAAGTTTTTTACTAACAGCCATCACCTCAAATGCCCGGTGCATCCTACGGAGGCCATGACAGAAACCGCCATTGGCTGCTCAGATTTTGAAATCGCTGACCCGATGGCGGCAGCCCTACTTCGGCAAAAAACAGCCAAGGCTCAAGAGGGCGTTTTATTTTGATATTACCCTTTTCTGAAACCCGGCAGCTGATGGCCGTTTGAGGGCAAACTATGGCTTGGGATGTGGCCGAGGTTTAAGTATGACAATGCGCTGGCTGAGCTGGTTGATGGTGGGGCTAACAGCAACTTCACTGGCTTGGCAATCACTAGCTTGGTCATCAGGGGCATCCGCTAATGATATCGACCTATCTGGGAGTCTGATCGAGTCACCCGCGTCGGGCAATTTGTACTTCGTGGGTCAGGTGTTAGACGATCTGGCCCAGGCAGATGTGGTGTACCTGGGAGAAAGCCACGATCAGCCCGATGATCACCTCATGCAAAGACTACTCATTGAGGTGTTATACAACCGTCGCCTAGCAGAGGCCCCGTTAGAGGAAGGGCGGCTGGCGGAAGGGCAACCTGGGCCAGCGGTTCTCCCGCCGAGAAACTTCGCCATCGCCCTCGAAATGTTTCAGCGTCCCTTTCAACCCCTGCTTGACCAGTATGTAGCGGGCGAAATCAGCGAAACAGACCTTAGGGAGCAGAGCGAATACGATACCCGCTGGGGGTTCCCATGGGAATATTACGCGCCAATTTTGCGATTTGCCCGCGCCCACCAAATTCCACTTTTGGCTCTGAATACCCCGGTTGAAATCACCCATCAGGTGGCTCAAAAAGGGCTCAATAGTCTGAGCGAACAGCAGCAGCAGTGGGTACCCACCGAGCTAGATCTGGTTGAGCCTGAGTATGCGCAACTTTTGCAGCGGTTTTATCAAGAAATCCATGTGAACCACAGCAACAGCCGCGAATTTGAGCGATTTTTTCTCATCCAAACCCTATGGGATGAAACCATGGCCGCAGGCGTGACTGACTTTTTAGAGCGCCATCGAGAGGCTCAAGTCGTTGTGCTGTCAGGACAGGGGCACATCGTCTATGACTTTGGCATTCCGAACCGGGTGGCGCGGCGGCTAGGTTCGCAATCCGTTGCCCAGCGAACGGTTTTACTGAGCCCAGAGCCTGACGCCTTTGCCCTAGAGACGTCTCTCCCGCTAGCTGACTATCTCTGGTTTTCCCTGCCGCCTGAGTAATTTTACGAGGTGTGTCGTACAGCAGACACTGGCAAGCCCGTAGCCTTGCGATGGCTGTTTGGCTGGGGATTTTATAAGGTGTTAGGAGCGCTGCCTGCAACGCTTGCACATAGGTAGGGGGATAGAGCGGTCTAGCCTACAACCTAGAACCTAAAAATCTTCCTGGATTATCAAATTTTTGTTGATGAGTAAAGAAAGAATAGAGATTTCTAATCTTTAACGTTGTTTTAAGGTGGGTCTCAGAAAACTAATCTAGGGTCGCTGAATTGGGAATTTTGACGTTTATAGCGCCGGTCAGTCCATAAGCCAGGTTATTAGATGGTTTCAATTTTTATTTTGACCCACAACGAAGAATTAGATATCGCGGCTTGTATTGAATCAGCCCTGGTCTGTAATCACTGTGATGACATTGTTGTGGTCGATTCGTTTAGCTGCGATCGCACCGTCGAAATTGCCCAGCAATATCCCGTTCGCGTCGTTCAGCACGCCTTTGAAAGCCACGGCAAGCAGCGGACCTGGATGCTAAAAAACATACCCACAAAGCATCAGTGGGTTTACATTCTAGAAGCCGATGAGCGGATGACCCCAGAATTGTTTACCGAATGCCTTGAGGCAAGCCAATCGGGCCAGCAGGTTGGCTACTACGTCGCTGAGCGGGTCATGTTTATGAACCACTGGATTCGCCACAGCACTCAGTATCCGCGCTACCAGATGCGCCTATTTGATAAGCAAAAGGTCTGGTTTGACGACTATGGCCACACCGAGCGCGAAGTTTGTGATGGCCCCACCGGGTTTCTAAAAGAAACCTATCCCCACTACACCTCGGGCAAAGGCTTTAGCCGCTGGTTTGATAAGCACAATCGCTACTCTACCGACGAAGCCCAAGAAACAGTACGGCAGCTCTCAGAGGGCGGCGTTAACTGGCCAGCGCTGCTCCTCGGTCGCAGCGAAGTAGAGCGGCGGCGAGCGCTAAAAGACCTGTCTTTGCGCATGCCTTTTCGCCCGCTGGTGCGATTTATTTACATGTATTTCTTGCTGGGGGGCTTGTTAGACGGGCGAGCCGGGTTTACCTGGTGCGTGCTACAGGCCTTTTACGAACACATGATTACCCTTAAAGTCTGGGAGCTTCAGCACGAGCAGTCCATTGCCCCAGCGCCTGACGGATCTCTGAGCCGTGTGGGCCAAACAGACCCAGCCCCGGTCGCAGATAGCAGCTATGTGAGTGAATACACTTTGAACGGTCATGGGGCGTCTCCGTCTACTGAGCTACTCTCTCGCTAGCTGTCTGTAAACCTTCTTCCCTTTCCGCGTCCTGCCTACCAGGGATTTATCTTTGGGTGCTTTTAGCGCACGAGATGTCTGGTCAAAGTGTTGTATCAGGGTTTGAAGCTCTCTCCCCATCCGTGTGGCACCATTGCCGTGGCCCGCGTGACTAAAGTGCCAGCCCTTGGTGATAGCTCTCTTGAGCCAGAGCGAGTGGTTGAGTTCTCGCCTGAGGGTATGGATAACATTATCACCGTTGCCGAAAATGAGATCTCATCCCCCCCCTTGTTGAGCAATATCAAGACCTTGTCAGCGGCGAGACTCGCCTGTTGTCATTTGAAGGGGTCTGCACCTGAGAAGCTTTTGATTTGCCGGGCTCGTAGGCAGGCATGATTATTCTGAAGATTGTTTTTCAGATTACAGTGTTAACAATTTGAATGAGGTAGCGTTAATGGTTGATTAATAGCTCACATAAAAATCCAAGAGGAATACTCCTATGCAAATTAACGGTGCGATCGCACTCGTGACTGGTGCAAATGGTGGACTCGGCTCCCATTTTGTAGATCAGCTACTTGAGCTAGGGGTCGAGAAGATTTATGTATGTGCCCGAAATCCCCATAAACTAACCCACCTTAAAGAACGTGCCCCTGAGCAGCTAATACCCATTGAACTAGACGTAACAAACATAGACTCTGTAGCCAGCGCTGCTGACCAATGCGCAGATGTCACTCTCTTGGTCAACAATGCCGGGACGTCCCTTAACCAAGGATTTATCGCCGCCGCTGATTTAGACAGCGCCAGAGCCGAGATGGAAGTCAATTATTTTGGCATGTTATCCATGTGTCGTGCCTTTGCACCCGCTTTAAAGCAGCAAGGCGGTGGGGCAATAGTCAATATTTTGTCGCTACTGGGCAAAGTCAATCTGCCCTTTAGCGGCTCCTACAGCGCCTCAAAAGCGGCTGCTATCTCAATGACCCAGGGGGTGCGTGCAGAGTTGGCCTCCCAAAATACGCTGGTGGTGGCAGTCATGCCAGGTACCATTGACACTCCATTAGCCAAAGACTGGCCCGATCCTAAAGTTGCCCCAGCCGAAGTTGCTAGGGCGGCCTTGCAAGCTGTCGTAGACGACAAGGAGGACGTTTACCCTGGTGAACAAGCCACTCAGGTCGCGGCTCAATTACTCAGCGACCCCAAAGGGGTAGAAAAATATATGGCGGGCTTTTTGCCAGGCATGATGTTGGCCGGGACCCGTGCATAGGCTTTAAAGACAATCTGGCTCAAACAGCGTTGCTCGACTCTCAGCTATTCTCAGCAGCTCCTCGACTGGTTGAGGGCTAATAGGTTGGGGAAAATAATGAATAATAAGCTAATATATTCATTATTCATTATTCGCGATTGGATTCCCCTATGGCTGACCTGAGGCAAAGACGACCTCCGGGTCCTCAGTACTATTGGTTCTTCAAAGCATCGAAGCTTCAGCACCATCCGATTGAGGCTTTAGGCTCTCTGTGGCACGAGTATGGCGATTTAGTCCGATTGCCCATCATGCCGGGGCTGACGTTTTATCTGGCGAGTCACCCAGATTATGCCGAGCACATTTTGGCAACTCACTCCGATCTTTACGGCAAGCCAGACACACTGCTTAAGTCGATGGGGTTAGTGCAGGGTCAAGGACTGTTTACTAGCGAAGGGGAGTTTTGGCGTCACAATCGGCGTTTGATACAGCCTGCCTTTCATCACAGTCAGCTACACCATTTCCATGATGTGATTCTGCAATGCACCAACGCGCTCTTGCAAGAATGGGAGCAAAAGCCAGCCGGTGAAATTATCGATATAGCCGCTGAGATGACTCGCCTCACGCTCAAAATTATTGGGTTGGCCTTGTTTAGCGTCGATATCAGCGATGACGCCAACGTTCTGGGCAAAGCCCTTCGCACCGCCATAGAATATGTCTACTATCGAATGGCGGCTCCGCTAGCCCTACCGGTAGGGGTTCCGACCCATCGAAATCGGCGATTTCGTCAGGCTAAACAGACTATTGATCGGGTAGTGCAAAGTCTGATTCAAGCACGGCGTCAAAACCCTACGCAGCAACACGACCTGCTCGCTATGTTGTTGGCAGCCCAAGACGAAGAGACCGGCCAAGGGATGAGCGATCGCCAGCTGCAAGATGAAATGATTACCTTGATCAATGCGGGGCACGAGACCAGTGCCACCACCTTAGCCTGGACCTGGTATCTCTTGGGCACTCATCCTGATGCCATGGCTGCTATCGCAGACGAAGTGCAAACTGTTTTGAATGGCCACCCCCTCACCTATGAAGCCCTACCCAGACTGCAATATACTCGCCGCGTCTTAGACGAATCACTCCGTCTGCGTCCGCCTGGTTTAGGCCTAATGCGACAGGCCTATGAAGCGGATGAAATCCACGGATACTTTATTCCTAAAGGTGCAAACTGCATTGTGGGTCAATACTTTATCCTGCGTCATCCTGACTTTTGGGAAAATCCTGACAGGTTTGACCCCGATCGCTTTTTACCTGAGAAAGTAGCCTGCCGACCCAAGTTTGCCTATCTGCCCTTCGGCGCTGGCCCCCACGTGTGTATTGGTAAAAACTTAGCCCTGATGGAATTAGTCATGATTCTGGCAGGGATTACTCAACGCTTTCACGTCGATTTAGTGCCCGATCAGGTGATAGAAGTAGATCCTCGGTTTACTTTGCGCCCACGGGGTGGCGTCAAGGTAAACGTGCGGGCAAGATGAGCACTTCAAGATAAGATCTTCAAGAGAGAATTCCAGATCAGCCTTAACTATGCAACGACTCGATGAGGAAAAGCGACAGGCCATCATAGTGGCTGCTCAGAAGCGGCTCGCTCGACACGGTGTTAAAAAAACAACGATGCAAGAAATTGCCAAAGATGCCGGTATTGCTGTAGGGACGCTGTACCTTTATTTCAAAAACAAGAATGAAATTCTGATCGCCACAGCTAACACCTACACACAGCAGCATTTATTAGATGCTGACAAGATTTTGAGGGCCAACATGCCAGCAGACCAAAAGCTCAAAGCCTATCTCCTGAATCGTTTCCGAGCTGTTCAAGAGATTCACCTGAGTGGTTCTCATGCAGCTGAGCTAGCTCGCACTGTGATGGCTTTACAGCCTGAGCTCAAAGCCGCTGAAGATCTCTCGGTCACCAACAATGTGCAATCTATTTTGCAAGAAGGTATCCGGGAAAAGTTGTTTGAAATCAAAAAATTAGACCGCGATCTCCAGGTATTTTTGTGTTCGATCGGTATCTTCTTTCCCATCCCGACCACTGAACAATACTATGAGCCGGATAAGGCAAAACTCTGTCTAGTGATCGACTGGTTTATTGAAAAATGGAGTGCTGCTTGATCAAATGCCCAGCCAGTAATATCGCAGGTAGTCGATGATAGTGCGGTGGTCAAACCCAGTATCGCATCGATAGGGAATTGAATTACCCTCTCGAGGTGGGCAGGGATGCCCAAATTCAAATAAAAAGCCGTTTGGGGCTAAATTGGCATAGATTTTAGGTTGCAGCGTCTCCCAGTCAAACCGAACCCGCCCGCCGCTGGCAGTTACCAGCTTTGCAAATCCTCCCAAGAAAGCGACACCGCTGTGGCCCAAAAACTCGCAATAGTTGACATTTATGAGCAGATCCGGGCTTGTCGCCTCGTCACAAAAGCATTTCACCCCCTTCCATAGCCGACCAGTCTTGTCATTTTGACAAGACTGGTCGGCCAGAGTTTCGATATAGAGAGTCGGTTGGTCAGCGACAGCAAGCAGCAAAGGCAGGCGAAGATCGAGGGGTGGGTAAGGAGCTCTTACCCAAAGGCGAAAAACAGCAGATCCAGCGCTCAGATAAAGACGGGGCAGGTAGATCGGAACTTCAAGGAAGATCGCTCCCCGATCATTCCCCACTACAAGATTACCCAGCAAGGGTTGATCACGGCCGATCAAAATCACACTGCTCAAATTGACACTGTGACAGATTGAAAGACCCAGCCATTTCACTCGGGAGGGGGGTCAGACCCATGGGTTCATATAGAGCAGCTTCGGATAGAATCGATTTAGAGATGTACGTAGGTTAGACCATTGCTGATTGAGAGATCGAAGTGGATTACGTTTTCTCGCAGGTTCTCTGTAGACGCTGCCAATATTGCAGTACGGCTAGGTCATGAGACGTTAAAAAGACGTTAGGGCTTAACCATGAAAACAGATCTCAATATCTCCACATCTGACTGGATGACGGAGCATACCCTCCCCCTCCGAGGGGAGCATCAATCTACACGAGGAGAACTTCCAAAACCGATTCTAAAGGCGATTATTGACTACATTCATGAGAATTTGCAACAGGATCTAAGCTTGGGTCAGCTAGCGACGCAAGCAGTCCTGAGCAAAGCCTGCTTCATTCGGCAGTTCAAAAAGTCAATGGGGATTTCACCCTACCAATATGTGCTGCAATGCCGGGTTGAGCTTGCACAGCAGCTGCTTCAACAAAGATATCTCTCTGTTGAAAACATTGCGATAAAATCTGGATTTAAGGATCAAAATCATCTCACTCGCACCTTTCGCCGCCTGACAGGAGGCACCCCCAGCGCCTATCGCAAACAGCATTTTAAAAACGACGAGTCCCAAGCAATTGCTTAGGTTGTCCTGCAACTCCATCCGAAAGCGTACGTATGTTAGAACAGTGACTATTCTGAGGCCACCCCCTATAATGCTCATGTGCGTATTTCATTACATTCCAAAATACATCCGAAGGCTTTTCGGATTTTATAGCTTTTTCTCAGCGTGCACTACCGCCTCAAGTCCTGATTTCTAGGAACCATTATGGCGGATATCTACATTTTTTCGGCGTCTTCTCTACCCCCCTTTGCGGTTAAGAAAGTTTCTTGTTCTCTGACGTTCCCTTCACCTGTAGAGAGTAGGCTAACCCATTGGAAATACTGGCTGCGATCGCAGCCAGCTCCGCATTAGCGTTTTGAGCTGCGGGACACCTCAACGCAAGCCGTTCCGCCTTTAATTCAACCTTCTAACAACATACCTGTAGACGCTGCTGAGATAGCAGCACGGCTAGTGCATAAAACGTTTGGACGTACTCATGCACAAAGATTCAGCCGTCAAGCCTCCTTTTTTGACTAACCCCTTTAAAGCTGCGATCGCAAACGCCTATGGGAGGGTATTAAGCTATGCCTGAACATGCGATCTTAGCCCCCACCCCCTCAGATGGCTATACCCATCAGTTTGGCGAAGTCGACATTTATTACGCCCCTCGCGAAGCCCCTAAACGCTGGCCAGAGCATCATCATCGGGCGGTGCAGGTGTCTATTTTGATGGCCGATGCTGCCGTTGAGACGACCCACCATACCTCCGCTGGCAAGGCTCAACAGCAGGCAAATGCCAACCATGTGCTGGTGATTCCGCCCTATCAGCCCCATGCGATTTGCTGGCAGTCTCCGGCACCAGCCCTCAGTCTTTATCTTGAGCCCAACCTAATTACCCAGGCGGCCTACGGCCATGTCGATGTCGACAGCCTCAATATCAAAGCCAACTATGCTGCCGAGGATCCGTTTATTCAGCAGCTGGGCCAGGGGCTAAGGACCGAGCTACAGCAGGGCATGCCTAGCCGGCTCTATGTCGAATCATTGGCCACCATTATGGCAGTTCATTTGGCCCGCACCTACGCCTCATCTGACCAACCCTCACCCCCTAAGTCGGTTGAACGCGGGCTGGCTAGATCTGTCTTGCGCAGGGTAATTGACTATATCCAGGCTCATCTCAATCAGGATCTGAGCCTCGGCAAGCTGGCCGAGGTGGCTAATCTGAGTGAATCTTACTTCATCCGTCAGTTCAAAAAATCGATGGGGGTTTCGCCCCATCAGTATGTGTTGCAATGTCGGGTGAAACAAGCCCAGCAGCTGCTTAAGCAGCCCCATCTGTCGATCGCGACGGTCTCGGTGCAGGCGGGATTTAAAGATCAAAACCATCTTACCCGCACCTTTCGTCGATTGATTGGTATCACGCCTAAAACCTATCGAAATCAACGATAAACAAAGCTTCCTCCTTACCCAGGGTGTTCGAGCAGATATCGTCAGCGTCGCGACATCGTGCTCAAAGACCTCTACAGCGATTACTACTTTGGTTGTATAAAACCAGATTGATACTGTGAGGAAGGGCAAAATCGTCAGATAATAAAGACGAGCCCCGTTGGAAGTTCGTCTATGAGTCACCGATTGTCGGCCAAGTTTGCGAGACGCCATTCAAGCCCTTCTCTACGCCAAAAGTCTTCTTTCCCTAAACAGAGGGCTTTAGGGTGAAAACCCACGGCACAGTTTACCTGGTGGGGGCTGGCCCCGGTAGCGTGGCCTACCTGACTGTGCGTGCCCAGCAGCTGCTAACCCAGGCCGACGCCCTGGTCTACGACGCGCTGGTCGATGGGGGGCTGCTGACCCTCTTACCTCTTCACTGCGAACCTATCCAGGTTGGCAAGCGAGGCGGACAACCCAGTACGTCTCAGGCTGACATTAATCAGCTGCTGGTGAGTCTGTCACAGCAGAGTAAAACCGTCGTGCGGCTCAAGAGTGGCGATCCGTTTATTTTTGGGC
Source organism: Cyanobacteria bacterium P01_A01_bin.114 (assembly GCA_039815385.1). Lineage (GTDB taxonomy): Bacteria > Cyanobacteriota > Cyanobacteriia > Phormidesmidales > Phormidesmidaceae > SIO4C1. Next base: position 14,094 of record JBCBZL010000098.1, read on the forward strand.
GGGCGGCGGCTGAGATCCAGGCGCTGCGGGCAGCGGACTGTCTCTTTGAGGTTGTCCCAGGTGTGTCATCTGCTCTGGCAGCCCCGCTGCTGAGCCACATTCCCCTCACCGATCCGGTCTTTAGTCGAGGGTTTGGCGTCTTCACCGCCCACGATCTAGATGCCCTCGACTGGCTCCACATCAGCCATCTAGATACCCTGGTTTTCCTGATGGGGGGGCGTCACCTGGCTGAGATCTGCCAGCGCTTGCAGGGGCACGGCAAACGGGGCGAAACCTCGGTGGCGATTATTCAATGGGCCAGTCAGCCCCAGCAGCAGATCTGGGAGGGCACTTTGTTGAGTATTGCCCAAAAAACACGAGGGGTCTCGCTGTCGCCCTGCATTATCGTGATTGGAGAGGTGGTGCGTTTGCGAGAATTTTTACAGCCGCCGATGGAGATGACGAGATCGCAACCCAACTCCTCAACCAGAGAACTCACGGGCAAGCTAATTTTAATCACGCGGGCAACGGGCCAGTCTAGCCAGTTTACCGACCTGCTCACCGCCCGAGGAGCCGCCGTTGTTGAGATGCCTGCTCTAGAGATTTGTCCCCCGAGCGACTGGCAACCGATGGATGCGGCGATCGATGCGATCGCAACTTTTGACTGGCTGCTGCTCACCTCCGCCAACGCAGTCAATTTCTTTTTTGATCGGCTGATTGAGCGAGGGCAAGACCTGCGCACCCTGGCCTCTGTCAAAATCGCGGTAGTCGGTAAAAAGACCGCAGCGGTGCTAAAAAAGCGAGGCTTCCAGGCCGATTTTATCCCACCTAACTATGTCGCCGATGCGCTATTTGAGCATTTCCCCAATGCC
>JBCBZL010000065.1:0-17384 GCA_039815385.1 Cyanobacteria bacterium P01_A01_bin.114
CCTGGAGCTGGTCATCGGGGTCAATCAGCTTGATCGGCAATCCATTGAGATTGTAGAGATTCCCTATGCTGAGAAACAGAGCCATCTGCGCCAGGGTGACTATGATGCCATCCAGTGCTATCACTTAGACGAACCGATCGCGTTTGCAGCCGAAACAGGCATTCAGCCGATTATTTTGCAGCTCAGCGACTATGGGTTCGACGGCTATAGCCAGGTGATTTTTACCCCTCGGGATTTCCTGGAAGGCTCCTCTGATATCGTTCAGCGGTTTTTGACGGCGACGTTTGATGGCTGGGGGCGTGCGATCGCAGATATCCCCAGTACCGCCCACCTGATCGCCACCCGCTATGCAAAGGGGGCCTATGCATCAGAGCCTTATCAAGCAGCCTCCCTAGCTATCGTGGCTGACTACGTGCAAAAGGGACTGGTTAAAAAGGGACGCTCTCCTGACCCTCTGGGCTATATTTCTCCCCAACGATGGCGAAAAACAGCCCAGCAGTTCAAGACCTATGGTCTGATTAAAAAATTGCCCGATTTAGAAAAATCCCTCACTGCTGATAGCAAAGAATCCCCACAATATTCCCTTTCATCTGACCGCTTCCCTTTAGGATAAAGTTTGAACTACTCACGGCTAAGGAAAAGCGCATCTGGCATGGATATCAAGCAAGGTTTCGTCGGCACGGTTGGTAACACACCATTGATTCGGCTAAATAGCTTTAGTGAGGCAACCGGATGCGAAATCTTAGGCAAAGCAGAATTTTTAAACCCCGGCGGCTCGGTTAAAGATAGAGCTGCACTCTACATCATCGAAGATGCCGAGAAAAAAGGTCTGCTCAAGCCGGGAGGCATCGTCGTTGAGGGCACCGCCGGCAATACGGGCATCGGGCTTACCCATATCTGCAACGCCAAAGGCTACAAATGCATGATTGTGATTCCTGAAACCCAGTCAAAAGAAAAAATTGATCTGCTGCGTACCCTGGGCGCTGAAGTCAGAACCGTTCCCGCTGTACCCTACCGCGACCCCGGCAACTATGTGAAAGTCTCTGGCCGCCTGGCTGAGGAACTGGACAACGCCATCTGGGCCAACCAGTTTGATAATTTAGCCAACCGTCAGGCCCACTATGAAACCACCGGGCCTGAGATCTGGGCTCAAACCGATGGCAAAGTAGATGGCTGGGTTGCAGCCACCGGTACCGGGGGCACCTATGCCGGGACAGCCCTGTTCCTCAAAGAAAAAAGCGCCGATGTCCAGTGTGTCGTTGCAGATCCGATGGGTAGCGGCCTCTATAGCTACGTCAAAACTGGCGAAATTACCATCGAAGGCAATTCGGTCACCGAGGGCATTGGCAACGGACGCGTCACCGCCAATATGGCTGATGCCCCTGCAGACGACGCCATTCAAATTGACGATCATGAAGCGCTGCGGGTGGTGTATCAGTTGCTCTACCAAGACGGCCTGTTTATGGGGGGCTCCGTCGGCATCAACGTCGGGGCGGCGGTCGCCCTGGCCAAGCAGATGGGGCCGGGGCACACAATCGTAACGGTACTCTGCGACAGCGGCTCTCGCTATCAATCTAAGCTATTCAGTCGAGACTGGCTGGCGTCTAAAGGGCTCTGGTCAGATAGTCTGCTGCCAGGGTAGTCATGCCAGTCATGCCGACGACCAACATGGATACGCTCTGGATGGGCCTGCTGGCCAGCTTAATTGCCGGACTGGGGACAAGCGTTGGGGCGCTGCCAGCGCTGCTGCCGATTAATTTGACCCAGCGCGTACAGGGGATTTTGCTCGGTCTGGGCGGCGGCATTATGCTGGCGGCGACCTCTTTTTCGCTGATTGTGCCCGCGACGGAAGCGGCCATCGCCCAGGGAGCCTCTTCGGCACAGGCCGCTTTGATCATGGTGGGCGGGCTCTTACTGGGCGGTGCTTTGCTATGGTTTGCCCACAACAACTTTCCCCACGAGCATTTCTTTAAAGGCAAAGAAGGGCCAGAAAAGCAGTCGTTTGCCCAAATCTGGCTGTTCATTATTGCGATTACGCTGCACAACTTTCCAGAGGGGCTGGCGGTAGGGGTGGGCTTTGGCGCGGGGGATACCTCGGCGGGGCTGGCCCTCGCCAGCGGCATTGGTTTGCAGAATATGCCGGAAGGTCTGGTGGTTGCGATCGCACTGCGCAACCTGGGTTACTCAGCCGGATATGCCTTTGGGGTGTCTACGTTGACTGGTTTAGTCGAGCCCGTCGGCGGCTTGGTGGGTGCAGGGATAGTCACAATCGCCCAGTCGCTGCTGCCCTGGGGGATGGCCTTTGCCGCCGGGGCAATGCTATTCGTGATTGTGGATGAAATTATTCCTGAGATTGACAAAAAAGGCTTTGACCAAGAAGGCACCCTCGGCGTGATGGCGGGGTTTGTGGTGATGATGTTTTTGGATATTGCGTTGGGGTGAGGGGGGAAGGCGAAGGGGGAAAGGCGAAGGGGGAAAGGCGAAGGGCGAAGGGGTAGGGGCTGGCCTTGTGCCTGCCCGTTCGGGATATGTCGGGAGATGGGGGACGGCGAAGGGGGAAAGGCGAAAGGCGAAGGGGGATGAAATAGACGGTATTGAAGCAAGAGCGCTTCAATAGAGCACGGTAAACTTGAAAGGGATAACTCCCCCCTTTCGCCCTTACCCTTTCGCCCTTCGCCCACTCCCCGCCAACCCCTGCCAAATTTAGCAAGTAACCTACCTGGAGATCCCCTATGAGCTACGACTTCGATCTGTTTGTTATCGGTGGTGGGTCGGGTGGTATTTCAACGGCTCGTCGGGCGGCGTCTTACGGGGCTAAGGTCGGTGTGGCGGAGTTTGATCGGCTGGGGGGCACCTGTGTCAACCGGGGCTGTGTGCCTAAAAAGCTGATGGTTCATGCTTCTCACTTTGCCGCTCACGCAGAAGAGGCGGCTGGGTACGGGTGGCAGTTTGAGCCGGGTCGCTTTGACTGGTTGAAGATGATTACTGCGGTCAATAGCGAGGTGTCGCGACTCAACAAGATCTATCAGCGCATGATCGACAATGCTGAAGTAAAGCTCTTCCCGGTTCATGCCAAACTGCTGGATGCCCATACCCTGGCAGTGGGGGATCAAAAAATTACCGCTGATAAGATTTTGATTGCGGTGGGGGGTGAGCCGAGCAAGCCTGACATTCCAGGCATTGAGCACGCTATTACCTCAGACGATATTTTTTACCTACAGCAGCAGCCCGAGCATGCTGTCATTTTGGGCGGCGGCTACATTGGCTGTGAATTTGCCTGCATTCTCAACGCCTTGGGCACTAAGGTGGTGCAGGTGATCCGCCGCGATCGCATCCTGCGCGGCTTTGACGAAGACATTTGCATGGAAGTCCAAGAGGCGATGACCAAGCACGGGATTTGTCTGGTAAACGCAGATATTATTGAGATTGAGAAAACCCAGGCCGGACTGCAGGTGACCCTGCGGGGCGACCAAGATGAAACCGAAACGGTTTTGACCAACGTGCTTAGTCTAGCGGCCCTCGGACGCCATCCTCGCCTTGAGAACCTGGGGGTTGAAAATACGCAGGTTGAGGTCGCGAACGGTGCGATCGTGACGGATAAATATAGCCGCACCGCTGAGGCCAATATCTTTGCCGTCGGTGACTGCACCGATCGCATTAACCTCACCCCCGTCGCGATTCAAGAAGGGCGAGCCTTTGCAGACACGGTGTTTGGCGGCAAATCTAGGCTGATGAGCTACGATAACGTCCCCTCGGCGGTGTTTACAACCCCCGAGGCCGCCACCGTGGGCCTGACCGAAGCCGAGGCCGTAGAGCAATACGGAGAAGACGCCCTTCACATCTATCGTTCTCGCTTTCGTCCGATGTACTACACCCTGCCGAATAAGGACGAAAAGACCCTGATGAAGCTGATTGTTCATCGGCAAACCGATAAAGTACTGGGCGCTCACATGGTCGGGGATGGTGCCGCTGAGATCATTCAGGGGGTTGCGATCGCGGTAAAAATGGGCGGCACTAAGGCTGACTTTGACGCCACAGTCGGGATTCACCCTAGCTCAGCCGAGGAATTTGTGACGATGCGATGAGTGATATTCATCTCAGTCAAAGCAGAGATTTTTTACGAAACATCAAGGGTGTTACGATCTCCAAAACACAAAAACAACCCGTCTAAGCAATTTTGCGGATTAACCTCTACGTAAAATCAGGGAAACCTAATTCGAGATCGCTTAAGCCTCAGAAGCACTTGTGCCGCTTCTATAGATGGATCGGAAGATAGATCCAGATAGATCACGGCTCTATTGCTCTTGCTAGGAACGGCTTATTATGCCAGATGGGCTAAATACTCAAAGCTATTTTATAAAGCTTATTTATCATTTGCCTGGAAAATGTCAGCTTTGCCAACGATGACTTTGGAATTTCCCAGCGGCGCTTTGGCCCTTGAGTCACCCTACTATATTGAACGTCCCCCAGTGGAAATCCTTGGCTACCAGAGTCTTGAAACACCTGGTAGCCTGACTCGGATCAAGGCCCCCCGCCACATGGGTAAGAGCTCACTTTTAGTTAGACTTTTAGCCCACGCCCAAAAGCTAGAATATCAAACTGCTCTGGTCGATTTTCAATCTGCAGAAGATGCCGTTTATTCAGACTTGACGCGATTTTTACGGTGGTTTTGTACCGCCATTGCCAGACAGCTAAAACTGCCGCCCCGCCTGGCCGACTATTGGGATGATGATACGGGTTCAAAACTCAGCTGCACAATTTATTTTGAAGACTATTTGCTAGAAGCCCTTGACAGCCCCATCGTGCTGGCCCTCAACGAAGTCAATCGGGTCTTTGAGCACCCTGAGATTGCCCGCGATTTTTTACCGCTGCTGCGGTATTGGTATGAACAAGCTAAACAAGCCAATGCCTTTCAAAAACTGCGAACGCTGGTGGTGCATTCCACCGATATTTACGTGCCCCTCAACATTCACCAGTCGCCATTTAATGTGGGGCTACCCATTCAGCTTAAACCGTTTGAAACTCCGCAGGTGCAACAGCTAGCAGAGCGATACGGCTTAGCGCTTAGCCACACTCAAGATCTTCAGACCCTGATGGATCTGGTTGGGGGTCACCCTTACCTGGTTGCGATCGCGTTTTACTACCTGGCCCAGGGACGACTTAGCTTAACTCAGCTGATCGACACCGCCCCCACCCCCGCAGGCGTCTACAGCCATCATTTGCAGACTTGCTTAGATACGTTGCAGCAACACCCGGCCCTCGGAGACGCCCTCAGATGGGTTATGAAATCTCCGGACCCGGTTGAGCTAGAGGCCACCTACGCCCATCAGCTGGCTAGCTTAGGCATCGTTACCTTGGAGGGCAACACCTGTCGCCCAGCCTGTGAGCTATATCGCTTGTTTTTTACCCAGCACGGTCTGCCAGCCAGCCCCCAAGAGATCTACTCTCAAAAACTAGAAGCTGAAAATGAACAGCTTAAGGTGCTGGCCCACGTAGACGGCCTTACCCAGATTGCTAACCGTCGGGCCTTTGACAAGCAGCTCAGTCTGGCGTGGCAGCAAGCCGCCATTAGCGGCACTGTCCTTTCGCTGATCATGCTAGATATCGATTGCTTCAAGCTTTATAACGACACCTACGGTCACCTAACCGGAGACTTTTGTCTACAGCAGGTGGCCCAGCTGCTGCAAGCAAAGGTCTGGAAATCGTCTGATCTGGTTGCCCGCTACGGCGGAGAAGAGTTTGCCATCATTTTGCCGCAAACAGATTCATCCTCAGCCACTCAGATAGCCCATCATATTCGAGCAGGCATCCTCGATCTCAATATTGCCCATGTTGCTTCGATCGTTGCCCATAAGATCATCACGTCTAGCATGGGGGTGGCCAGCTTTGTTCCTAAAATTAATCAGACCCACACAGATCTTGTGGCAGCCGCAGACGCAGCCCTATATATGTCAAAAAAACAGGGTCGCGATCGCATCACGGTCAGTAACGCCTGCCGCCGCCGCCGCATTCCTAGGTGAGCCTATCAGGTTAGTGAGCCCGTCAGGTTAGTGAGCCCGTCGGGTATTTCTTTTCGGTCTAAATAGTCTTTTCATTCTAATTCCTATGCCTTTACAAGCCATTTCTGCGCCCTCTTCAGGTACCACCAGCGACAAACTCCTGGTTATGCTGCACGGCTGGGGGGCCAATGCCCAGGATGTCGCAGGGCTTGCCCCGTATCTCAACCTATCGGGCTATCAGATGTGCTTCCCCGACGCCCCGTTTCCCCATCCGATGTCTCCCGGTGGGCGCATGTGGTACAACTTTCCGACTAACTATGATTTTCAGCGGCCCTATGATTTTGAGGCCCAGGCCGACTTACACACCAGTCGCCAACAGCTGATCGCCTGGCTACAAAGTCTGGCGTCTACCACAGGTATTCCCTTAGAAAAGACCGTCTTGGGTGGCTTCTCACAGGGGGGCGCGATGACGCTTGATGTAGGGCCAAGGCTCCCCCTGGCGGGCATGTTGGTGCTGAGCGGCTATTGTCACGGGCCGCTCATAAAGCCTAAAACTTTGTGCCCGCTGCTGCTAATCCACGGTCGTCAAGATTTAGTCGTGCCCCCGTCAAAGGCCCATGAGGCAAAATCAGCTCTCACCGAGCAGGGCTGGACAGTCAATTTTCAAATGTTTGACATGGGTCATGAGATTTCAATAGACGCCATGCATCAAGTTGGGCAGTTTTGCAAAGCCTTAGGCTAGTCCTGTGTCAAGCCTGGCGACCCATGAGCAATATCATGATTTGTTGCGATCCTTTAGCAAAGTTTTAACTTTTTACAGCAACCTTTCTAGCTTGGGCAGCCTGTGCTTACACTGTAGAAGTAGCGCGTTGTACGTTTAGGGGATGCCCCGTAAAGGCATGTCTGGTCGTGCAGGAGAGAAGGCTCAATGGGTTCCCAATCACAATCTGCACCAAGCCCTGTCAAGCAAATCGATCAGATGACCCCTGAGGATGTTGACCAGCTGGCTACGCGTTTAGAGCAAGATGAGTACGGCTCAGCGTTTGAGGGCCTACAAGACTGGCACTTGCTGCGCTCGATTGCGTTTCAGCGTCCCGAAATGGTTGAATCGTATCTGCATTTGCTAGATAACGAAGCCTTCGATGAAGAGTAAGCCTGAAGAGTAAGCCTGGAAAGTGAGCCTGAAGCGTGAGCCCAGCCACGGGTTTTCATCACGGGTCTTAATTGGGGTAAGCGGCGGTATTGCCGCCTACAAGATTTGTGAAGTGGTCTCGACCCTGGCAAAAGCGGGGGTCGATGTTCGTGTGGTTTTAACAGAGCGAGCCCAGTCATTTGTCACTGCGCTGACCTTTGCTACCCTGGCAAGACATCCAGCCTATACCGACGCGGTATTTTGGTCGGCTGAGCAGGGCCGTCCGCTACATATTGAGCTGGGGGAGTGGGCCGACCTCTTTTTAATTGCCCCGCTGACGGCCCATACCTTGGGCAAGCTGGCCCATGGCCTCGCAGATAATTTGCTCACCAATACCGTCCTGGCGTCACGGTGCCCGATTTTATTGGCCCCGGCGATGAATACAGACATGTGGCAGCAGGCTAGCGTGCAGCGCAACTGGTACCAGCTGCTGTCAGATTCTCGCTACCATGCGGTGGGGCCAGCGGCAGGGCGGCTGGCCTGCGATCTCATCGGTACGGGTCGGATGGCCGAGCCCGCCCACATTTTGGATCACCTTGCCTCGCTACAGCACACCTCGCAGCGCGATTTAGCCGGTAAGCACCTGCTAATTAGCACCGGCAGCACCCGAGAGTCTATTGACCCGGTACGCTTCATCGGCAACCCCGCCACCGGGCGCATGGGCATCGCCCTGGCCAAAGCCGCCCTGCATCGAGGCGCCAGCGTCACCCTGATCCATGGCCCCTTAGAAGCGCAGCTCTCTGAGACCCTGCCTGATTTACTAACCGCGATTGCCGCCCCCAGCGCTGCTGAGATGGAAGCAGCCCTGCTCAACCAGCTACCCCGCGCAGACTGGATTATGATGGCCGCTGCTGTTGCCGACGTCCGCCCTAGTGCCGTCGCCGCCCATAAACTTCCTAAATCAGAGCTGCCCGATAGCCTACCGCTGGTGCGCGTTCCCGATATCGTGGCCCAGCTCGCCCAGCACAAACACCCCCACCAGCGCCTGGTCGGATTTGCCGCCCAAACCGGCGAAATCATCGCCCCAGCGCAGCAAAAACTGGTTCGCAAAGGGCTCGATGCCATCGTGGCCAACCCGGTCGATCAGCCCAATAGCGGGTTTGGTAGCGATTGTAACAAGGCGGTCTTGCTCGATCGCACGGGTCGCCAGCAGTCAGTTCAATCCACCACTAAGCTGCGGCTCTCTCATCAGATTTATGACTTTGTTAAAACGATGGAGGGGTAGTGGGTAATGGGTAATGGGTAGGGGGTGATGGGTAGGGGGTAACACCAATCACCAATCACCAATCACCAATCACCAATCACCAATCACCAATCACCCCCTACATCAAGCCTTAACCCCCCCTCTGTTTTCCCTTCATAAAGTGTTCAGACTGTGCTGCTGCACTCCCCTGAGCTTCACACAAAATCCTGCTCTTCAAAGTTTCTGAGAAATCCCCTCCGTGAGACTACCGAAGTCTAGGCAGGATTTTTATGATGGGCGCAAGGCAGTCGCGCAGTAGCGAACTCCCTATCATCAAAATCGTGTGTAACCGCTGAATATCCCTAGTTAGGGTTTATACGTTCGCATATTTACCATCTGCATATTTACTGAATTAGTCCCGTCATGGTTAGTACCACCTCTCGCCTCAGCCCTAATTTCCGCAAAGCCACAGCAGACTGGATCCCGCCTTATATAAACTGGGGCATGCCTCATGTTTCGGTATCTCACTGGGGCAAGCGACTGTTAGATATTGCTGGCGCGCTAGTTGGCCTAAGCATAACGGGCCTGATTTTTTTCCCGATTGCGATCGCAATTCAGCTAGATAATCCTGGCCCTATCTTCTACAGTCAAATTCGCCATGGCTATCGTGGTCGAACCTTCCGCATTTGGAAATTTCGCTCAATGGTCGCCAATGCAGAGAGTATCCAGCACCTGGTCAAGAACGAGGCCAAGGGGTTGATTTTCAAAAATGAAGCCGATCCTCGCATTACCAGGGTGGGTTGTTTTTTACGACGCACGAGTCTAGACGAGCTGCCCCAATTTTGGAATGTGCTCACGGGGGATATGAGCCTGGTAGGCACTCGCCCGCCAATCACCGCCGAAGTTAAGCAATATCAGCCTCATCACTGGCAGCGGTTGGCCGTCAAGCCGGGTTTGACAGGTGAGTGGCAGGCCAATGGTCGCTCAACCGTCAGCGACTTTGAGCAAATTGTTGAAATGGATTTGCGATACCAGCAGCACTGGTCTCTGGGGTACGATATCCAGCTCATCTTAAAAACCATCGGTGCCGTCCTCAAGAGCGAGGGGGCCTGCTAAGGAAACTGAGCTTTCCTTAACTTCAGGGCCAGTCATCCAGGGAGTGCCCAGCTAGTACCAGATACAAAGTTTTGATGGCTGACGGGAGCGTGTTCACAACGCTCCCGTTTTTCTTGTCCTAATCATTTAAGGGCCTGTAATAAGCTCGAGACGTTCAATTATCCAAAGCCGAAGGGGTGGGTGCTTCTCGGAGAGACTCTTCTGAATCTTCGGGGGGGGCTAGATCGAGCGGTTGGGTCAAGCGCGCCTGCTCAGCCTGCCAGACCGTAATGCGCTGTTGAGCATCACTATGGGCAGCTGTCCCAGATGGGATTTGCTGGGCAATCTCAATGGCAGCGCTCAAATCGTTGAGGGCGCTATTTTCAGCAATGCTGAGTAAATCCCAACTCCATCGATCGATCTGGCCGCTTGCTTCGCTGTAATTATCGCTGCGTTGAGGAATCTGACTGGCAATGGAAATAGCATTTGCGACCCCCCGGCTGCTGCCTGACCCCGCAGACAGGTAAGCATCTCTGAGCCACTGGGCCGAGTTAGTCTGCATTTGCCAGTCGCTAACGTCCGCTTGCGCATCGTCATAGAGGGCGCGCCCTGAGCCAATTCGCGATGCGGTTGCGATCGCACCTTCCACATCCCCCGCTGCCGCCTGGGCGCGAGCCTGGTCTAAAAAAGGCTGGTCTTCGATTTGCTCAACCCGCCGCCGCCAGTTGCGAATCCGCGTATTGGCATCTTCAGAAAGCTTGCGCCCAGAGCTAATTTTGCGAGCTTCTTGGATGGCGGCCCGCAGAGCATCTGGGGTTCCGGCACTGGCCAGCTGGTCAGCCCGGGTTAAAACCGGCTGATCTTCAATGGTTTCAATGCGCTCACGCCAGCGACGAATTTGGGGAGCCGCATCTTCCCAGCGGGGGTTGCTGCGGGAGATTTTTTGAGCCTCGGTAATGGCGGTGGCGAGATCAGCGACACGGCCGCTAGATGCGATTTGACGGGCCTGATCAAGCTGCGCCAGGGCCTGCAACTCTGCGCGCCACTGACTGATGAGAGTCTGGGCACGACCGTAGAGCGGCCGCTCTTTGCCTAGACTTTGCAGTCGGGTGATGGCCCCGTCGAGACTCAGGGCATCCCCAGCCCAAGCCCGCTGATAGGCATCGACAAAGACTTGAAAGTCAGCAACTTCTTGATTGAAACCGGCATTACGCGGCACTTCCTTCAAAATCTGCTCTGCTTGGGAAAGCTTTTGCCGCTCTAAGAAAACTTCTGCCAGGCGGAGCATGTCTTTGATGACTCCTTTTTTAGCCTTTTGCGCATCTGCGTAAAACACACTTTCCGATTGGATTGAGTCCAGCAGTTTGAGCGCCTCTTTAAAGCCGTCAACGCTGCCCCGATCAGAGACTTGTTTGGCCTTTCCAAGCTTGGCGCTATCTTCACGGGCCAATACAATCAGCTGGGTCAGCTCGTTGTATTTCTCACGCCGCCAATAATCATTGTTCACGTCTAACAATCTGACGGTTGCACTGAAGGCTTCCTGAAATTTTCGCTCCGTCAATCGTTTTTTAGCAGCTTCGTAAATCTCAGACGCTTCGTTCCAGATGCCCTGCCATTTGCGAATTCGCCCTTCTACCTCATCGGCGGCGGCCGTTTGTGTCGGGATTTTGCGGGCGGTTGCGATCGCAGAGTCAATTTCGCCGTCGTGAAAAGACCGATCGGCCAGGTTCAAAATTTGCTCAGCCCATTCTTCAATGCGGGCATCAATTTCACCCCTGAGGGGATGATTTTGCGGTAAGTGATCCACCAGATCAATGGCGTCTAGCAAAAACTCAACCGTGCCCTGATCCGCGTAAGACTCAGCACACTGAAGTCGCAGCGACGCTGAGGCGGTTGGCCAAAAAATGGCGCGGCAGTTAGGCAGATTAGGAATCCGAAATAGACTTGTCAGGGCAAACGCCATCGAGCCGCTTAAGACCGCAATGGTTGAAATCAGCAAAAACTGCCAGCTTTTCATCCAGCGCAGGTTTAGCAGCCCCCGTAGCGGGGAGCCCCCCCCGGTCGGGCTGACCACAGACTCTGTGTGGGCTCCATCCGCATCAGCAACGGCTGCCTGCAAAGGCCTGTCTGACCCAGCCATCGGCGACTGAGGCCGAGCGGACGGCTGAGCAGGTTGGGGGCGGCTGCCGCGAGATGGAGAAAACTGAGGTTTTGCCCGCCCGTTTTCCGGCGTTGTTGGCGTCATCCCAGGCCTAACAGACGTTCTTGACGGCTGTTTAGGGTGACGATGCGGTTTACGTTGAGAACTCATAAATCACCCAGCTGACTCACACATGGAAGCAAGGATACAAGGATATACGGTAACTGCCTAAATGAACCAGTGATTAATAAACAGTGATTAGCAAACGGTGATTAGCAAAGTCAGCAGACGCATTTAGAGCTTGACCTTGGACACATCCAGAACTGTAGTTTGCCCGACGATAAAAACTCAAAGTTTCAATCTGGACGTGGTTTAAGCCTGATTCTAAAACTGCGTCTGTAAACAGTAAAGATGAATACGTACGCAGTCTGTACAACACAGTCTGTACATAGTCTATAGAGTACATGGGCTAATTGCCAAAATCAGCTCTATCCAGAGCCCTTTAATTCCCCAAATGCAGCGAGTCGCCTGCTTTACCCACAGCTTTAAGCTTGACGTACCACGACTAGCCCCCGATCATCTCAGACTCATCACCCGAACCGTTGTTCCAGCAGCGATATCAGTGGTTCCTACCGGCACAATCGCCAGTCCGCTGGTCCCCGCTAAGTTGACTAAGTTTCCTGAACTGTGGCCTCCGGTCGCCAGCTCAAAACTATAGCCCTGGCTGCCGACGCTCAATCGCCCCCAAAGATAGGTTTCTCGCTGCCCGCCCGCCCTAAGAGCACTTTGGGTATTGGCTAAAACAATCGTTGGTTGCCAGCCATCTGGCCGCCCCGACAGCTTGCTTAGCGCTGGTTTTACAAATCGCCAAAAGCTCACCAGCGCAGAGACCGGATTGCCCGGCAGGCCAAAATAAAGGAGCTGTCGCCCAGCTGGCTTTGATGGGGCGACCGGCAGCGTTGCAACGGTTAAAGGCTTGCCTGGTTTGACCGCAACTGAGCGAATATGCAGCTCAGCCCCTAAATCAGCCAATATCTGATCGACATAATCATAGTCGCCCACCGAGACCCCGCCTGACGAAATCACCATGTCGGCCTGCTCGCAAGCACTGACCATGGCCTGTTTGAGCGCCTCTGGGTTGTCAGGCACAATGCCTAAGGGCAAAGCGTCTGCCCCAGCCTGGGTAAGCAGGGCTGCGATCGCATATTGATTAGAATCCACAATCTGCCCCGGCTGCAGCGGCTGATCGGGGGTTACCAGCTCATCCCCCGTCGAGAAAATCGCCACTCGTGGACGACGATAAACTTGAACCTGCTGGCATTGAGCCGCCGCTAACGCCGCCATCTCAGGCCCCCCTACTACGGTTCCTGGTTTGAGCAGGGCCTCCCCCGCCTTATAGAAACTGCCTCGATACCGCACAAACGCATTGGGCTTAGGCGGCATGAGAATCGTTACCTGATCGCCCACCCGCTCCGTATCTTCTTGAATCACAATCGTATCGGCCCCCTCGGGCAGCATACCGCCCGTAAAAATGCGGGCCGCTTGCCCAGCCTTAAGCGTCTGCTGTGGACGCCTACCTGCTGGAATCTCTTCAATCACCGCCAGTGATACCGGGGCTGCCTGTACATCCGCATAGCGCACCGCGTACCCATCCATCGCTGAGTTATCCCAATGCGGAAAATCAAGCTGACTGGTCACAGTCGCAGCCAGAAGGCGGTTGTAGGCATTGGCAAGATCAACCGTTTCCTGATCAATTCGCGTATCCAGCGGCGTGACCAGGTTGAGGATGAGTTGTTCTGCTTCAGCAGCAGGGAGCATAGGGTGAGACATGGGAGGGGCGAGGGGGGAGGGGCGAAGGGGGAAGGGGGAAGGGCGAAAGGCGTTAGCGAAGCCATGCCCCTTGGGCTATAGGGTAGGGGCGTTGCATGCAACGCCTGCATGAGGATGAAGGGCGAAGGAATCGTAGGATGAGCTAAGCTTCCAACCCTTATCAAGGTAAGCCAACCCGTTCAATCTGCGAGCCCATCTTTACCGATCCGTTAAAATTCAATTCCTTAATTAGGATAAAGAAAAAATACCTTATTTAGCCCCATGCAAACCATGCAAATTGCCGCCACCTTGCGCCAGCGGCGTCAGCGCCTGGCTGACCACATCGAAAACCCGGTCGTGCTCTGGTCAGGGCAGCCCAGCGCTCGCAATTTTCCGGCAAACGTCTACCCCTTTCGAGCTAATAGCCATTTTCTCTACTTTGCTGGGATGCCCCTGACAAATGCCGCCATTCATCTAAAAGCAGGAAAACTAACCCTGTTTCTAGACGAGGCCACCCCTGCCCAAGCCCTTTGGCACGGCCCCAGCCCCAGCCGCGCAGAAGTTGCCCAAACCATCGGAGCCGACGCCGCCTTCCCCCTGGCCGAACTGCCTCACCACATTACAGCCGCCGCTACACTACCGGTCCAAGACACGGCCACCGCTAAACAGCAACAGCACCTGTTAGGCCGCCAAGAAGATTTCCCCCAGGAAAAAGATTTGGCCCTGGCAAAAGCCATTGTGCAGCTGAGAGTGGTTCACGATGAAGGTGCGATCGCAGCCCTTCACAAAGCCGCCGCCGTCTCCGTCGCCGCGCACCAGGCAGGTATGGCCGCCACCCCCATCGCCAAAACAGAGGCCGCAGTCCGAGCTGCCATGGAGCAGGTGATTTTGGCCCACGGCATGACCTGCGCCTACAACAGCATCGTCACCGTCCACGGCGAGGTGCTGCATAACGAACACTATCACCACCCCTTGAACGCTGGGGAGCTTCTGCTCGCAGACGTCGGCGCAGAGACCGCCACCGGCTGGGCCTCAGACATTACCCGCACCTGGCCCGTCTCAGGCAAATTTTCCCCCACCCAGCGCGACCTCTACGATGTGGTACTCGCCGCCCACGATGGCTGCATTGCCCAGGCCAAACCCGATGTGGAATATCGAGCTCTCCACCTGCTGGCCTGCCGCATTTTAGCCGAGGGCCTGGTGAATCTTGGCATTCTCAAAGGCCACCCGGACAGTTTAGTTGAGCAAGACGCCCACGCCTTGTTTTTCCCCCACGGCGTTGGTCACCTGCTGGGCCTGGATGTCCACGATATGGAAGACCTGGGCGATCTCGCAGGCTATGCCGAAGGCCGCCAGCGCAGCGACCGCTTCGGGCTCGGCTTTCTACGCCTGGACAGACCCCTACAACCTGGCATGGCTGTCACCATCGAACCCGGTTTTTATCAGGTTCCTGGCATTCTGAAAGATCCCCAACGCCGAGAACAGTATCGCGATTGCGTCGACTGGGATCGTCTGGCCCAGTTTGCCGACGTCCGGGGCATTCGCATTGAGGACGACGTGTTGATTACGGAGACCAGCTGTGACGTGATTACGAAGGCATTGCCGACTGCTGCCGAGCAGATTGAAGCATTGGTAGGTTGTGGGTAGTAAGTCGTGGGTTATGGGTTATGGGTTATGGGTTATGGGTCATCAGTTGCTCGAATAACAAACAACCAATAACAAACAACCAATAACAAACAACCAATAACAAATAACCAATCACGCTAGCTATAGCACCTGGCACTTTCCCATCTCCCCATCAAAAGTACCCAGCCGGGTGCCGACAAGGCTTATCTGTACCGAGCAGCATAGGAACATAACCATCCAAACCATCGATTAAGGTGTTCCCAATGCGCGATCGCAGAATTGCCGCCCTTAATGTTCGCCGTGAAGCTGCCGAAGTCGCCGCTAACCGCGAACAGCCCGCCCAAATCAACAACGGCGAAGAACTTCGCTATCGGGCCGAGGGTAAGCCCTCCCACATCGCCAACTACACCAAAGGCCTGCCCCACGAAGATAACGGTCTGCTGAGTGACCCCAACCACTATCAGCAGTTTGTGCGGGCTATTGACTCAGGCGATGTTCAAGACTTTCGAGACACGCCTTTGGGGCCTCCGGGGCAAGATGGCCAGGCTCATCCGCACTGGAAGTCTCAGATTGCCCATGGTAGAGCCGTGCGGGCGTGGGAGAGCCAGGGCGCGGGTCTAACCTTTGATCTAGAAGGTCCCGATGCCCAAGCTGCCACCATGCCACCCGCGCCAGTTCTCGATAGCGATGAGCTGGTTGCCGAAATGATCGAAGTCTACTCGATGGGGCTACTGCGGGATGTGCCCTTTGCTGACTTTGACACCAACGAAGGTGTCGGTCGCGCCTTTGAGCGCCTAAATTGCTCTAAGTGGATTGCAGACCCCGGTCGCCGCTTGAGCGAGGCCGAGCGTGCCCGTCAGCGTGGCCCCTTTAACCGCCAAACTGTCTTTCGCGGCATCACCCCCGGTGACTGCGAAGGGCCTTATCTATCTCAGTTTTTGCTGATTGGCAATACAGGCCTGGGCAACGCCCAAGCCGTGACCGATGGTCAGATCCAGTACGGGGCTGTTCGGGTTGATCAGCGGGTCAGGGTGGCAACGCCCCATAAGGACTATATGACCACCTGGGAGGCCTGGCTTGATGTGCAAAATGGCGCTGACCTACGTGGGGCAGAAAGCTACAGCGACTATCCCAAGTATCGCTTTATTGCCACCCCGCGCGACCTGGCGACCTATGTACATTACGACGCGCTCTATCAGGCCTATCTCAATGCCTGTCTGCTCTTGCTCAGCATGGGCGCGCCGTTTGATCCTGGGATTCCGTTCCAGAGCAGCGACTACTACGATAAGCAGCAGGGCTTTGCCCACTTCGGCGGCCCCCACATTCTCTCTCTGGTGACCGAAGTCGCTACCCGTGCCCTCAAGGCAGTGCGCTATCAAAAGTTCAACGTGCATCGGCGGCTGCGCCCCGAAGCCGTGGGCGGCTTGCTCAACCGCTTCTGCAACAATGATCAGGCTAACCTTGG
The DNA here is from genome assembly GCA_039815385.1 of Cyanobacteria bacterium P01_A01_bin.114. Classification (GTDB taxonomy): domain Bacteria; phylum Cyanobacteriota; class Cyanobacteriia; order Phormidesmidales; family Phormidesmidaceae; genus SIO4C1. Next base: position 16,510 of record JBCBZL010000065.1, read on the forward strand.
GGTAATGGGCGCTCTAGTGGACGGCTTTGGTTCAGAGTTCTTGTCTGAAATTGCCGGGCACAATCATCAGCAAAAGGACAAACATGCGTGCGATCGCGGCCAAGATGCCGATCGCGGCTACGGCAGTTCCTTCTTGCTACCGATGGCCTTCCCCGAAGGTTCCCCTATGCACCCCGCCTATGGCGCAGGTCACGGCACCGTCGCTGGAGCCTGTGTGACCATCCTCAAAGCCTTCTTTGACCACGGGCATGAGATTGATGAATGCTATGAGCCCAGCGCTGATGGTAGCCGTCTGCAGCCCTATGACTGCCCGATTATGCCAAACGAGTTCATCCCGCTGGCGGAGGAAATGGCCGGCATCGGCGAGTTGGGCGCCCTCACCCTCACCACCGCGTGCCGGGCCGCGGCCGCGCTGCCGGAGCCGCTGCGCATGGCGGTGAATCTGTCGCCACGCCAGTTGGCGCCGGCGCTGGTGCCGCTCTTGCGGCATATCCTGCAAGCCGCCAACCTCCCCCCGCATCGCCTGGAGCTGGAACTCACCGACAGCCGCACGCTAAGCGCAACACCGGACGTGGTGGCGATCTTGGGCGAGTGCCGCGCGCTCGGCATCACGCTGGCGCTGGACGATTTTGGCTCCGGCAACTCCAACATCACCCACCTGTGGCGTTTGCCGTTCAACCGGGTGAAAATGGACCGCATGGCCTTCCTTGCCGCGGTGGAGCACCAGCGCACGAGCGAGATCTTAAACGGGCTCACCACCATGTCGAGCGCGCTGACGCTGTTGCTGACGGCCGAGGGGGTGGAGACCGATAGCCACCGCAGCGTTGCGGTCCAATCGGGCTTCCACGAGGTGCAGGGCTACCTCTTCAGCCCGC
>JBCBZL010000426.1:0-2671 GCA_039815385.1 Cyanobacteria bacterium P01_A01_bin.114
ACTCCGTTTCGGGTGTTCGCACTCTTGACTCGGAATCTGCCTAACCTGCTTGCCATCCGGTTCCCGGTGCTGACTGCTAGTTGCCCATCAGACCATCATCAGATCTAATTCTTCCTCTTGAGCCTGGGCCTCACCCGGCGGGTTGAGGTAAAAGTCAGACAGCAGGGCAAACAGCTCGCGATCGGCGGTGTCATTAGGCACTACGCCCTCGGGGCCCGCCAAAATCTGATCGGCGATGTTGAGGTAATACTGGCAGACCGGCTCTAAAGACGGATCGGCTTCGGCCATCTCAAAAATGGTCTTACCTTTGACCCGTGAGACCCGAATATCTTCGATCAGGGGCAAAATTTCGAGAACGGGCATGGGCACCGCTTCGATATATTTGTCGATCAGGTCGCGCTTAGAGGTGCGATTGCCGATCAGCCCGGCCAGACGCAGGGTGTGGGTGCGCGCTTTTTCGCGAACTGAGGCCGCAATCCGGTTCGCGGCAAACAGGGCGTCGAAGCCGTTGTCGGTGACGATCATGCAGTAGTCAGAGTAGTTGAGCGGTGCGGCAAACCCGCCGCACACGACGTCACCCAGGACGTCAAACAAAATCACGTCGTACTCATCAAACGCGTTGAGCTCCTTGAGAAGCTTAACGGTCTCACCGACCACATAGCCACCGCAGCCAGCCCCGGCTGGCGGCCCCCCGGCTTCAACACAGTGAACGCCGCCATAGCCTTTGTAGATAACATCTTCAGGCCAGATGTCTTCGTAGTGATAGTCCTTTTCTTGCAGGGTGTCGATGATGGTGGGAATTAAAAACCCGGTTAGCGTGAAGGTGCTGTCGTGCTTGGGGTCACAGCCAATCTGCAAAACCTTGCGACCGCGCTTTGCCAGCGCCACCGAAATGTTGCAGCTGGTGGTGGACTTGCCAATGCCGCCTTTACCGTAAACAGAAAGTTTCAAGGCAATTGTCTCCTGGTGATGTATCTAGTCAGAGCTCAGGAAATCTCTGCACCGCACTGATCGGATATCGCGGATATCTTGCCCGTATGCAGAGGGAGAAGAGTTTTTTTGCAAGGTAACTAGATCGAATTATGGGGAATCGATCGTCTAAAAGAAAGGGAATGAAATAAAACTTCTAGGCGCTATCTGTTCTTAAAAAGCTCCTTATAAAGATTAATAAATTTCAGAGTGCTTTTTTGTCTTCCCAGACGACTTAAATGAGCTCCAAGATTATTTATATCCTAATTTTTATAAAAATAAGAACAAAAGACAAAAGCGTTGCCGCGGCTGAACACAAAGTATTGCCTGGTTTTATCTCTCTAAAGGCTTTGGATGCCCCCTGGTTTGACAATCTCAAGTCCAGGGTTGCTGGTCGTTTCAGGCAGATAGGCCGGTAGTAAACTTCCCTGGCAAAGTATCTTTATTTTCTCGAAAGCATTGGGGATCGTCTCAGAGTGTCTTTTTATAAACAAACATCACAATTTTTGCCTGTGTTAAGTAACGTCAACTCTGGCGATCCTCTCCGAGGCCGTCAGCTCGCTCAATAGTTCGCTCAAAGTCAGGCTGCTCGGAAGGGGCCATTGAAAAACCCCCGCTAACTTCAAGGTCGCCTAAGGCAGTCGGCTGGCTAAGGTCTCTAATCCTGCGGCGGGCTTTAAATTCGCGGATGGCAGTGTGGAGCTGTGCTGCGATTTCTTCAGCTGACTTGGTGACTGGTGGGGACGCCTCTAAAAGCTGCATCTTAAAGAGCATCACCTCGGTGAGTCTGACAATGTCTCCTTCTAATAGCTGCTGCGGGTCTACGTTGAGGGTGCCGTTTTTCAAAACGTGCTGCATCAGCTCAGGGGTCAATAGAGACTGAAATCGCTGTATGTAGGCTTGAACCACCCCGAACACCGTGGACTCAAAGGAGGCATTTTTTCGATATTGGGCAACCTGGTTTGCGATCGCAAACCACTCTGGGGGTACCCATTTCTGCAAAGCCTTCGTCAGATCAAATTTCTCTAGGGCCGTTTGTAATAGCCAGCGCCCTTCTGGCGCGCTGAGCTGACCGTCATTGAGAATGGCAATCATCGTCTGAGTCACATCGACCAGCTCAGCCGCCGAGTCTAGGGTCGAGTCAAACTGCTGTGCGTAGGCTGCCAGTCCTCCAAACAAAGCTTCTTCACGGGTTTGTAACCAGTCTTTGATGCGTTTGGCCGCCACCTCAGCTGCTGCATTTGCCAAGTCACCCGCCGCTACCCGAGCGCCAGACCGGTAAGCCGCCTCTACCGCCTCGATTAAGGCTGCCATCTCATGGGGCAGCGCCTGGATATGTTCGGTGTGGAGCAAAATAGCTCCGATCACAGCCCGCAGCTCTAGTTCAGACGTGGGCGTGCCAAAGAGCTGATCAAAGGCATCTAAGATAGCCAAGGCGCGGTCGATAGTTGCAGGCGGAGCAATGTCGGAGAGGAGCATAGGGAAAGACGTTGCATGCAACGCCTGTAGATAGCGAAGGGCAAAAGGCGAAAGGCAAGGGGTAAGGGGTAAGGGGTAAGGGGTAAGGGGTAAGGCGAAGGGCGAAGGGCGAAGGGCGAAAGGTGAAAGGTGAAAGGCGAAGGGGCACCCATTACCCATTACCCATCACCCACTACCCATTACCCATCACCCATTACCCATTCCCCATCACAAACAAGCCCCA
>JBCBZL010000399.1:0-3384 GCA_039815385.1 Cyanobacteria bacterium P01_A01_bin.114
AAAATCTCGCGCCGCACATGGGCTCTAAGCTTGGAAAATCGACGTTCATGTCATTTGTTTGGACAGCGCTGTTGCTGATTTAATGCTGGCCCCGCTGGTGGGTGCGATCGCAGCCGGCAACTGTGCCGTGTTAAAGCCCTCAGAATTTGCGCCCCATACCGCCTCTGTTCTAGTAGAGCTGATCTGCAACACCTTTGACGCCGCTTTTATCACCGCGATTGAAGGCGATATAGAGATCAGCCAGCAGCTTTTACAGCAAAAATTTGATCACATCTTCTTTACCGGTGGCACTGAGGTTGGAAAAATCGTGATGTCGGCTGCCGCCCAGCATCTCACCCCAGTCACGCTGGAACTTGGCGGCAAAAGCCCGTGTATTGTCGACGAAACAGCCCATATCGAATACGCGGCTAAAAGAATTGTTTGGGGGAAATTTACCAACGCGGGTCAAATCTGTACGGCCCCTGATTATCTCCTCGTTAACCGCAGCGTCAAGCAGGCTTTACTCGACAGCATTAAGCAGCAAATACGATCTTTTTACGGGGCCGATCCTGCCCAGAGCCGTAGCTACGCACGAATTATCAATCAAAGGCACTTTTACCGTCTTGCCGAACTCTTACGAGAGGGCGACTGCTTAATCGGAGGTGACTCTGATGTAGAGCAGCTTTATATCGCCCCGACCGTGATTGATCAAGTCAGTTGGGAAAGTCAGCTGATGCAAGCGGAGATTTTTGGCCCGATTCTGCCTGTGCTCGAGTATCAAGATCTATCAGACGCCATTGCTTTGGTCAATCAGAAACCCACGCCACTGGCCCTGTACTTCTTTTCAAGAAACTCAAAAAATCAGGCCCAGATTTTAGAAAAGACGGCCTCTGGGGGAGTCTGCGTGAATGACACGGTTATGCAGCTAACGGTTCCCGGTCTGCCCTTTGGTGGCGTCGGCAACAGCGGCTTTGGTCGTTATCACGGCAAGGCGGGTTTTGAGACCTTTTCCTATCAGCGAGGTGTTTTAAATAAGTCCTGCCTTCTTGATTTGAAATGGAGATACCCACCTTACCCCGACAAGAAAAAACACTGATGATTTCTCCACAGTCGCCTCGATTCTATTGATTACCTCGGAGAGCAGAGCATGATAGCCACAGCCGTTAATCCTTACCTTAAGGATAATTTTGCACCTATTCAAACCGAGACAACAGTTAATAATCTGCCTGTGATCGGTGAACTCCCCAGCGACCTGTGCGGCACCTTTATACGTAACGGTCCTAATCCAAAATTCTCACCTTTGGGTCGCCATAGCTGGTTTGACGGAGATGGCATGCTACATGGCATTCACATGAGCAACGGCAAAGCCCTGTATCGTAACCGCTATGTACACACAAGGGGGTTTGAGATCGAGCAGGCGGCCAACCGAGCCCTGTGGGCAGGTCTATTAGAGCCACCGCAGCTGGCTAACCCTGCCAATAACCTGTTTGGGCCATTTAAAAACACCGCCAATACGGCTCTGGTCTGGCATGCCGATCGCCTGTTGGCCCTGTGGGAAGGCGGCGAGCCCTACGAGATCGATAGGTCGCAGCTAACTACGGCAGGCCCCTTTACCTACGGTGGGCAGCTCGCCTCTCCGTTTACGGCCCACCCCAAGGTGGATGCTAAGACTGGGGAGATGATGTTTTTTGGCTATTCCCTGCTGCAGCCTCCCTATTTAAAATATAGCGTTGTCTCGCCCCAGGGAAAGATTGTCAGCACGGTTCCCATCCATCTGCCCGCTGCGGTGATGATGCATGACTTTGCCATCACTGAAAATTACACCATTTTTATGGACTTGCCGCTCACCTTTAAGCTAGAAAGATTGAGACGTCGAGAACCGGCTTACTTGTTCGAGCCAGAGGCCCCGGCCCGGTTTGGCATCCTTCCCCGCCATGGCGACGGCAGTCGCATCCAATGGTTTGAGGTTCCCAGTTGTTACGTGGTGCATACGCTGAATGCGTATGAAGACGACGATGACGTGGTTCTGATTGCCTGTCGAAATAGCGATGCGAGAGCCTTGGATGTTCAGACTAAAGGCGGAATGAGGTCTCGTCAACACGATAAACCTGTTTTGTATCGCTGGCGGTTCAATCTTTACACAGGCACTGTTCAAGCTGAGATCCTCGATGATGTTGCGTCAGAGTTTCCTAGCCTCAATCCACAGGTGTTGGGTAGCCAAAATCGCTATGGATACACCGCCAAAATCGCATCTGGGCAAGTTCCTTTAATGACCTTTGATGGCCTGCTCAAGTATGACTTTTTCACGGGTTCACGACAGCTGCATCCGTTTAGAGCTGGCTGCTACGGAGGTGAGGCCGTATTTGTGCCCCGAACGGGGGGTCGACAAGAAGACGACGGCTGGTTGCTCACCTTTGTTTATGATGCCACTCAAGACAGCTCTGAGCTGATCGTCATTGACGCCAAAAACTTTACAGATGAACCTGTGGCCCGAATTCTGTTGCCGCAGCGGGTCCCCTACGGGTTTCACGGTATTTGGATCTCAGAAGCCGATTTAGCCACAACATTGAAAGGGTCAGGAAAACACTATGGTGAGTAAAACATGTGATGTGATTATTGTCGGCACCGGGCCTGCCGGGGTCACCGCAGCTAATCTGTTGGCTGACAGGGGGCTTGATGTCATGCTGATGGGTCGAGGGGCTCAACAGACTTTGCAAGTTCCAGAAACGTTCTATGGCATGAGCCATGAGCTATTAGTCAGGCTTAAGGTAGATCAAGATGTTCATAAAGCCATTGAATTTCCCAAGAAGATTCAGCTAATTTCAGCCCACGAGGGTTTCAATTACCAAATTGAAATCGAAAGACTCAAGGGCAAACATCACGGCATGGGGATCAATCGGCCAATTTTTGATCAGATTTTGATTGAGAGTGCCATTGCCCAAGGGGCTGTCTATCTGCCAAATATGGAAATAGAAGAGTTTGTATTTGAGGAGAATCAGCTGACAGGGGTGCGCTGTCGTACCGCCGAAGGGGTGATCGAGTATGGGGCCAAAATTGTGATCGATGCCAGAGGAAATCAAACCCCGTTGGCCCGTCGCGCCGATTCAAAAGCAGTCAAGCCTGCCGACCGAGAGCCGTATATCTCTGGGTTTGCCTATTTTGTCGGTGAGCGCCTGGCAGATTTGATTCCCGATAATAAGGTTTTGGCCGTTGCCCTTGAGGGGGGATACATCTTAGCCATGATGCTGCCCGATGGGCGGGTCAGCGTGATGGTGGTTTTATCGCGGGAAAAACTTAAGCGAGATACGGGTAATTTAGACCAAATCTTTCAAGAGGCGATTGATCGATGGCCGCCGCTTTCAAAGGCGATTCAGGCGGCTGAAAAAGTGACCCCAACCCAGTCAG
>JBCBZL010000257.1:0-7312 GCA_039815385.1 Cyanobacteria bacterium P01_A01_bin.114
CACGTTCCCGAGAGATCCCCCCAGCTGCGCCACCTTATCAAGGGGGGCAGGGGATCCCAACCAGAAAGTGATACTGAAAATAATTTTGCTTACCTACTTAACTTTCGCCCTTCCCCCTATAGCTCAAGGGACATGGCGAAGCTAGCGCCTTTCTCAGGCAGGGAGACTTATATTCCGACAATCCCCCAACCCCATCCCCAACAGGTGAGATTATTCTGAATCAGGTACCGAGATTTGGCTCAGCCGTCGATCGCTCATCTAATAAATCTTGAAAAAACTGTTGCCGCTGCTCAACAGACAAAATGCTGAGCAGCCGCTGCATCGCCTCTTCCAAGGCAACATCTACGGCCGTTTGTTGGTATACCGACAGGCCAAGCTCAAGGGCATTTATGCTCATGGGTTCACTCGAGTCATCCGCAAACGAGCTTTGAAGCTGAGCAAACTGATCGGGGGTGAGAATTGCCGCTAACTCCTGTGCAAGCATCGCATCAATCATCATCACCTGCTGAGTTTGCTCGGATGTCAGGTTTAACTCACTAAGCCAGGCCGGTAAGCTGCTCTTTTCTGAAGCGTAGGTGAGTGGAGAAAACAGGGGAACCGAGTCAGTGTTGTCAACTGTGTCAACTGAGGCAACTACCTGGGTGCGATCGCAAATCTCAGCCTCAAGGACTATTCTCTGAATACCCGCTGCTACCGCCTTGCTGGGCAGCGCATCTGTCTTTATCTCATACCGAGAGACATCGTACAGAGAGGCATCAGGCGGGTCGGCCCTAGGTGCTCGACTAAGTGGCCCAAGCGGGCCAGGTCGCCCTATAAGCAAGGTGGCTAGCCCCAATAGGGGCATTAACCAGAGCAAATAGTGCCAAAAACCTGTCGTTTTTGTAGGTCGGCTCCCTCCGGTGGGAGGGGTCATAGCAGTAGGAGGTGTCATAGAAACCTTTAGTAAGTAAGCAGTCACTTATTATTTGGCAAAAAAATTATCCTATTTTGGATTATGACAAACCCGCTCATCCTCTAACCCAGCAATGCCCCGTCGTTTGCCCGACGGTCAAAACTCAAGGTTTTAATCTGAATGGGGGTTAGGCTGAATGCTTTTCCAGAGGATTTCGACCACTGAGTCTATATACTCTTGGGGCTCAGGCAGTAGAACAGGGGCCATCTGACTGAGAAACACGTAGTTCATCACGCTGCCTGCAAACATTTGAGCAATCACCTGGGGGCTGTTAGTCTGCATTCGACCGAGGGCAATCTCTTTCTCAAAAAACCGGGTGAGTGCCTTGAGATTACGAATCGGAGGGGCCGACGCCGATCGGAGCATCGTGGGCGCTGGCACCCCCTTAGACATGAGCATCATCATCTTGGGCAAATGTTCTTGAGAAAACTCCATCGCCCTAAGACCGATTGTTTTAAGATTCTCCTTTAGATCACCTTGACCCACAACCGTCTCTAAAAAGGATAGCCAGGAGGATATGTCCGATAGCCCCATGGCGGTGAAAAATAGTTTTTCCTTGGTAGAAAAGCGCTTAAAAATGGATCCTTCAGAAACACCGGCCTGCTCTGCAATCTCAAGGGTTGATGCGCCAAATCCTTTTTCGAGGAAAACCGCTTGAGCGGCTTTCAAAATTTGTTCATCGGTGATTTTGCGGGTTCTGGCCATATTAGTGAGTCGATACTCATTTTTATAGTGACTGAGCCAGACTTTGTCAAGCCCCTCAGCTTCTATTTTACTCGCCCCGTGACCTAAGTCACGGTCTTGGTCTTTAGGCTTGACGACATTTTATGGCTGCGTTATTAATAAGTAAGTGGTCACTTAATAATGGTTTGGGCACAGTTCAGCTGCCGGTTCAAAATATTGCTGATTCGAAATATCGCTTGTTTGAAATACACTTCCTCAACCAGGAGATCATTACCGTGCGATTTGCTATTTCTAAAAAACTTTTTTTAACCCTGCTGACAATAGGGCTCATTGCTGGCGCAGGCAGCGCGGCTGAGGCGTATACTCAATTGCCTCAGGTCAGTAATAACGGCTTTGAGTATCTGGCGCAGTTTCCTCCATTTCTAGAGCGTTCAGATCTTGATGATGACGATTTAGAAGATATTCGCGAGGAGATTGGAGATCGTCGAGACGATCGCCGCGAAGATCGACGTGATGATATCGAGGATGATCTAGAAGATTGTTTCGACGATGACGATCGGCGCGAGTGTCTCGACGACGTGCGAGAGGATTTTGACGATCGGCCAGGGCGCTCCGAAAGGAGAGGGAGACAATTTAGGTCAAATCGGAGAGTCCCATTTGGGCGCTAGTCGTGCGTCAAGATCCAAATTTCGGTTAGGCGAGGTGGGGAGGCGCTTCGCGCGGTGAGGGGTGGGTGAATGGGTGAAGATGTAATCAGGAGTTCTGCAATGGTATTTCGGGTTGAGGGTGGATCAAAGCCCCTCTCTCAAAGGTGGGTGTTAGGGATATTGATTGTTTTAGGGGTGGCTGGAGGGGTTGCTCTGGTGAGACTGAGATCGCAACTCTCCCCGCCGCCGCCCGACGTAGAAAGGGTTGCCCCAAAGCCGAAAACGGTCACGGCCCTCGGTCGCCTAGAGCCAGCGGGTGACGTGATTCAGCTGTCGCCCTCAACTTCTAACGACGGGGGCAATCGGGTGGCTCAGCTTTTAGTCGCTGAGGGGGAAACGGTTGAGGCCGGTCAGGTGATTGCCATTTTAGATAGTCGCGATCGCATCCAGGCCGATCTGGCCGAAGCCCAGGAACGGGTCAAGATTGCCCAGGTTCAGCTAGAACAAACGCTGGCGGGTGCAAAACAAGGAGAGATTGCGGCCCAACAAGCTGAAATTGCCAGACTGGAGGCCCAGCGGGAGGGAGATATTCTGGCCGAGCAGGCGACCCTGGCCCGCCAGGCAGCGGAGGTCGCTAACGCTGAAGATGAGTACACCCGCTATCAGAGACTATATGAAGCAGGGGCGATCTCGGCGTCAGAGCGAGACAGTAAACGGCTGGTGCTACAAACCGCACAGCGCAGTTTGCAAGAAGCTCAGGCGGTGCTGACGCGATCGCAAACGACCCGTTCCCCTGAGCTAGACGCTGCCAGGGCCAATCTAGAGCAGATTCAAGAGATTCGCCCGGTGGATGTGCGGGCTGCTGAGGCAGAGGTGGCTCGCACCCAGGCAGCCGTCACCCAGATCCAGCGCAAGCTTGACCAGGCCTATGTGAAAGCGCCCCAGGCGGGCACGATTCTCAAAATCTATGCTCGACCGGGGGAGGTGGTGGCCGAGGCGGGGATTGTAGAGATGGGGCAGATTAGTCAGATGGTTGCGATCGCAGAAATCTACGACAGCGACGTTCGTAAGGTCAATGTCGGTCAGTCGGTCACCCTCACCAGCGGATCTTTACCCGATGAAACCCTCCGAGGCACGGTTGAGTATGTCGGCTTGCAGATAGAACAACAATCGGTGGTGAATGAAGACCCAACTGCCAATATCGATGCCAAGGTGGTGGAGGTCAACATAAAGCTGGATGAGGATTCGAGCGCTCGGGTCAGGGGGCTGACCAATTTGCAGGTGATCGCGACGATTGAGATTTGAGCTGAGATTTGATCTATGAGGCATCTCCTATGTTCGGGCTTGTAAAACAACTTAAAAATGTTCAACATCGCACCCCGTTGGGGTGGTTGCAGCTGCGAAAAGATCGCACTAAACTGCTGACAGCCTTAGCAGGTATCGCGTTTGCCGACATTATGGTATTTCTTCAGCTGGGATTTCAAGACGCGCTGTTTAGAAGTAACACCCAGTATCCTCGGCACGTCATCGCAGATTTAGTCATCGTCAGCACCCAGGCGAGAAGCTTTAACCAGACCTATACCTTTCCCCGGCGACGGCTGCTGCAAGCGATGGATATCGACGGGGTCGCCTCAGCCGATGCCCTTTACATTAACGCTGTCACCTGGCGCAACCCTGAGACCCGCGAGAAAGGCTCCCTAAGTATTCTGGGTCAAAATCCAGACAGACCCACCTTTCAACTACCCGAAGTCAATGCTCAGCTGGACGTGATTAAGCTGCCGGATACGGTGCTGTTTGATAAAGCCGGGCGGGGAGAGACGCAAGCCTTAATTGATCAGGTCGAGCAGGGCAAAACGGTTACCACCGAGATTGGGCTACGGACGGTCACCCTGGGCGGACTGTTTGAGCTAGGGGCCTCCTTTGCCGCAGACGGGGCCATGATCACCAGCGATCAAAACTTTCTGCGGTTTTTCCCAAAGCGCGAGGCGGGGGTGGTGAGCATGGGGCTGATTGACCTGCAGCCAGACGCCGATCCGCTCGTGGTGCAACAGCAGTTAGACACCTACCTGGCAGAAGATGTACAAGTCTTTACCTACGACCAATATATTGAGTTTGAAGAGAATGAGCTACGCACCAATTCCTCCATCGCGTTCATTTTTGGGGTTGGCAGCGCCATGGGCTTTGTGGTGGGGGTCGTGATTGTGTATCAGGTTCTCTCCACCGACGTGAATGCCCACATGGCGGAATATGCCACCTTCAAAGCAATGGGCTACCAGGATGGCTACCTGCTCGGGGTCGTGTTTGAAGAAGCTTTGATTTTGTCGATATTGGGCTTTTTCCCGAGTTTGGTAGTTTCCATAGGGCTCTATCAGCTAACAGCCGCCGCCACCGCCCTCAGTATTGTCATGCCGGTCAGTCGGGCGGTGTTTATTTTGGCCATGACGGTTGTGATGTGTGGGTTGTCGGGCGCGATCGCAACCCGACGACTCCAGGCGGCTGACCCGGCAGATGTTTTTTGACAGGCTAGTCCTCTCTCTACCCAATCACCCATCACCAATTACCACTGGAAGAGGTGTTATTTGTTATTCGTTATTCGTTATTTTTTATTTGTTACTAGCCAATCACCAATCACCAATCACCAATCACCAATCACCAATCACCAATCACCAATCACCAATCACCTTCCCCATCTCCCCCATCCTTTCCTGCGCCAATACCCACCACCCTCTACCCTCCACCCCACCTACCCATGCCACCCACCCCCATGATCTCCATCTGCCACCTCAACCACCACTTCGGCCATGGCGCTCTCCGAAAACAGGTCCTATTCAACATTCATCTAGACATTAACCCAGGCGAAATTATCCTCATGACAGGCCCCTCAGGCTCAGGAAAAACCACCCTACTCACCCTCATTAGCGGGCTGCGCTCGGTGCAGTCTGGTAGCCTGTGCGTGCTAGGGCAAGAGCTGTCTGGGGCCAGCCAGCGTCAGCTGGTGTTGGCCCGTCGTCACAATGGCTATATCTTTCAGGCGCACAATCTGCATCGGAGCTTGACGGCTCAACAAAATGTGCAAATGGGGTTAGAAGTTCACGGTAAATATACCCGACAAGAGAGGCAGCGCCAGGCGGCTGAGATGTTAGCGGCAGTGGGGTTGGGAGATCACATTGATTATTATCCTGAGAAACTATCTGGGGGGCAAAAGCAGCGGGTTGCGATCGCAAGAGCCCTGGTCAGTCGACCGGCCTTAGTCTTAGCCGATGAACCCACCGCTGCCCTAGACAGTAAGTCGGGGCGAGATGTTGTCAACATTATGCAGGTGCTCGCCAGGGAGCGCGGCTGCACCATTTTGATGGTCACCCACGACAACCGCATTTTAGACATCGCCGATCGCACCGTGCATATGGAAGACGGTACGCTTGCTTACAATACTCGACACCCCCCCACTCAACGTATTCCCACAACCTCAGTGGGGTAGGTACCATGATGACTTTTTTCACGGGTCGTTTTTGTTGCCACAGTCTATATTGAAAACAACTCAGCCAGCTGAGACTTTGAAAGTCATTCAAACGGAGACACTATGAAACGCCAGCTTAATCTACTCCTCTCAAGCCTGATCGGCATCAACGCACTCGCCGCTGTTGCCGTACTCCAGCCTCCGCTTTTTGCAGCCCAGCTTGCGGCCCAAGGCGACCCAATTCAAACCATGGCCAAAGGCAGGGGCGGCTCAGCCTGGTCTGAGGTCGAAAATTTGAATCTCACAGCCGAGCAAGAAGAAGACATCAATGCCATCAAGGCAGGTGTCGCCGAGCAAATGGCGGAGATTTTGACCCCCGAACAGCTAGAGACCTTTCGGGCTGCCCAGGCAAGTGGCGACGATATGCGCAGCACCATGATGGGCCTGGGGCTAACCCGCAGTCAGCGCTCAGACGTCATCGGCGTCATGCGGGATGCTCAAGATGACATCATGGCCGTTTTGACCCCCGAGCAGCGGGCTCAAATCGCGCCAGAAAACCCACGGGATCGAAACTAAACCCCAAACCGACGCCTGACCTGTTTTGAACTCTGCCGCAGTTTCTCAACCAGCGCCTTGACGTGAGGCTTGTCAAAGTCGGGGAGCCCTGCGGCAGCGGTATCAAACACGCCAATCTCGGCTCTCAGGGCCTTACCAATCAACACCTGAATGTTGCGAATCTCAAACCACTGCTCTGCTGGGAAAGACCCTCCCGTGCGCGGCTCTAGCAGATTGACCAGATAGTTGTGGTAGCCCCAAATTAGCTTAGCCGTCGCCTGGGTGAGCAAAATTGCGTGGGCCGACACCCAGCTGTCATAGTGTTTGCGAAAGTCTAATAGCTGTTGTCGGGTGGGGGTGCCGTACTCAATTACGGCATTAAAGTTGTGCAGCAGCTCAAAGAGCACCGGGTAGGCCTCTAGCCGTTTATCAAACAGCGCGGTGGAGTATTCTTGCTCTAGCTGTTTGACCAGCTTACGAGACTCTACCCGAGCTTGATACATGGCCACAAAAAATGACGCAAACAGGGTGACGATGCCTGATACGATCGCGATTAGCAATTCTACCGTCATAGATGCATACCCATACAATGAAAGCTTTCTAGAAAGCTATTTACTGACAGCTTCATTATAAGAAAAGACATCTAAGGAGATCGATCGAGTAGGTCTATCTTCGCCATGTAGCATCAGTCGAATTCGCTCTGTTGTTTCCTTGCCAAACACGTCTTCCCCGCAGCGAGAGCAAACTTTAGCAGGAATGTTTTCAACTAAATAAAACTTTCCCTTTATGTTAAAAACTTCACTCACATGTTCTGTCTGACAGTCTTCTGAGCCGCAAACGTGACATTGAGACATTATTTTGACCTCCTGCAATCAATTTGGCTCAATAGCTGTTTCAGGGAGGTTGCACAGACCCATTCTCACGCGCTAGCGTGAAATCAATGGCTGCTCTTCCACGAATTCCGATGTTAACGCTTTCGAGGCTAATAGACGATCACAAATGCTACGAGACCGTGCG